>SKZY01000316.1 GCA_007127095.1 Planctomycetaceae bacterium
CGAGATCGACTTCGGCAAACCGATCGCCGACATCATCGCTTGACGCCAAAAGACGCTGCGACCGACTCAGCCAACCGACTCAGCGACCAGCGATGGCCGGTGTCTGTCGGCCGCTGACGACCCGCAGTGAACGGATCAACGAAACGTCAACGAGTCGATATTCATCAGCCCATCGCGATTCTTCGGGTTCTTAAAGATGACAAAGATCGCGTCGCGGCCGCTGGTCGGTTCGAGTTCGATTGTCTTGTCGTAGAAATCTTCCCAGCTGCCGTTGACCTCGACGTCGACCGAGCCGAGTAGCGGGCCGTCGACGGCGCCGCGGCGGATTTCTACCGTCCCCCCTGCCCCGGCGCTGGCGACGCGAATATCGATCGCGGTCAGCCCGTCGAGTGGGATCTGGTCGAACCTCAGCAGCGCCCCGTGCTTGATCGCGCCCATGAAATGCTTGCCGCTCGCATTGTCCGAACCGAGTCGCTGCGTCCCCTGGAATTGATCAGCCGCTTCGGCTTCCATCGTCCGGCTCCGCAGCGTCACCGACCCGCTGCCGACCAATTTTGGGATCTCGCCGCGTCCCAAGTCGGTATAGGTCGCCTCCAATCGGACTTTGCCGGTCAGTTCACCGATCTCCACCGCATTGTTGAACCCTTGGGCAGACGGATTCGAGCTGTCCGCTGTCACCGAAAAGACATACTCGACCATCTGCAACACTTCGGCCTCGGTGTGTTGTTCGTGTGGCAACATACCGATCTTACCCCACACGCCGGTCGAGCCGGTGCGGACCCGCGCCGCCGACTTTTCCAATTGGTGCGGTTCGTTGCGATACTTCTCGGCGATCTCGACGAAACTGGGGCCGACGAGACGCCGCCCGGTCGCGTGGCAGTTGAAGCAATCGCTCTTTCTCATCAACGTCAGGCCGGGCGCCTCATTCGCCGCTGATTCGTCGTCGACCACCGCCGATGCTTCGACGAACAACCGCGACGGGGCTTGAGATTCGATCGGATGCCAACCCTCCTCTTCGGCTTCGTCGAAATCGCTCGTCCCGTCCTCGCGATCGCGGACCAACAACGAATACCGGATCGGTTCTCCGGGCGTATAAAAGTCGCCATCACGCGGCTCCAAAAAAACGACCTCCGGCGGCGTGTTGCCGACGATCACCGGCAACGAAGAGACGTGACTCGCCCCGGCCGGATCGGTCACCTCCAGTTCCACGGTGTAGACGCCCGGTTGATCGAACGTGACCTCGGCAACTGCCGTCTCGGCGATCGGGTATCGCTTCAACTCGGTCTCTCCCGAACGGACGAAGGTCCATCGGTAGGTCAGATCATCGCCGTCTTTGTCGAACGATTCGTCGCCGCGAAGTTGCACCGACAACGGTTCGCGGCCGACGGCGTTATCGACCTTGGCGACGGCGACCGGCGTCCGGTTGCCGCGGACGTAGTCGAGCCGCACCAAGCGGGCGTCGGGGTTCACGCCCCAGGTTTCCCCATACTCGATCACGTACAGCGAACCGCCGGCGTCGAATTGAAGATCGATCGGCCGAGTGAATGTCGTCTCGGGCAAGAAACGCTCGAGCCGATCCAGATTCGCCTGGTCGTCAAAATGGACCGCCATGATCCAATTCCGCGACCATTCGAATGCGAACAAGGCACCGTCATAGGCGGCGGGGAACTTGGTTTCCGATTCGAGTTCGGGGTCGAACCGGTAGACCGGTCCGGCGCAGGCAGTTCGCCCACCGGTACCGACCTCGGGGAATAACTCCGATTCCCCGCCGGGGTAATAGATCATTGCCGGTTGCGCCGGCGGCAGACGTTCGCTGCCGGTGTTGTTCACCGATCGATTCAGCGGAGCGGCCGGATCGAACTTGGGGCCGATCTCGCCGCTGCTGAAGTCGACCAGGGCATAAGGGAAATTGTCGCCGATGAAGTGCGGCCAGCCGAAGTTGCCGGCCTGGCGGGCTTGATTGATCTCGTCATATCCTCGCGGACCGCGTGGCCCGTCGCTGCCGGCATCGGGACCGACATCGCCCCAGTACAGGTAGCCGGTCTGCTGGTCGATACCGATCCGCCAAGGATTACGACACCCCATCACATAGATCTCGGGGTGTCCGATCGACCCGTCTTTGGGAAACAGGTTGCCATCGGGGATCGAGTAAGTTCCATCCGGCTCGGGCCGGATCCGCAATATCTTGCCGTTGTAGCTTTTCGTGTTCGCCGCGGTCCGCTGGGCGTCCCAAGGGCCACGATCTTCGCGCTGGTCGATCGGCGCGTAGCCCTGCGAATCGTTGAACGGATTGGTGTTGTCTCCGGTGCCGATATAAAGATTCCCGTCGGGGCCGAACTCCAGCGATCCGGCATGGTGACAACACTCACGCCGTTGCTCCTCGAACGACAGCAACCGTTTCTCGCTCGCCAGGTCGAGCCGATCGTCGCGGAAATCGAAGCGGCTGATGTACTGGCCCGAAAAATCGGGCGGCGAATACTGCAGGTAGATCCAGCCGTTGTTGGCGAAATCGGGGTCCAACGCCAAGCCGATCAAGCCGTTTTCTTGCGCCGTGGTGACCTCCAACTCGCCGACCACGTCCGCTCGCCCGCTGCTCGGATCGATCAGCTTCAGCTTGCCGGCGATCTCGATCAAAAAAATCCGTCCATCCGGGGCGATATCGAGTTCCATCGGTTGCACCAAACCGCTCTGAATGACGGTCCGTTCGAACCGCTGCGGGTCGACCTCTTCGGCAACCAAAGTCTCGATTTCTCCGGCACCGATCACGATCAACAGTCCGACCAGAGGCAGTCGGCAGAGGAACGAATCGGCTTGGCGGATCAGGGCGGTCAGGCGGGATGGCGGCGAAAGCATGTCAGGGTTCAACCGGGTAGCGGACGGAGGGCAGATCAGGGACAGACAGCCAGCGCCGTCGAGGACGATGCCGCGTCTGAATCGCGATTGTAGTCACAGCCGGGCCAAGACGTCTTCGGGCTTGAGCCGTTTGCGGAACAGGATCGGCTCGCCACAGTCGGCCGGGACGGTGAAACTGGCGTTGTGATCGATCGCGATGATCAAGTTGCTCGACCGAAATCGCGCCAATACCTGAGCTTTGGAGAGGAGATATTCCGGCGTCCAATAGCCGATGATTTCCAACAGCACGCGACGACCGTCCTGGTGGACGAGTGCGAAATCGGGAGTGAATACCGTCTGGCCGTGGTGCAGTAATTCGGGTTCCCGTTCCAGCTTCCAGCCGTCCCGCGGGGCGTCGCCCCAGCTTGCGAAGAAATCGGCTTCGAGGTCGCTATCGAAATCGCTGGCCCCGACGACCGGCGAACGGAGACCGTCTTCGCTGGAAAATTCCAAGGCGTACCGTCTGCCCCGCGGGCCGTGCAGTTTCGCCACCGCATGCCAATCGCGACACGACAACAACCCCGGAACCAACCGCGCCATCGCGACACCGTAGCGGGTCGAACGCCGCAGGATCGATGCCGGACCGTCGAACCGGAACAGATAGGATCCGTTGCGTTGCCGTTCGATGTCGTGCATCAGACGGGCCAACTTGGCATAGCGAATGATCGATTTGTGGTCCGTCCGCGACCAGACCGACAACCGCTCGGCGCGGTACAACGCCGCCTGCGTTTGGGCGACGTTATAACGAGCCAAGAATGCCGCCGCGTCGGGATAACCGTCGAACCGATCGAGTCGCTGGAACTCGATCACGTCGGCGAACAGGCGATGATCGATCTGTTCCCAGGTCATCCCGAGTTCGGCCGCAATCCGCCGTTTAGCATCGGCCTCCGTGGTCGCGAACAGCCCTTCGGCCTGAGTGACCAACGGGTGCAACGGCGCTGCGAGCAAAAACACCTGCCGCCGCAACTTGGCGGCGCCACCACGACGGTCGGTGTCGTAAACCGAGACTTCGTCCAGCAACTTACAAAACGCCCGAACGCGGCGGAGCGGACAATCTTCCAACGTCGCACAAATCGACTCGATCCCGCGATGCAGTTCGCGGCGTGTCTGGCCGACGCCGCGGGCGTAGCAAGCCAACATCCGCTCCGCGTAGTCCAAGTAGTGACCATGCGTTTGGCGCAGCAGTCGATCGGGCCGCACCCGGCGGCTCGCATCGTCATACTCCAGGATCGACTCGGCGTTGGTAAGCATCGTTATCGCGGCGGCGACGAGACCGAATTTCGTCGCGTGTCTGACGGGTCACGATCTCGTAGATCGTAGCGGCCCCGAACCGGCTGCGGCGGAGCACGCGACCGAGCCGCTGGATCGCCTGGCGCGAACTGCCGCTGCCGCCGATCACGATCGCCAACTTGACGTCGGGCAAATCGACCCCTTCGTCGAGTACCCGGTTGGCGACGATCCCGGGATAATCGCCCTGCTCCACCCCGCGGAGTATGTCCAATCGTTCCCGTTTACCACAATGGCTGAGCAAGCAAGGGATCAGGAACTTTCGTGAAATGTCTCGCGCCATCGCGTTGGTGCCGGTGAAGACCAAAAACGGTTCGCCGGCGTGCAGCCGGAACAGGTCTTCCAGGATTCGCAGTTTGTCTTCGGCTCGGTCCTCGATCGATCGCTTGGCATGAAACGCCCGCAACGCCCGCCGGGCCTCGGGGTCCGCGCCGCTCTCGTTGCACAGCGCCGGCCAATCGAATCCGGGGTCCTCCTGCCGTCGCTTGACGACGAAATCGCGGACCGTCCGCGATAAGTCGCTGTAGCGCCGACGTTCTTCATCCGACAGGTCGATCGCGATTCGTTGGACGTTGTAATCGGCCAGCGTTTTACCGCGAGCCTGCGACAATCGTTGTGAGTAAACGATCCCGCCGATCAACGGGTCGAGCAATTGATGGCGACCGTCGGCCCGCTCCGGCGTGGCGGTCAAACCCAAGCGGTACGGGGCCGCTGACATCCGCGCGGCATCCTGACGCGCCGGCCCCGGTAGATGATGACATTCGTCGAAGACGACCAAGCCGAACCGATTGCCGATCCGCGGCATGTGGATCTGGGCGCTGTCATAAGTGGTCACCGTCAACGGCGACACCCGGCAGATCCCGTCGCCAAGAATTCCGGCATCGATCCCGAAACGGGACAGAATCCTGCGGTGCCATTGATACATCAGGTCCCGTACCGGCGCAACGATCAACGCGCTCTGCCCGCAAGCGGCGATCAACCGCAACGCCACTTCTGTCTTCCCGGTTCCGGTCGGCATCACGACACACCCGCGACGTGTTTTCAACCAACTTTCGACCGCAGCCAACTGGTCGTCCCGCAACGAGACTGTTTCAACGGCCTCTGTCGAACGGGCCGCAAAATCGATCGAAACCCATTCCCGCACCCGGTCAACATATCGCAGCGACCGGTCGGCGAGGCCATCGAGCGTCTGCCGGACGGAATCATAATGCATCGCATCGGTGCGGAACGCTCCGACCCTGGCATCGAATCGCCACAGTGAATTGTCGAAATGACGATCGATGTCGGTGCGTTCGAGACCCCGCAGCAGCAGCGTACCGGCATCGAACTCGAGCTCACACGGTTCTCGCTGCGCCGCCCGACTGCGATCGTTCGACGATCGATCCATGCCGAACCTCCTTCCAACGCCACGCCAAATCACCGCGATTCCGCTAGGAAATCAATCCTACCCGATTCCAGCGGTATCGGATCGATGTTGCCCATGATTTCCTCGATCACATCCCGTTCGGAAGATCGTCAAAATGCCGTTTTTTCGACCCGATCAAGGCAAACCACTTTCTCGACTCGGGTGAAAGCCACCCCCCACTTCTCTCTCGGGTTTGACGCCGGCAAGAGATCGGAGATAATTTCAAAAATCAGGGTCGATGAAGTCCGGCAGCTGAGGAATAAGTGGCCCAATAACGGTTACTTGCGGAGCGGACCTCGGGACAATTTTAAGTTCTGGTTTCAAAGCAATCGTGCTCGTACTCAGGCCGCAGGCCGGTACTCGTACTCGTACTCGAATGGGGCGACATGAACGACATCATTTTCGACCACGATCGACTTGACGTTTATCG
>SKZY01000422.1 GCA_007127095.1 Planctomycetaceae bacterium
AATGTGATTCGGCGTATCAGTTGGGTTTGAGAATCGATCGCTCGTCGCTTGGACTGTTGCACTCGCAGATCCCGGGTTTCGCTCGACTCGCGGAGCTCGCCATCGATACACACCCCCCTTCCTGGTGGTGGGGCTGCAGCCTGTCGCCGACTTCGCAGCTTTCCGAAGCAAAACGCTCCGCCCGAGCGTTCATAGCGGGAACGATCGATGCGTGGCACCAAAATCGGCACCTGGCACCAAAATCGGCACCAAAATCGAACAGTCGGCGAGGCTTTTCCGAGCGTGATAACCGCTGGGCTGCGAACAGCCGGCTCGCGCCCGGCGAGAAACCATGGAGAGTCGGGAGAACAAGTTGACGTCGGTCGAGTCAACCAGCGGCAGTGGAACACCAAGTGGAGCCTCGGCCGCCTCGTTCGAAAGCTTCAGCCTGACGGCATCTTGCCACTGACGCTGCTCACGAGAGGCGGGCTGTTCCTTGGGCGACATCGCCGCTCCTTGTCGCTAACGGCACCAACGACTCGGGGCCGGCCCGGGGTGTAGCGACGCGGACTTGCTTTTGAGGCATAATGACCGATACTAGAGACAGTCTCTAGCTCACAATTCTCCGCAGGAGGGCATTCTTTCGATGGCACTCAATTTGACTGAGCGAGCGGCTCAGGAAGTACGTCGGTTTCAACAAGAGCACAATTTCGATGATTCGATGTTGTTGCGGATAGGCGTCGCCGGTGGCGGTTGCAGCGGGTTCAATTACACGCTGAACTTCGACGATTCGTTCGATGAAAAGGCCGATACCAAGTACGATTGTCACGGCGTTCCTGTCGTCGTCGACAAGAAGAGTTCGCTGTATCTCGACGGCACCACCATCGATTGGCACGAGAGCCTCGAGAAGCAGGGGTTCACTTTCGAGAACCCAAATGCGGTCAAGACTTGTGGCTGCGGCAGCTCGTTCCAGGCTTAACCGTTCGCCCGCCGGGCCGCGTTGCGGCTGGCGGTGATCGAGCCGTTTTGAAGATATCCGAACCGGGGTATCCCTTCCGCCGAGGCGGTCAGGGATGCCCCGGTTTTTTTTCGAATGCGTTCCCTGTTCGTCCGCTTGCATCAGCGTGCATCTCGATCGGCTTCTTGTTTCGGAGGTTGGGGCTTGGGCGGCTCGTCTTGACGGCGGTCGTGGTGGGGTGCTAGAGCCGTTTACCGAGTCGATTCCGAATCGTGTCAACGATGGCGTCTGCCAATTTTCCGGCCCCGCCGAGATCCCCGAAGCCTTGATCGATTTCTCCCCTATCGCTGTGCCGCATCCCACCCGCTCGCTGCGCGAGGTGTCGGGTCGCGGCAGCGCGGGCGGTCCCCGCCGCCGGTCGGTGATCGGTGTCTGCGGGGCCATGCTCCTGTTTTTGATCGGCTGTCGTGGGGCGGCGCATCGGGAGGTGTATCAGCAGAAAATGGCTGGTGAGATTCGCAATCTTGAAGATCAGTTGTATGAGGCCGACTACCAGAATCAGGTGTTGGTCGATGAACTCGCTCGGCTGCGTAGCCAGGTGGTGATCCCCGAGGGTCGCCGGGCACGATCGCTGGCGGCACCCGAGCCGACGGGGCCTGGCGGAATATTGGGGCCTGGTACCCGAGGCCGTGACGGGGCGGCGGGCCGCCAGCCGGTTTCACCGCCAGGTGATGCGGCCTCCCCGACCCTACCCGCGCGGCCATTGCTCGATCAGGAGACTGAATCGGCGGAAACCGAAGCCGATCGAAGCGAAGATCGAGAGTTGATCCCACCGGTCGTACCGATCCCGCCTGGCCCCGACGATTTGGACTTTCCCGATGTCGATTTGGGCGACCCGGTACCGCCGGCTGGCAGGGAGGCGGTTCCCGAGCTGCCACCGGGTCAAATCCCGTTACCCGATTCGACGCGTCTCATGATTCCCGAAGCCGTCCCGGTTCCGGTCGGAGTGGCGATCGACCCGTCGTTGTCGGGCGGATACCGGTTCGATGATCCCGATGAGCGTACGGGAATGCATCTTGCCGTATCGCCGGTCGACGCGGATGATCGCCCGATCTCGATGGAACATTTCGATTTGGCCGGGCGGATGACCGTAGTGTTACTCGACCCCCAACGCGAGCCAAATGAGGCGCGGTTGGGCAGGTGGGAGTTTGACGAGGCGGAGTTGCGGGAGATGATTCGGCCCGCTTCCGACGGCGGGATGCACGTCTATGTCGCTTGGCAGGAGAAACGGCCGTTGGGCGGAAAGGTCATAGCCCATGTCAAGCTATCGGCTGGCGAGACCGAGCTGACTGCCGAGGCGGAACTGAGCACTTCGGAAGCATCGATCGCGGGCTGGAATCCACGCGGCGGGTTCGCCCCACGTTGACCATCCGCGAGTCTGCGGTGACTGCCAGTGGGTTGATAGGCCGTCGCAAGGTCGCTGTCCGGTTGGCTATTCGACCCGCGTCGACTACAACACGGGTTCGTCGATTTATAGCCCGTTTGCCCCCATTTGATCGATCTCGCCGTGACAGAAGTCGTCCCGATTCGTACCGCCATCATCAGTGTTAGTGACAAGATGGGGGTCGTCGATTTGGCTCAGGGGTTGCAGCGGGCCGGCGTGCGAATTCTGAGCACCGGTGGCACCCGTTCGCACCTCGAAAAGTCGGGGGTCGAAGTCGAGGACATCGCGGAATACACCGATTTTCCCGAGATGCTCGACGGGCGTTTGAAAACGCTGCACCCGCGGATCTTTGGGGGGATTCTGGCCAAGCGTGATCAGCCGGAGCACATGGAAACGATCGACGAGTACGACATCGACCCGATCGATCTGATCGTCGTCAATCTCTATCCGTTCGCCGCCACGGCGGGCCGCGCCGGGGCGACCCGTGACGAAGTGATCGAGCAGATCGATATCGGCGGCCCGAGCTTGGTCCGTGCGGCCGCCAAGAACCATGCCCACGTGGCGGTTTCGACCAGTCCAGAGCAGTATGGTGAACTGCTTTCGGCTTTGGAGAGCCAGGGCGGTACCGGCGAGAAATTGCGACGACAACTCGCTCATGAGGCTTTCGAACACACCGCCGCCTACGATCGTGGGATCGCCGATTATTTGGCCGGCGAATCGGTTTCACGCGATTTCCCAACCAGTCTCCATTTCTCACTGCGTCGCAAGACGCAGTTGCGTTACGGTGAGAATCCGCATCAGCGTGCCGCCGTCTACAGCGACAATCGTGTGCGGACAGCGAATCTGGTTTCGGCTCGCCAGATCAGCGGCAAAGAACTTTCCTACAACAACCTGCTTGATCTCGATGCAGCCCTGGAAATCGTCCGCGGGTTGAATGAACCCGCCGTCTCGGTGATCAAGCACAATAACCCCTGTGGCGCCGCAACCGCGGATAAGCTGGTCACCGCCTGCGACAAGGCGTTGGCCGGCGATCCGCTGAGCGCTTTCGGATCGGTGCTCGGTTTCAACCGGACGGTCGATGTCGCGACGGCCGAAGCGCTTTGTGAACCGGGGTTATTCATCGAAGCGATCGTTGCACCCGATTTCGCAGCGGCCGCGGTCGGGCTGTTGACGACGAAACCTCGCTGGCGTGAGAACGTTCGTCTGATGCAGGTCGGTCGGCTCGATGAGCCGGGGCAGACGCTGCAGCGGCGATTCATCAGCGGCGGTGTACTGGTCCAAGACGCCGACAGTTTGCCGTCGATTCCGCTGCAGTGGGAAACCGTGACCGACACCGAAGTTCCCGAAGTATTGTGGGACGATCTGGCGTTCGCTTGGGAAATGGTTCGGTACGTCAAAAGCAATGCCATCGTCTTGGCGAAAGACACCTCGTTGATCGGCGTCGGGGCCGGTCAGATGAGCCGTGTCGACAGCGTCGAAATCGCGATCGAAAAAGCGGGTGATCGGGTGCCGGGATCGGTCTTGGCATCCGACGCGTTCTTCCCGTTCGCCGACTCGATCGCGGCGGCGGCTGAGGCCGGCATTGCGGCGATCATTCAACCGGGCGGGTCGCGGCGTGACGACGAGGTGATCGAGGCTTGTGATCGGCATGGAATCGCCTTGGTGATGACCGGTCGGCGGCATTTCCGTCATTGAGACTTTCGCACTCCGAGTTCGCCATATCCGTGCAGACCATTCTCGATCGAATCGTGGCCAGTACCCGCCAGAGTGTGGCTCGGGCCAAGGCGACGGTACCGCCGGCAGAATTGCAAGAGTTACTCGCGGAAGCGCCGCCGCCGCGTGACTTTCACGCCGCCTTAACGGCCGGCTGGGAAGTACGATTGATCGCTGAGGTGAAGCGTGCCAGCCCGTCTGCCGGACTGATCCGTGAAGACTTTGATCCGGTCGAAATCGCCGCGACTTACCAGGCCAACGGTGCGGCTTGCATCAGTGTGCTGACCGACGAACCGTTTTTCCAGGGGCATCTCGATTACTTGCGGAAAATCCGCGCTGAGGTCGATCTACCGCTGCTCCGCAAGGATTTCATTGTCGATTCCTATCAGCTTCTCGAAGCCCGTCAGGCTGGCGCCGATTGTGTCTTGTTGATCGCCGAATGCTTGACGCCGTCGGAACTGAAGCGGTTGCATAACGAAGCCGAAGGGCTCGGGATGCAGACGTTGATCGAGCTTTATGACGTCGAAAACCTCGATGCCGTGTTGGAGACCGGGACGCGATTGGTCGGTGTCAACAATCGTGATTTGAGAACCTTTGAGACCGACCTGAATCATACACTGCGGCTCCGAGAACTGATCCCGACCGATCGACTGGTCGTCGGGGAGAGCGGCATCCGGTCGTCGTCTGACGTTGCCACGCTCGGGCGCGCCGGTATCAAGGCGATTTTGGTCGGCGAATCGTTGATGAGACAGCCTGACATCGGGCTGGCGGTTCGCAACTTGATCGGTGACCAGCGTTAATCGGGGCGCCGTGTTCGGACGGCGGATCCTCCAGCAAAGCGGCGATTTGTCGGATCAGCATCGCCGTTGCGCCCCAAATCAGGTGTTTGCCGAGGCGGTAGGCGGCGGACTCGAAACGGAACTCGGCGATCGCCTTGAGGTCACGCGTGATTTGTCGCGAGCGGGTTTGACGCGACACGAACGATTCTTCAAGAATGGTTTGCAGCGGCATTTCGATCACCGCTGCCACCTCGGCCGGATCGGGTCGCCAGCGATCTGTCGGCGCCGGAGCGGTGAAGATCGATGGAAAGACGAGGTTGTTGCTGGCATAGACGTAGATCGGATCGAGTTGGCCGAGCAACGTGGGCGATTCGGGAGCGTGGCCAAGTTCTTCTTGGAACTCGCGGAGGGCCGCTTCGATCGGTGTTTCCCCAGCTTCGATCATCCCACCGGGGAAGCAGATTTGACCGCCGTGATGGCGGAGCGTCAGCGGCCGCAGCGTCAGCGGCAGGCACCACGATCCGTCGGGCCGTTGGAGCCACAGGATCGCGACGGCGGCCCGCCGCGCGTCACCGGGAGCCGGCCCCAGGTGGCGGCCATAAGCCATCTTTGGGGCGATCGAGCGCCAATCACCCCGATCGGCCGGCCGAGCCGCCAGCCCGGCCGCTAAACGCTGGGGCAAATCATCCATGCAAGCTTCCTGGGAAACGGTCGCTCAGCTATCGATCTCGACCCGCTCACCTTGCTTGTCGCGACAATCGATTTCGAGCGCTTCGGGATAGAGTCCTTCGCTGCCGAGAATTTGTACGGTCATGTCGCCGCTGTCTTCCAGTTCCATTACGCTGCGACGCTTTTTGTTGTTCAGAAATGCCGCGACTTCATCGTTGACCCGCACGGTGACGCGAACGATATGAGGGTTGCGACAGGCCAAAGCCAGCATTCGAACGACCTCGATTGACATGCTCTCGGCCGTCTTCACCAAACCACGTCCCTGACAGCAGGGGCAATCGGTATAGATGCTCCGTTTCAGGCTGGTCCGGATCCGCTGGCGGGTCATCTCGATCAGGCCGAACGGACTGGTGCGGAGGATTTTTGTCCGAGCGCGGTCCTTGGCCATCGCGTCACGCAATTCGCGTTCGACCTTCCGCCGGTGTGACTCCCGCCGCATGTCGATGAAGTCATTGACGATCACGCCGCCGAGGTCGCGGAGTCGGAGTTGCCGGGCGATTTCACGGGCTGCGACCATGTTCAGCCGGAACGCATTTTCGTCCGCCGAGTCGCTGCCACCGCGAAAGTTGCCGCTGTTGACGTCGATCGCCACCAACGCTTCGGTGGGATCGATCACGATTGAGCCACCGCCGGGCAGATCGACCTTCCGTTGGTTGATCTTCGCGATTTCTTCTTCAAGCTTGTATTTGTGGAACAGCGGTTGGCGGGCGTCGTAGAGTTTTAGCTGGTCGACGAACTGGGGCATCACCATCATCAGGAAGTCACGAGTCTTCTCATAGGCGACTTTTTCGTCGATGTAGATCACATCGATATCGGCGCTGAGGACGTCACGAATGGTCTTGATGATCATATCGCTCTCCTCATAGATTGGCCCCGGTTCATCGGTCGATTCGATCCGTTTGACGATCGACTTCCAGAGTCGCAACAAGTACTCCATATCGCGTTGGAGTTCTTCTTCCTTGCGTTGGGCACCGGCGGTACGGACGATGAAGCCGAGTCCTTTGGGAGGGCTGATGTTCAGCAAGCAGCGACGGAGTCGTTTACGGTCGTCCTCGTCCTCGATCTTCCGGCTGACACCGACTCGGGCCAAGGCCGGCATCAGCACCAGGTAACGGCCGGGGATCGAAATGTAGGTACTGAGTGTCGGTCCTTTGGTACCGATCCCTTCCTTGATCACTTGGACGAGTACTTCGTCACCACGGCGGAAGATTTCTTGGATCGGCGGCTTGTTTCGTGGACGTCCGCCCTTGAAGGCCGATTTTGAGCCACGACCGGTTTCGCGGGCTCGTTCGGCCGATCGTTGAGCCATCTCGTCGGATTCCCGCATGATTTCGACCGGGTCGTAACCACCTTGGCGGAAGTACTGCGGTTCGACGTCACTGATGTGCAGGAAGCCGTTGCGGCCGACGCCGAAATCGACGAACGCCGCTTGGATGCTCGGCTCGAGGTTGACGATCCGTCCGCGATAGATGTTGCCCGCGTAAGCCTCCACGCTCTTGCGTTCGATGTAGAGTTCGTCCAAGCGATCGTCTTCCATGATCGCGATGCGGCTTTCCTCGGGCTGAGCCACATTGATCAGCATTTCTTTTTTCATCAGATTCGTTCCTTGAACGGGTTTTCTGGGAGGTTATGAGTTGGATCCGTCGTTACGACGGGGTAGGAAGGTGGTCGCGATTCGATTTCGTCGACCAGAATGACTCGGGTTCGACGGATCACGCCGCCGTATTCGATTAAGCGTTGCAGACCGATCGCTTCGAGCACGTCGGTCGGTTTGAGCGTCGCGCCGGCGGCGTCGACCAGTGTCAAGTGCAAGGTATGGTCGCGCCGTTGCAGCACGGGGATGGCGGTCGCGATTTCGGCCGAGACGGTTTTGCCTTTTCGTTCCACGGTCAACTCGCCGGCCCGTTTCGCGGCGTCGACCGCCTCGTCGATCTCGGCGAGAGCGAGCACTTCAGCCACAAAGGCTGGCGGGATCGAAACTTCCAGAACGCTCGAGTGGAGTTTCGCTTTGCCGGGTTGAGGAGCGGGATTGGCCGTGGCGGTGTCTGTGGGGCTGTTCGGGTTCGCGGCTTGGGCGACCAGTCGCACCTCGCCGATTTCCAGACCGGGTTGTTGGTCGTCGATCAGTCGCTGGCGGAGAGTCGGAGCGGGGATCGATTCGGCCAGTTCGATCTCGACGACTTCATCGAGCCCTTCGACACCGAGAGCGAGTGCCGATGGGAAGCTGATCCGCGGCTTGGGATGAAACCCTTCGGTCATCGACAGCCGGATTCCGGAGCGTCTGAGCATCCGCTCCCACAATCGTTGCAGGTCACGGTGCCCGATCCAGCGGAGCAGGCCGGTCTTGGCGAACCGGATCCGGAAGCGATCGCGAATCGGAGAGGAGTCGGGCGTTTCGGTCATAGTCGCAGCGAGTGAGCCGGCGGGAGTGCCGCTTAACGGGATTTCAGGGTCAAGAGACGATTAACTCGGGAACGAACTTACCCAGCCGCTCGAGCAGGTAGAGGTCGATATCGCGGGCAGCTTCGAGCGTCATCGCCCGCGCCGCGATTTTTTCACACTGCTGCAGCGAGACGCTGCGGATCGCCTTTTTGACTTTGGGCAACGCGTTGGGTGGCAGACTCATACTCCTGACGCCCATGCCGACCAGCAGCAGAGAGCGAGCAGGATTGCTGCCCATTTCACCGCAGATGCTCAGCGGCACCCCGGCTTGGCCGGCGACTTCGACACAACGAGCGATCAGTCGGAGGACCGCCGGGTCGCTCGACTGATAGAGATCGGCGACGCACTCATTGCTGCGATCGACCGCCAGCGTGTACTGAACCAGGTCGTTGGTGCCGATGCTGAGGAAGTCGACTTCCTTGACGAACCGGTCGAGCATCAACACTGCCGCGGGGACCTCGACCATCATACCGATCGGGATATCGCGACGATGGGCGATCCCTTGTTCGGCGAGGTCCTCAGCGATCGTATTGATCAGCATCTTGGCCTGCCGCAACTCCGACAGCGTCGTGATCAGCGGGAACATCACACGGACATCGCCATGGACAGCGGCCCGCAGCAGCGCCCGCAATTGGGGACGAAACAGCTCGGGATGCTTCAGCGACAGTCGGATGCTCCGTAAGCCCAAAAACGGGTTCGGCTCGGGTTCGGTCAGAGGGCGACTGCCCATCTTGTCGGCGCCCAAGTCGAGCGTACGAATCACGACCGGTCGGCCCTGCATCGCCTCGACGACCTCACGGTAGGCGAGGTAGTGGTCTTGTTCGCTCGGTTCTTCGTCGCTCGAGAGATAAAGGAACTCGGTGCGATAGAGGCCGATCCCGCCGGCCCCGTGTTCCAAGCAAGCGCCGACCTCGTGCGGAAACTCGATATTGGCGTTCAGTGACAGCGCGACATCATCGACGGTCGTCGCCGGTAGATCACGAAGTTCGGCCAACCGCAGCGCCAGGTGCTGGCGACGTTGTCGCCCCTCTTCGTACCGTTGGAGCGTATCGTTGTCTGGATCGAGAATCACGATCCCTCGATCGCCATCGACGATCACCGTCGTGGCCCCGCCGACCGATTCGAGGAACTCGCCGATCCCGACCACCGCAGGCAATTCCAACCCTTTGGCGACGATCGCCATGTGGCCACCGGGACCGCCGATTTCGGTGCAGAACCCACGGACATAACGGCGATCGAGATTGGCCGTTTCCGACGGCGTCAGGTTGTGGGTCAGCACGATCACCGGGTCGGTCAACTCGGTCAACGGGCGTCGGGTTACAACGCCGAGGTGGTGCAACAGCTGCTGTTCGATATCGACGACGTCGTCGGCGCGTTGGGCGAGGAGCGAATTATCGAGCCGCCGGAGGTCGGACGCGTAGCGGTGGAGGACTTGGCTGACCGCGTAAGCCGCCGATTGACCGCCCTGGCGAATTCGCCGCTGCAGTTCGGCGTGCAACCGGGGGTCGTGCAGCATCTGCAATTGAGCCGCGAAGATTTCACCGGTCGAATCGCCAGCGATCGCGGCGGTCTCCAAGCGACTCGCTTCGAGGGCTCGTGAAACCTCATCGACGGCGACACGCAGACGCGAAATTTCCTCGTCGACACCCTCGGGTGCGATTTGAAAGTGTGGGATTCGGTAGCCTTCGCGGTTGAGCACCAAGGCCGGGCCGATCGCTACGCCGGGGGAAACCGGGATTCCATGAAGTTCAAGCATCGAGGGCCGGGCCTGCGCCGAACCGAAAGCCCCGGCATCCCCCGCGGGTCGCTACCGCGGTAGGGTTGGGAATCGATCGGCTGGGGGCGTCGGATATCCATCATCTCTGTTCGGGTGTGCTGCCGGAAGGGAACGTCGAGACTGGCGTTTTGTCGGACAGCACGTCGGCGCGATTCTCGTGAATCTCAACACCGTTGGTCCGCCGATCGGGCCCAGCCCTAACCTTCCGGTTCCAGCTCGTGAAAACCGTTTTCAAACAATTCAGCGATCATCGCCACCGCCTGCTCGGCGTCCGCACCCTCAGCAAAGAGCGACATTTCGGTACCGCACTCCGCACCGAGGGTGAGGAGCGACAAGATGCTCTTGCAATCGACCCGATAACCGTCTTTCTCGATCATGATCTCGGCCTGATGCCGACTCGCTTCGCGGACCAACAGATCAGCGGGGCGGGCGTGCAGTCCCTGAGGGTTCCGCACGACAACGTTTCGAGTGATTACGGTTGAGCTCATGGCGGCGATTTCGCCGTTACCAATAAATTTTGACAAAAGATTTCTAACCAATCCTCGCCTCGGCTGGCCCGTCAGCGGATCGCGCGATGGGCCGGGTCTCGAATCAGGAAGCGAACTGGTTGTTGTCCGCTTCTTCGAGCAATTGGTGAATGTCTTCACCGGTTCGACTCTGCTTCAGAAAGCGACAGAACGTCTCGTCTCGAAGCTGCTTCGAAATATTTTCCAACGCCCGGAGGTGATCGCCGGGGCGATCTGGAGGGCTGATCAACAAAAAGAAGAGCTGTACTTTTTCGCCGTCGAGGCTGTTGAAGTCGACACCATCGACACTGACACCGACCGTGCCGACCAATTTTCCGACGCCGGCGTGTTTGGTATGCGGCACGGCGACGCCGCGCCCGATCCCGGTACTGCCCAATTCCTCGCGTTTCATGATCGCCGCGATGATATCGGCTTTTTCGTCGGAATTGATCTCACCGGCCTGGAGCAACGAATCGACCAACTCGTTGATCACGTCTTCCTTGTTATCCGCGCTGAGCTCGGCGCGGATCGCCTTTTCACAAATAAAATCTGAGAACTTCATGAAACTGATTCCATACGAGGTTTAACAATGCCGCTCGAATCGATGCGGAATCGCTCTTTCGGATCATTCCGAACCGGCTACGGGAGAACGAGCCGACGGGACAGGATCGCCCGTTCGGATCGTCAATCAAACGTCAGTAGCCGCGAAACGAAACGAACGGCGATGTCATTCGGCGGAGGGGGATGGATCGATATGTTTGTGGCCGACGGCCCGATGGCCGGTCAGTCGTTCTTTCGCACGGCGGAGTTGTTGTTCAACCTTCGGGATCGCCAAATCGAGCGCCGTCAGGACGGTCGTCGCTTCGGCGTGGCCGACGCAGTCAGGAGCATGTTCCGCGGAGACTTTGATTTCAACCGCCGGATTGTCGAGTTGCTTCAAATCAACAATCACCTCGATCGCGTTGACGCGATCGAACAAACGACGCAATTTCTCCACTTTCTCTTCAATCAGCGGCTGATCGCCCGGTTGCATTTCTCCATGGCGGACGGAGATGCTGATTTGCATCGATAACTCCAGTTGAAACTTGAGGCGGAACGTCGAGGGAAAATCCGATCGGATCGGTCATGGGGCTGATAAGCCGGCTTCCAGCATAGCAGACCGGTCACCAGGTCGGCGAGACGTTGCCGGGGGCATTTTTTCCGAGTGGGGAACCAGCCCCCCAATGACTCCGCCGCGTCGGTTTGCTTGACCGCTACCGAACGATCGGTCTAGGCTTGCTCGCAGCAACACCCTCGTGCCCGCCAGCCCTCTCGATTCCGTTAGGTCCCGCATTGATCCCGATCCGACCGCTGTTCCCGAGCGACAACGAAATCCGGGGGGTAGCCTTGGATATGGACGGGCTGCTGTTCGACACCGAGACGCTTTATTGGGAGGTCGGCGAGCGGGTGTTGCGGCGACGTGGTCATCGGTTTAGCGAGCCTTTGCAGCAGCGGATGATGGGTCGAGTCGGTGTCGCGGCGATCGAGCAAATGATCCGGTTTCATGAACTGGACGACGATCCGCTGGCACTGCTCGCCGAAGCCGAGGAGATTTACAGCGAATTATTGAGCGACGGTCCGGCTGCGATGCCGGGGATGCCGCAATTGATATCGCAGTTACAGCGATCAGGAGTTCGCTTCGGCGTCGCCACCAGCAGCCGTGCCGTGTTCGCCGAGCGGATTTTGCGGCCCCAACCCTGGTTCGATTCGCTCTCCTTTTTGCTGACCGGAGACGACGTCACCCACGGTAAACCGCACCCCGAGATCTATTTGGCGGCTGCCGAACGGCTGGAAATCGCACCGCCGCAGATGCTGGTGCTGGAAGATAGCGGCAACGGGGCGGCATCCGGAGTCGCGGCCGGCGCCGTCGTGATCGCGGTGCCCAATCACGCTACCCGGTCGCACCCGTTCGATAATGTACGGGCGATCGCAAAATCGCTACACGACCCCGTGATCTCGCAAACCATGCGAATCGAAGTACCGGGGGAGACTCCGAGCCGCTAAGCTGTTGCGGACGTCTGCTGCCCGATCGGTGGGCGTTTTCGACTTTCCCCCTTTGCTGAAACCGACTTTCTCGATGTCTCGAAAACGAACCGCCGAAAAGGCTCGGCGTGCCGACGTCGCCGCGCCCGCCGAGACCCCGGTGTCGCCGGAAACCGAGCGTCCGTCGCCGGAATCCGAGTCGACGGCGAAGCCAGCGCCGAAGCCGAAACCGAGCCCGGCAGCGTTGCGGTCTGAGGAGATCAAGCATGCGGCACATCGCGAGACGGTCGAATCGATCGCCGTCGCGATCATTTTGGCGTTATTGTTTCGGGCGTTCATCGCCGAGGCCTTCGTGATTCCGACCGGGTCGATGGCGCCCACTTTGATGGGCGAGCACAAGGACCTGTTCTGTTCACAATGTTCCGCCCAATTTCAGGTGGGGGCGAGTGTGGAACCGCGTGCCGGAGCGACCGTCGTCGGCGGGATCTGTTACAACTGTGGGCACCTCGAATCGCTCGATCTGGTCGAGAATCGCGGGCACCAGAATTTTAGTGGTGACCGGATTTTGGTCAGCAAGTTTGCGTATGCGTTGTCCGACCCGAATCGTTGGGATGTGGCCGTTTTTAAGTTCCCGGGCAACCCGAAACAGAACTACATCAAGCGGATCGTCGGCTTGCCGGGCGAGACCTTGATGATCCACCACGGTGATGTCTACGCCCGACCACTCGACGTCGGCGGCCGCGCTGCCGACTCGGCGGACGGCGACCTGGCGGACGATTCGGTCGCGGATCGAACGTTTCGGATACTCCGCAAGTCGCCCGACAAGCTGCTGGCGATGGCGCATCACGTCTACCATTCTCGTTATCAATCGCCGCTGCTCAACGACGCCGGATACCCCTCGCCCTGGCAACCGTGGGAACCGGGTGCAACCGCTCCTCCCGACGATTCCTGGACTGTTCGCACGGGCGAGGAGGGTTTGATCGCCGAGGTCGCCACCGAGTCCGACGACTGGAAATGGCTGCGTTATTTCCACCGCAAGGCCGATTTCGAGCAATGGGAAGCGGCTGAGCAGGGGTTGTCGATCGGCCCGACCGATCCGTATTCGAGTCAAGCGATCACCGACTTCTATTCCTACAACACCTACCTGCATGTTCCGGCCCGTGAGGTTTTTAAGTTGACCCCGCAGCAGGTCGCGCGAGAGCGGGGTGAGAGCTTGTGGGGACGTCTGACGGGGATGTTCCGATCGCCGGCGGGGGTTTTTCGCGCCGACTATCGGCCGGGCGATCTGATCCAATTCGAAGGCCGGATGGGCCTGGGGCAAAACGATACCGCCGACGATGGGATGCATTGGGTGGGCGACTTGATCCTGGCAGCCGACGTAGAAACGACGTCTGATTCCCGTGCCCTGCTGTTGGAAATCGTCGAGGCCGGCGTCCGGTACCAGTGCGAGTTTGATCTGACCGATGGGACCGCGACGCTGGCGATCCTGGATGGAGATACCCGGCATTCCTTCGCCGATGACGAATCGAGCTCGACATCGGTAAGCGCCTCGACCGCGGTGAAGGCGGGCAAACGGGTGCGGCTGAGATTCAGCAATGCCGACGACCAATTGCTGCTTTGGGTCGACGATCGGGTCGTCGCATTCGACGGCCCGACGACCTTCGATCATCGCGATTTTCGGACGGCTGACGAAGACCGGCCGTACTACCGTCCCGGCGACCATCCGCTCGACGCAGCGCCCGTCGGGATCGCCGTTCGTGGCGGATCCGCGACGGTGCGGGAACTGAAGATCGATCGCGACAAATATTACATTTCCACAAAGAGCACCAGTGGCGGGTTGAACGATTACGACGTCGGGGCGATCGCGGCCCGCTTCCGTGACGGTCGTCGGGCATTGACGATCCAGCAGTACCTGGCCGATCCGTCGGCCTGGGACGAGTTTTCCGGCTGGGAAGCCCGGCGGAGCGTCAGTTTCGATCTCGACCGCCAGCAGTATTTCCCGATGGGTGACAACAGTCCCGAGAGCCAGGACGCCCGCTGTTGGATCAATTCGCCACCGTTCGATCCGGTCGCTCCCGAAGCCTACCTTTGGGCCGACAAGAATTATGTCCCCCGAGACCTGTTGGTCGGCAAGGCGTTGCTGGTGTTCTGGCCACATACCTGGAGTGAGCCGTTGCCGATCACACCTAACCTGCGGCGGATTCAACTGATCCGCTAGGTTCAGAACGCCCTTGCCGGGTTGTCGGTCGATCTGCTAGACCCTCGTCGGTGGGCGTTCGCTGCGCGATCGCCAGTAACGACGATCGAACCGGTGTCTTTGCGAGAACAGGTGAAAAACCATGGATGGTTTTTGGAAAACGATAGCCTTACGGCTGGTCGCGGTCGCGGTCGCGACCACCGGAACTCTTGCCCAGCCCAGGGCCGCGACCGCGGACGAGGCGCAGTGGATTTGGGGGGCCGGAGCCGAGAGCGGTTCGATCGCAGAAGGCTCGACCGTTTATTTTCGTAAACCGATCAACCTCCGCGTCGACGCGGTCGGCAAGGTGGAGATCGCGGCGGATGACGTTTACGAGTTGTTCGTCAATGGCAGGCGGGTGGGCGCCGGTAAATCGTCGCGCAACCTCGACGAATACGACATTTCTCAGTTCTTGGTGATCGGCCGCAATCTGGTTGCGGTGCGGGCTCGCAACCAGACCGGAGGCACCGCCGCCTTGGCCGCTCGGGTCAGCATTCGCCCCAAGGGTGACGCCCAGTGGTACACGTTCAGTTCTGATCCGTCGTGGAAGACGTCCGCCAAACTCGAACCGACCTGGGAAACCGTCCTGTTCAATGATCAGCTCTGGGAACCGGCGACGTCGTTCGGCAGACTCGGCGAGACCGCTCCCTGGGACCGTCCAGCCGATATCTCCGTCGCCGAATCGGTCGAGGAAACGGAGCGTTTCCAGGTTCCCAAGGGTTTCAACGTCCAGCGGATCTTCGGTGATGATACGGTCGGGTCCGTGATCGCGATGGCTTTCAACGAGTTCGGCCACATCATCGTGTCGCAGGAGAACGGTCCGCTGCTGTTGCTGCATGACCGCAACGGTGACGGGATTGCGGACAGTGCCCGTGTCTACTGCGAAGCGGTCACTTCGTGCCAAGGGATCCTGCCGCTCAACGGCGAGGTATTCGTGACCGGCGATGGCCCCGACGGGATTGGCCTTTATCGCCTGACGGATAAAGATCGCAACGGGTCGCTGGAAACCGTCCGCAAGATCGTCAGCTTCAAAGGTCAGCCGGGTGAACACGGGCCGCACGGGATCACACTGGGCGCCGACGGAATGCTTTATGTCGTTGTCGGCAATCATATGCAGGTGACCGGTACAGCCGGGCCCGGCGAGACGCTGGTCGACTATTACGAGGGCGATCTGGTGCCCCGCTATGAAGATCCGGGCGGACACGCGCGCGGCATCAAGGCGCCCGGCGGGACCGTGATCCGAACCACGATCGACGGCAACGTAGTCGAGAAAGTCGCCGGGGGATTGCGAAACGCCTACGACCTGGTCACCCATCCCGATGGTGGCCTGTTCGTTCACGATAGCGACATGGAATCCGATTCGGATACCGCTTGGTACCGGCCGACCGGCTTGTATGACATCACCGAAGCCGGCGAACTCGGCTGGCGGAGCGGTTGGTCGCAGTGGCCCGAATACTATCCCGATCGACTGCCGATGACTCTCGACACCGGGCGAGGCAGCCCGACCGGCGCGATCTGTTACGAACATTTCCGGTTCCCCGTGAGGTACCACAACTCGTTGTTCCTGGCGGATTGGTCCGAAGGTGAGATCTTGGCGGTCCGTCTGCAGCCTCGAGGGGCCGGTTACGTCGCTCAGAGCGAGGTCTTCATCAAGGGACAACCGCTGAACGTCACGGATCTGGATGTCGCCCCGGACGGCTCGCTCTACTTTTGCACTGGCGGGCGTGGGACCGGCGGCGGGATCTATCGAGTCAGTTGGACCGGACGGGTCCCGGAGCGGCTGAGCAATCTCGGGACCGGCGTCGCCAAAGCGATCCGACAACCGCAGCTGTCGTCGGCCTGGGGGCGTCAGGAGATCGCGGCGATCAAAAAAGACCTCGGCGGCCAGTGGGCGGAGCTTGTTGCCGGTGTCGCCTACAGCAATGACAACCCGTCGCATTATCGCACCCGAGCGTTGGACCTGATGCAATTGTTCGGCCCGATCCCGAGCGAGGATCTGCTGATCGAATTGACGTCGTCACCGTCCGAGGCGGTCCGAGCGAAGGCCGCTTCGATCATGGGGATGCACCCTGCTGCTCGCAGCCACAAACATCTCGAAACGATGCTGGGCGACAGTGACCCGCGGGTTCGGCGGGTTGTCTGCGAAGCGATCCTGCGTGGTCAGCTGTGGCCTCAGGAGACCGAACGGCTGGTCCGGATGTTGGGTGATCAGGATCGCACCTTGGCTTTCGTCGCTCGCCGCGTCTTGGAGCGGATGCCGACGCAGACGTGGAAGGAACAAGTACTCAACCACGAAGAGCCGCGAGTGCGGATCATCGGGTCGTTGGCGTTGATCAATGCCGACCAGAGTGAGTCGACGGCGATCGAGGTGTTGGCGACCTGCAGCGAGTTGATGACCGGATTCCTCAGCGACGCCGAGTTCGTCGATACGCTGAGGGTCTGTCAGGTGGTGCTGCACCGGACCAAGATCGATCCCGATCAGATCGCCCAACTGCGTGAACAGATCGCCGAGGAGTTTCCGGCTGGTGATACCCGGATGAATCACGAACTGATTCGCTTGGCCGCGTACCTCGATGCCGACGGCGTCGCCGAGCGTGGCTTGAAGTTTCTCAGCAGTGACGCGCCACGGGCCGACCGGACGCTGGTCGCGATGTACATGCAATTCCTCTCACACGAGTGGTCGGCGGCCCAGCGGTTCGAATTATTGAAATATTACGAGACCGCCGCCCGTGAGTCCGACTCGGGTTCGCTGGCGCTCTATCTGATGGCTGTGACCCGCGATTTCGCCAAATCGTTCACGCCGGACGATGCGGTGGCGATCCTCGAGCAAGGCACTCACTGGCCCAACGCGGCGTTGGCGGGGATCTATCGGATGTCACGACCGATTCCCGCGGAGACCGCCGAAACACTTCGCCAACTCGACCGGCGGATCGTCGCCGAAGGTATGCGCGGTGACGTCTACAAGCGGTTGCGGACCGGGATCGTGGCGATGCTGGCAACGGCCGGAGATGACGCTTCCAACGATTACCTACGGCAGCTGTGGCGGAACGATCCCGAACGGAGGCACTTGATCGCGGTCGGCCTTGCCCAGCAGCCCGATGGCGAAAATTGGGACTACTTGGTCCGTAGCCTCGGCGTTCTCGAAGGCGAATCGGCGATGGAGGTGGTCCGCCAACTCCGCTCGGTCCGCGTCGCCACCGACGATCCCGGCGCGCTGCGACAATTGATCCTGATCGGCTTGCGAAGCGAGCAGGAAGGCGGCTCGATCGAGCCGGTGGAACAGTTATTGATGCACTGGACCGGCATGGAACGGCCCGAGTCGATCGACCGGTCGATGGAGCCTTGGCAGCGGTGGTATGCCCGCACCTATCCCGATCGCCCAACCGCCGACCTGCCGAGTGGCGACGAATCGAAGTGGGACCTCGACGAATTAGTCCGCTATGTCGAGTCCGATACCGGACGATTCGGTGATCCCGAGCGGGGTAAATCGCTTTACGCCAAGGCCCAGTGTGCCGCCTGCCACCGGTTCGATGGCCAAGGCGACTCGGTCGGCCCCGACCTGACCGCGATCGCCCGTCGGTTCACCCGCCGCGAGGTGCTCGAGTCGATCCTCTTTCCGGCTCACGTGATCAGCGATCAATACATGAGCAAGAAAGTACTGACACTCGATGGCAAGGTCTATGTCGGTCTGGTCAGCGAGGATGGCCGAGGGATGATCGCGATCCGCGATTCGCGGAACCAGGTCACCCGGGTCGATGAAGCCGATGTCGACCAGATTCTGCCGAACAACAGCAGCATCATGCCGTCGGGATTGCTCGATGAGTTGACCCTCGGTGAGATCAGCGATCTGCTCGCCTACCTGCGAATCCTGCCTCCGCTGGAAGTCGCGGGGCGTGGTGAGGGCGTGTCGACCCGCTAGTAACCTACGAGGCATTGGCACACCTTCTCATGAAGCTCTTTTGGTTATCGCTGTTTGTCGTGATGTCCGCCGGATGCGCGAGTTGGCATTCGGATCGTGACCCATCGTCGCTGGCCAAAGCGCTGCCCGCACCGCGGAAGCCGGCCGACGGCGCGGTGTTGGAGGTCTCGTTCGTATCGATCCTGCCCGACGATAGCGGCGATGACATCTGGGAATCGATCGACGAGACCGTGGTGCCGGCGGAAGAACGTCGCGCGCTCCGCCGCAACGGGCTGCGGATCGGCAAACCGCACAAGGTGATCGACTTCCAAAAACGACTCGAACGACTTCGCCGCAGACCGTCGAGCGAGGCGATGGAGACGGTCGATGTCCAGTCGGAGCTGACGCACCAAAGCCGTCGGATCACGTTTCGGGTCGGTAAACGCTACGAATTGCCGGTCCGCCAGCCCGCCACCGAGGACCGCTCCGTCCTCGTCACGCTCGGCGACCGGCCGATCGGCAGGACGCTGTCGCGGATGCAACCGCTGTTCGCAATCCGGGCCACTTCGATCGACGTTCATGCGATCCGGCTCTCACTGCGTCCCGAAATTCAGTACGGCGATCTGCGACAGACTTGGGTTGGCAATGACGCCGCGCTCCGGATGGAGAACCGCCGCGAGTCGTGGGTCTTTGACGAATTGGCGACCGATGTCGAACTCGAACAGGGGGCGCTGCTGGTCGCTGGCAGCGTCACCCCAGCCGTAGGACTCGGGCAGCATCTGTTCCGTGGTTTGACCGCCGAAGGGGACGACGACCACGTCCTGATGGTGATCCGGGTGGCCGACCTGCCGCGGATCGCGACACCCTGA
>SKZY01000143.1 GCA_007127095.1 Planctomycetaceae bacterium
GCGGCGACGAGTCGAATCCCTACCGCGTCGTCGGTTGGGCGACTGAACGCCCTGGAGAATCGAATCGACCGTCGAACGAGGATGCCCATGTCATCGTGCAGCGCAGCGAACGGATCGAGCGGGCCTTTGCCAGCGCTCTGTTCGGGGTGTTCGTGCCACTCGGCGTGTTCACGATCTATTCGGGCTATCTGTTGATCGCCGCCGCGGCCGCCGGGGAAGTCACCGGTCATGCCATTAAATGGTGTGTCAGTTGGGTGCTGAACGCGTTGGCGATATTGCTGCTGTTGATGGTGTCGCTGGGTGCCTTGTAAACCTCAGGCCGCCATTCGCCTGGCCGCTTCGGCGACGGTAGGCAGCGAAAACTGAACCGGTTGATCATCGCCGGTTACGACTTGGCACCCCAAACGCCGGTCGAGATTGATGATCACCGGCGCCCGTAGGTTGGTCGTCACGGCTCCCGGCCTGCCCGATAACGTGGTCAGGATGTAGGTCCGATGGTCGCTCAACAGTTGCAGCGGTTCGAGCGCTGCCGTGGTGACGTGGACGCGGTAGTCGGGCACGAAAAGCCTTGGGCTGATCATCGCCAACGCTCGGTCACCTCGTGACGCGCTCTGCAACCAGGCGACGGCGGGATTTTCGAGGTCGGGAATCAACAACCATTGGCGGAGTGATTCCAGGCCGATCAAACCGCCGGGAAACAGCAACAGTTCGCGACCATCAACCTCGAGAGGGCCAAATCGTTGAGTCTCGATACGCATTTTCAGGGCTTCCGAACGGGTCGCTGATGGGGACGCTGCGGAATCCACGAGCCGCTGAGGACCGTGGTCAGCGGGTTGTTGCGGCGCTTCATCCCGTGTAGTTATCGGCCGCTCATCGCCTACAATCGACAAAAACGGCACAAAAAGCTGAGCGGCCCGCGGGAGGGGTTTCAACCATGCAACCAACGGACCGAGCGGCCGATGCGAACCGGCTCGAGGACGCAAATTCCGCGGCGGCCACGAACACGGCCGATACCGGTTTGCGTCGCGAAGTCGGCCTCGTCGGGGCGGTGTCGATGGGGTTGGGATCGATCATCGGCACCGGGGCCTTTGTCAGCATCGGGATCGCGGCGGGGATCACCGGACCGAGCGTCTTGTTGGCGATCGCGGTGGCATCGGTCGTCGCCACTTTCAACGCGCTCAGTAGCGCCCAATTGGCGGCCAATCTGCCGGTCAGTGGCGGGACCTACGAGTACGGATATCACTACCTGCGACCGTGGCTCGGCTTCGTCGCCGGTTGGATGTTCCTGTGCGCAAAAATCGCTTCGGCGGCCGCCGCCGCGCGAGGCTTCGCTGGTTACTTCGCCGCCGGCTTTACGCCAGCGTCGGCCTGGCCTCAAGGCTTGATCGCCGTGGTCGCCGTGACGGGGCTGACCGTGATCGTGCTCTGCGGCGTCCGCCGCTCGGGTTGGGCCAACGTAGCGATCGTTTCGGTCACTGTCGCCGCCTTGGCTGCCTTCGTGATCGCCGGCTTGCCGTCGGCCATCGCCAGCGGGTCGGCGAACTTACAGCCGTTCTTCCCCGCTTCGCCGGCGCGGTTTCTCGAAGCGACCGCGCTGATGTTCGTCGCCTATACCGGTTACGGACGGATCGCGACCTTGGGTGAGGAGGTTCGTGAGCCTCGGGTTACGATCCCACGAGCGATTGTGGTGACGTTGCTGCTGTCGAGCTCGCTCTACATCGCGGTCGGCTTTGTCGCCATCGCTGCGGTCGGCGCCGAATCATTGACCGCGATCACGGTCGGGACAACCGGGCAGCGGGCTGCACCGTTAGCCATATTGGCAGCTGACTTTTCGATCCCGCTGGTTGCCACCCTCGTTTCGCTCGGCGCGATGACTGCGATGTTAGGCGTGTTGCTGAACCTGATCCTCGGTTTGTCGCGGGTCGTCCTGGCGATGGGGCGGCGTGACGACGCACCGGCCCTGTTCGCTAAACTCAACCGCCAACGGACGACACCGGTCGCCGCGGTGGTGCTGGTCGGGTCGATCATCGCGACGTTAGCGTGGGCCAGCGACATCAAAACGGCTTGGTCGTTCAGCGCCTTTACCGTGCTGGTTTACTACGCGATCACCAATTTGTCCGCGATCGCGATGCCGCGTGACCAGAAACTCTATCCCCGCTGGATCCCGTGGTGCGGTCTGATGAGTTGTCTCGGTCTGGCTTTCTGGGTCGAAACGCGGATCTGGTTGATCGGTTTGGTGATCCTGGCGATCGGACTCGTTTTTCGCCAACTATGCCGTTGGCGGGCGGACCGTCGTGTCAGTCTCACCGCCGGCTAAGATCGAGCGGGAGAGTAAGTGTCTGGAAGCGTTTGTGCGAAGCACTCGAAGGGCGAGTTCCTCGCAGCAGGCGCCTGACACTTTTTTCCCGCACCTTGCTTTAGCGGCAATAGGCCAACGCCAGCAGGGCATAGGCGGTCACCAGATTGCGATTCCCTTCCATCCACCGCTCGTTCGTCTGGTTCACCCAGCTCCCATCGGGCTGCTGCTCTCCCTCCAGAGTGGCGATCAGCTCATCTCGCCAGACGTGAGGATTTCCTTCGCTGTCATCGAGGATATCGATCTCGGCAACCGACAACGCTTTGGCGAAGGTGTGGTAGTAATAGTAGAGTCCCGCGTCACCCATCCCCGGGTTGGTCTCGAGCGAATAATTGTCGCGGATGAACGACATCGCGGCTGCCACGCGAGGGTCATCGGGAGTCAAACCGGCGAAAATCATGCTTTTCAGCCCGGCGTAGGTCATCGAGGCATAACTGCGCAAACCGCCACCCGCCGTGGTCCCCGCCTGGCTCGAACCGCCGGCAGCGGGGGTGTAATAGAAGCCACCGTCACCGACACGGTCGGCATGCTCGGTATCGTTGCCATGCCCGGGCAGGTTTTGGGTGCGGCTGATGAACATCAAGGCTTTTTGAATCGCTTCATCATCGGCTTGATCGCCGAGATTGCGGAGTGCTTCGACCATGAAAGACGTATTCGATAGGTCGGGCCGCTGGTGGGTCCCGTAGCCGGCGCCACCATACGCCGGGTCCTCAGGCGTCAACCCCTCGCCTTCGTCCCACTGTAAACCGCGGATGAACAGCCGTGCTCGTTCCAGAACGCTGTCGTACTCGCCGTCGCGATTCGCTTGAAGCAAAGCATCGACAGCGACACAGGTCTCGTAGTTCTTGTACAACGAGCCGTCGGCATAGATTCCACCGTCGCTCCGAATCTGCGCTTCGATGAAGCCGAGTGCCTTGGTGACCAACGGATCTTGGCGAGCTTCGGGGCGGTGGCGGAGGACCGCCGAAACGCAGAGGCTGGTGACCGCCACACCGCTCTCGGGACTGATCGCGCCGTCCGCCGTCTGACCACGATTTCTCAGATACTCGATCCCCCGATCAGCCATCTGTCGGACCCGCTGGTCCCTCGATTCCGCAGCCGCGGGAGCTAACGGCAGTCCGAAAACGGTTAACAACAAGGCAGCCGACACGAGCAACGAGGGGCGGCGACGCGCGGTTCGAACTCGCGGGCAGAATGCAGGAAAAAACATCAAAACGGTTTCCAAAAAGGGGCGACTCGTCCGCAGGGTCGCGCCGAATGCTCCACGCCTTCACGACGGCGACCGCGTCAAAAGCTCTTCTTCAGTATACGACGCGACTGAAACGAAGGGCAGTTTTCACGAATCGGCTCGGTCGCCTCGATCGTCGCCACGGCCGATCCGATCGATCGCCGCAAATGCCGTCCCCGTCAGACGAGGCGATGGGTCGGCACCGGCCGTCCGGGGCGAAAGCTTTGCAGCGAAATCACCTTGCCCCGAGCCCCAACGCCATCGGACTGTTGGGAAATTGCTTGCTCGACGACGGCGGTCAATCGATCGGGATCGAGTCCCACTCGGGCGTTGATGACCAGGTTGATGTCGTTAGCTTGGCTCTCCGATGCCAGCGACAACACCGGTTCGCCGACGCTGCTGACGAGATTAGCGACCGCCTGGCCACCGTCGGCGATGGCGATCGCCTTCAAATGCGCCACCTCGGCTCCGATCGCAGCCAACGCTGCTTGCAGCCGCTGCAACAATCCGATCAGAAAACGGTCGACATCGATCGCCGACGCGGCGCGGACCTCGACCTGACAGTTCAACCAACCGAGTTCGGCTTCGCCTTCGGCGTAGGTGTCGTAATCGACTTCCATCGCTCGGGAACCGACGGCCCCGGGGCCGTCGATAATCGCGTGTAAGGCGTCGAGCCCCATTCCGGTTTTGGCCGACATCCGGACCACCGGCATCCCCGGATACTGTGCCGCAAGATTCGCGGTCAACTGATCGAGTCGCTCGCTCGATAATTCGTCGGCACGGTTGAGGATAACGAAATCGGCTTCCTCGATCTGCTTGCGAAAAATGTACTCCGCCTTGGGAGAAAATCCCCCCGTTACCGAACCGTTGAGTTCCGTTCCATCCGTTCCCGGCTCTTTCGACGATTCGCCAAGGATCTTGAATCCATGGCTCGGCTTGATGATCACGCCGTAGGGGGCGATCCGAAACCGCTGGTCATAAACCTGCTCAAGCGGTCGGATCACGGTGGCGACAAGGTCGGTACAACTGCCGACCGGTTCCGCCAAGATCACGTCGGGGCGAGCCGATTCACCGAGCGATTCGACGGTCCGGGTCAATTCGTCGAAATTGCAGCAGAAACACGATCCAGCCACCTCACCGACGTCGAAACCTTGCGTTCGCAAAAACAGCGTGTCGACTAGGTCACTCGCTTGATCGTTGGTGACGATCACAACACGCTGACCCGCGGAGCGGAACTGGGCAGCCAGACGAGCGATCGTCGTCGTTTTGCCGGCACCGAGAAAGCCGCCGATCATGATGAATCGCGGGGCCTGGGTCATGATCGGGGCTCCTGGGAGGAAACTGAGAACACGAGGCACCGTCAATCCTAGTCGAAATAGGCGACCGCGTTGCGGAAGATCGCCATCCCTTGGCCCTCCGCCGTGGCGTCCTCGCCAAGCGACTGGTCCGATCGTGTCCAAAACGGGTGCTGCGTCGAATCGATGAACCGCTCGGGGTGCGGCATCAGCCCAAAAACGCGTCCCGACGTATCGCAGACGCCGGCCACATTGGCCATCGCCCCGTTCGGATTGAAGGGAAACTCCAACGGTTCATCGCGATTCGCTGGTCGGGCCGGATCGGGGTGACAATAACGGATCGCTAACCGACCTTCCGCGGCGAGTGCCTCGAGTACGGCATCCGAGGCGGCGACGAAGTTCCCCTCGGCGTGGGCGATCGGCAGGTAGATCCGTTCCAAACCTCGCAAGAAAACACAGTGCGTGTCCGGCTCCACGGCCAAGTGGACCCAGCGGGCCTCGTAGCGACCATGACGGTTCCAAGTCAGCGTGGCTGATTGCGCCGCGACGATCGACGAAGCGTCAGCCGACGACTCGGCAGCGGCAGTCAATACACCCAATCGCATCATCACTTGCATCCCGTTGCAAATCCCCAAGACCAACGAATCACGGTTGCCGAAAGCGAACTCATTCACCATCTCGCCGAGGTGGCGTCGCAACCGGGTGGCGAGGATTTTTCCGGCGGCGATGTCGTCGCCATAGCTGAAGCCTCCGGGGAAACAGAGGATCTGGTAGCGGGCCGATAAAGCCGGGTTTTCAATCAGCCGGTTGATGTGGACCCGTTCGGCAACCGCCCCGGCACGTTCGAACGCGTGTGCGGTTTCGACGTCGCAGTTGGTGCCTGGGGCACGCAGGATTAAAGCACGAGGGGCAGGCATGGTGTCAACTTCGGCCGGTAGTCGTATGATCTTCGGTCATGTGGTTCATCACGTTCATCTTCGCGAACCTGATCGGGCGGCCCGCTCGATCGTTGCTGACCTTGTCCGGGATCGCGATCGCGGTCGCCGCGGTCGTCTCGCTGCTGGGTGTCGTCCGAGGCTTCGAAACGTCGCTGCTGGACTTGTACCAAGGGCGAGGAATCGACGTGATGGTGCAGCAGTCGGGCCGGTTGCAAATGGCGTCGAGCGTGCTGCCGGAAAGTTTGGGCGACAAGATCGCGGCGGTCGAGGGGGTCGCCGCGGTTTACCCGTCGTTGATCGAAGTCCTCTCGATGCTGCCCGATGACATGATGGGCGTCGTGGTTCAGGGTTGGCCAGCGAAGAGTGAACCGTTGCTGCGACTCGACCTGATCGCCGGCGGGCTGTTCGAATCGTCCACCGCCCGTGAGGTCGTCGTCGGCAAGCGTTTGGCCGCGGCGTTGGCGGTCGAGGTCGGTGACGTCACCGAATTGGTTCAGGGCGAACCGTTCAACGTCGTCGGCATTTTCGATTCACCGAACGTCTTCGACAGCGGGTCGATGTTCGCGCCGCTGGGGGCATTGCAAGAATTAATGCTCCGTGAGGGCGAAGTGACGATGTTCGGTGTCGTCGGGGAGAGCCATGAACCCGGCGCGCTGCGTGATCTGGCGACCCGCATCGCCGCTGCCGATTCCAAGCTGTCGGCCGACGTCGCCGACGACGTCGCCCAGCGGTCGACCGAAATCCGGCTCGCCCGGTCATTCGCTTGGTTGACCTCGATGATCGCGATCATGATCGGCTCGGTCGGGATGCTGAACACGATGATGATGGCGGTCTTCGAACGGACTCGCGAGATCGCGATGTTGCGGGCGCTCGGTTGGCGTCGGCGGCGCGTGATCGCGTTGATCGTCGGCGAATCGACGCTGCTCTGTGTCGCCGGGGCGGTCGTCGGCATTGCGGGCGCGATTCTGATGGTCCGTTTCCTCTCGGAGATGCCTGCAGCCGGCCGTCTGGTCGCCGGCGACGTCGCCCCCGATGTGATGCTCCAGGGCCTGCTGCTGGCGCTGTTGCTCGGCCTGCTCGGTGGCCTCTATCCCGCCTGGTCAGCCGCCCGACTCGCCCCGGTCGAAGGGCTCCGACATGACTGAACCGTTGGTCGAGGCCGATACGGTCTCACGATACTTTGTCGACGGCGATGTGACGGCCGTCTCGGATGTCAGTTTTCGGATCGTCGCAGGCGAGTACGTCGCGTTGGTGGGCAAGAGTGGTAGTGGTAAGTCGACGCTGTTGAACCTGCTCGGTGGGCTCGACAGTCCGACCGGCGGGACGATCCGGTTCGCCGGTCGCGACCTGGCCGATTTTGGCGATCCGGCCAATTTTCGCAGTTCACAACTCGGCTTCGTCTTTCAATCGTTCCATCTCGTTTCTGTCCTGACCGCGGCGCAGAACGTTCAACTGCCGATGTTCGAAACCGATCTGTCGGCCCGCCAGCGGCGTCAGCGAGCCGCGGAATTACTGGAATTGGTCGGTATGTCGCATCGTGCCGACCAACGTCCCCAAAAACTTTCGGTCGGCGAACGGCAACGCGTCGCGATCGCCCGGGCACTCGCCAATCGACCGGCATTGCTGCTCGCCGACGAACCGACCGGAAACCTCGACAGCAGCACCGCGGATTCGATTTTCCGCCTCTTCGATTCACTCCACGGCGACGGCATGACGCTGCTGCTGGTCACCCATGACAAGCTGTTGGCCGAGCGAGCGGATCGCGTGTTGACGATGAGCGACGGCCGCCTGTTGTCCGATCAGTCCCGCTAGGAACGCCCGAACCGTCTCGTTGGCAACGTCGCGTCGAGGGCTCCATCGTTCGTCGCTGGTCGGCTATTCTGGGCGGCGATTTGGGTTCGCCAAACGACGGTTCGAAGTGCCAGGCTCGCGGAGACGGTTTCCCGATGATCACGATTATTGACTACCAGATGGGGAACCTGAGGAGCGTCCAAAAGGCGTTCGAAAATGTCGGGTTTGAAGCCCGAATCACCGCCGACAAGCAGGAGATCGCCGCGGCCGAGAAACTGGTGCTGCCCGGCGTTGGCGGTTTCGGTGACGCGATCGAGGAACTCCGCAAACGCGATCTGGAATCGCCGATCCGCGATTTCGTCAGCTCGGGACGCCCGATGTTGGGGATCTGCCTCGGCCTGCAGCTGCTGTTCGAAACCGGTTACGAAGGCGGGACGCACCGCGGCTTGGGGCTGCTGGCGGGCGAAGTCGTCCGTTTCCAAGGCCCCGCATACGGCGGCCCCGAAGGGCTCAAAGTGCCTCACATGGGCTGGAATCGGGTCACCAAGCGATCCGCCGCACCGATCCTGGCCGATACCACCGACGGGACCCATTTCTATTTCGTCCACTCCTATCACGTCTGTCCCGCCGATCGCTCGGTCGTCGCACTCAGCTGCGACTACGGCGGCGAGTTTTGTGCCATGATCTGGCACGAAAACCTCTACGCGACCCAGTTCCACCCCGAGAAAAGCCAAGCCGATGGCTTGAAGCTGTTGCAACGCTTCGCCGAATTGCCTTCCAGACCAGCCCCGACCGCCTCATGACACTCCGTTTGATTTCCCCGCCGCGAGCCGATGGCCTGGCGCTACGGGCCGACTTTGAGTCGGTCGGCGACTTTTTCCGACACCGGATCTCCGTTATCGCGGGCGACACCGAGACGTCGGTCGGCTGGGAATCGGTCGCGCCCGGCGATGAGCCCGCCTGGCCGCGGTCCCCACCGATCCAAGAACTGTCACTCGAGTCGGTCGCGGGCCGTGATTGTCTGCTCGGGGTCGGTCGGGCCGGCAAGTCGCACTGGAGTCTCAGCGTCGAAACGGCGGCCGATGGCGAACTCCGCTTCGATTTCGCCTGTCGCTGTTCCGAACCGCCCCGCTGGCTCGGCTCAACCTATCAACCACTCTCCCGATCAGCCGCGGGCCTGAGCGCCGCCGTCGCACCAGGAGCCGTCGCACAAGGAGCCGCCACGCAGGCACCGTTATCGCCAATGCCACCAGCATTCGACGGCCAACTCGGGACGGCGATCCGGCCCGCGGTCGATGGTTCGCTGCGGATCGAGCCCGAACGACTGCCCGACCAATGGCCCGGCACCGTTCGCTGGTGTTACCGGGTCACCGTCGCGAACTGATTCGCTCAGCGACCGCGATCAGTGATGATCGTGACCTTCCTGGTAAACCTCGTGCCGCTTGTCACCCCGCGCGAAGACATAAGCGATCAAGTCGACGATTTCCTCCTCGGTCAACTTGTTCAACAAGGCTGCCGGCATGATCGAAACCGGCGACTCCACCCGCTGCTCGATCTCGTCGAGCCGGAATGCCGTCGGTTCGCGAACGTTCAACGGGTCGGTCAACAACTTGATCACCTCGTCGTTTTCCTCAACCACCGTTCCGGTGACGACCTTGCCCGAATCGAGCAGCAGATTCACCGAACGATACTTCTCATCGATCTCCTCGGATGGCTCGACGATCGATCGCAGGATGTGCTCGAGCGTCTGTTTCTTGCTGTCCATCTTGGCCAGATCGGGCCCCAACGGATGCCCTTCCCCGCCGAGTTGATGGCAGGCGACACAGCTGGCGGCACGGAACAGGTTCCGGCCAACTTCGAACGAGCGACCGGCAGGCAGCGGCGATACCTTGCCGATCAAGTCATCGTATTTCCAGTCGGTATCGCGTGACAGGAATTTCAACAACTCGTCACGCAGCTCCAGCGGGTTTTCGGCCAGATAGGCTTCGGGATCGGCGTTGTAGCGATCGACATCGGCGACGACGTACAACGCCCCATGCATCCGTCGCCAGTGTCCGGGGTAGGTACAAACATAGGGATAGACACCCGGTTCGCTCGGAGCCTCGAACAGCAGCGATTCGCTCTGGTTCGATTCCAGCAGCCGACTGGCAAGGATCACATGCGGCGATTTCGGGACATACTGCCGCTGCTTCGCATCCGCCGTCCGCGCGGTCGCCTCGGCTAGGTCTCCGATCTCCTCGAGCGATCCCGGCTGGATGATGACGAAGTTGTGCGGCATGAAGTCGGAATTAGAAAAGCGGAACTCGACCGGCCGGCCGGCCTGAATCACGATCTGCTCTTTGTCGAAGATCATCCGCTCCTGCACCGTACCGATCGCGATCACGCGGACGTCGAGGTTCTCCAACCGCGACTCGATCTCCGCCGCCCGCTCTCGCGGCAGCCGTGGTGTCAACGAACGGACCAATTCGATCACTTCGGCCGCCGCTTCACCGGTCCGCTGTGCCGCGGGCATCTCGGTCAGGTAAGCGACCAGATTATCGGCCAAATCGCCCAGCCTTTCGGCCGGTCGCAATCGATCAGGGATCGTCCGCAGGATGCTGATCGCCGCCGCCCGACTCTGGCCTGCCTTGATCAGCGAAGTCAAATCGGCCCACTTCTCGGCCTCATGGCCGGGGATCGCGGCCAGGGTACGGATGGCCAATTCCCGCAGCGTCGGTTCGTCGCCGGCGACCGATAAACTTTCCGCTGCGATCGGTCGCTTCGACATCCCCGGACCGGACCACTGCAGGTCGAGCCCGAATCCGCCGGTCGCATTGAAGTAGGTGACAACGATCGGGTGGCGACCGGCGGTCAAGTCGATCTTTCCCGTCTTCTCGGTCATCCCGTGCGGGCCGTCATGGTCGATGACCAAACGGTCGCCGATGTAGACCCGTGAACCGTCGTCCGAACGGATCGAAAATGTGTAGCTGCCGTCACGAGGAACCGAAAGCCAACCGCTGAACCGCAAGCCGTAATGATCGGTACGCTTTCGCTGGGGGATGTCCAGCGTGATCTCGGGGACGATCCCCGAGGCGGCCGGTTTCCGTTCGGCGAGGGTTTCGATCGCCACATTGGGGGGATCGGGCCGGAAATAGTCGACCCGGATCCCCGGCGTCGCTGCTTCGGGCGTATCGCCACCCGAAAGATCGCTGGCGACATCAAAAATCATCGCCCGGACGGTCGGGTAGAGTTCGGCGCGGAGCGACTCGTCGGCGATTCCGGGGATCGCCACCAACAGGTCCTGGAGCGATTCAGTGCTTCGCGAGGCGATCGAAAAGGCGCGGTCACCCGAGCCGTTGGCTCGGATCATCAAGGCGTACGCCAATTGCCGCGTCTGCGGCTGTTCGCCGTCAACGGCGAACGATTCCAGGCGGCTGCGATAGCGGGTCAACGATTCGGCGGACCGACCAGCCAACCATTGTCCGATGCCGCTGATCGCATCACCACGCCCCGCGGCGTCTCGGTTCTGCAACAGCCTGAACGACAACTCCAGCGGGTCGGCCTGTTTCATTTTCGCCAACCCGCTCAGCGTCTGATCGAGGATCGGCAGCGGGATATCTTGACGGCTGAGGATCGCCTCATAGGTCGCTTCCGACGCTGGCAATTTCGCTAGATCTTCGGGCGAGGCGTGTTGTAAGGCATAAGCCGTAGCGGCTGCCGACAGCGATTCGCCGGCCCGGATCGAAGCTTGCAGACGGCGGGGGATCGCCATCTCCGAAATCGCGTACTTCAGCACCGTTTGAAGTTCCGGATCGGTCGGCAGGCCGTGGGCGATGTAAATCGCCTCGGCAGCTTCCTCCGCGGGAAACTCGACCGCCGCCTTCACCGCTTCTGCCCGCACCAGCGGCGACTCATCGCCAGCGGCGGCGAGCAACAAATCTCGCCACTGTGGGACCTGGCCGGCCCAGTGAGACAACGTCCGGATCGATGCCGCCCTGACCCGTGGTTCAGCGGCCTGAAAAACCGTTTCCAACAACTCGGGTTGAGGCACACGATGTTCTTCGAACACCCACAAACATTCGAGCAAGGCTTGTGCGTCGGCGTCGATCGAGACGTCTCGGTCGGCAGCCCAAGCGGTCACGCGGGTGATCACGTCGGCTGTCTCTCTACCGCTCAATTCGATCCGGGCGCGATAGCGGGTGGAATTCTCGGCGGCCAAGAAAGCGTCACAAACCTCTTCGATCGGCTTGCCGCCGAGTCGTACCGGTTCGACCAAGGGACGTCCGGGATAGGTGACGCGGTAGATCCGACCGTGGCGATCGTCGCGGTTGGGGTCGCGCATGTTGTGCTGCATGTGCCCGATCAGTGCATTCGCCCAATCGGCGATGTACAAAGCCCCGTCAGCCCCGATCTCCAAATCGCTGGGACGAAAGTTCGGATCGTCCGATACCAAGATCGGTTCGATTTCGGTCGCGGTGATGTCGGCGCCGTTGTATTGGACCTCATGCTGCAACACACCGAGGAAGCCGATCGTGTTGGCGATCAGAAAATTGCCCTGATTTTCATCCGGGAAATGACTGCTCGACAGGATCCCGGTCGCGGCCACCGGGCGGACCCGCTTTTCGAACCATTGCTTGTTGCCGACGCCTTTGCCGATGTTGACGTACGACCCGGTTCCGCTCGTCCCGTCGTTGGCAAATTGGTATCCCCAACGATCGAACACGTCGCCGTGCGGGTTGGGGCCGATCGGGAAATGAAACTCCATCTCGAACGTTCGCGGGTTAAAACGATGGACTCCGGTCCGCTCCGAGCGGTAGGTCTGGGTCGGCGTTTCGATCGAAGCGACGTTAAAAATACCTCGTGACCAGTAGATCCATCCGTCGGGTCCGAGCAGCATCGCGTTGGCGCTGTGGTGCGAATCGGCGCTGGAAAGCCCCTGCAACATCCGCACCCGATAATCGGCCTTGCCGTCGCCGGTGGTATCTTTCAAAAACCAGAGTTCGGGAAGCGCCGCGACCAACATGCCACCGCCCCAAAATTCGAAGCTGGTGACGCTGTTGAGTTCATCGGCGAAAACGGTACACGAATCGGCGACGCCGTCACCGTTATCGTCGCGGAGACGGAGGATCCGATCTTCACGGGGCTGGGTCGGGTTCCAGTGGGGATAGCTCGGCCACACCGATACGTAGAGGTGTCCGTCGGGGCTGACCGCCATCTGGACCGGGTTGACCAATTCCGGAAACATTTCTTCGGAGGCGAACAGATTGACCTGCATCCCCTCGGCGACCTGCATCTTGTCGATCGCTTCTTCGCCACCGAGGTAGCGATAGCCGCCGTCGGCCAAGTCGCCCGGCTTGTTCGTCTTGACCTCCAATTCCGGCGGCAGGTTGTCATCCCGCACCGGGATGTCGCTACCGCGGGCGACCGACCAGACTCGGATATCTCGGTTGGCGGTCATCACATCGAAGATTTCCATCTCTCGCATCATCACGTCGGCGTTCGATTGGCCGAACCAAGCGAGCTTCGAACGACCTCCGAACACGTTGTAACCGTCGACGACGCGGTAGCGGCTGAACCAGTGGTAGTTGCGATCCTGGATCGCAGCCCGCAAGTCGTCGAGGGCCTCGCCCGTCAGGTCGGGTTCCCCCTTATCGAACAGGTCACTGACGATTACTCGAGCGATCTCGCGTCCGCCATCCTCGGTCAGGTGAATCCCGTTGATCGTCAATCGTTCGTCGGCCGCCGCGTACAGCCGTCGGCTCGGCTCGAACAGGTCGACGAAGGGAATCCCCTGATCCTCACAGACCTGCCGCATCGCCGCGGTGTAGAGCGCTAGGTTCTGATTGTTGGCCTTGCCATCGGGCAGATGCGGGCTGTGATGATTCTCGTGCGCGAGCGGCGAAAACAGCACCAACCGCGGCGCTGACGATCCGTTGTATTGCTGGCCGCGCATGCCTTCGATCATTTCGGCCAAATCGGCCTTAAAGCCCGGTAATGCATCCTCGCCCCGCAACGCCTCGTTGTAGCCAAAGAAGCACAACACCACGTCCGCGGCGACTTTGGTCAACCATTGGTCGGGTGAGCCGAAGTTGTCCTCCCGAATCCGTGTCTTGACCTCATCACCAGGAAATCCAAGGTTGCGAAAGACCAGGTCGTGCTCGGGAAAATGGGCGTGAATGTAGGTTTCCAACCAGGCGTCGTGCTGCATCCGATCGGCCAGCGTATTGCCGATGATCGCGATCGAGTCGCGGGGTTGCAGCGAAAGCTTCGGCTCATCAGCCGACGTTGTGTGGCTGCCGACGGCCAAGAAACCGAGCATCAAAACCGAGGTCGCTACGACGCCCCAGCCACGGAAACGGGTTGCGGGAAAGGTTGCCAGGAAACTGTTCATAGGTGGGGATAAGTGTGTAGGGGGGTTGGGAGCGGGTCGGTTGATCGCTCGACCGCGATCATTTCCGCGGCCGTTTCGAACCGATTTGACTCAGATCGATGCCGTAATCTTTCATCAGCATTTGCAGGTCAAACCAGGCTTCCTTTTTGACATTGGGAGTCCGTAACAGATACGACGGATGATAGGTTACCACGACCTTGCTGTCACGATAACGATGGAATCGCCCCCGCAATCGCCCGACCGACAGATCGCTGTGCAAGAGGCTGCGGGCTGCGACCAAGCCGAGACAGACGATGTAGTCCGGACGGATGATCTGCAGTTGCTCGGCGAAGTAGGAGCGGCAATTCGCCACCTCTTCCGGATCCGGCGTGCGGTTATTGGGCGGCCGGCACTTGATGACGTTCAGGATATAGACCTCGGACCGTGACAGCGTGCAGGCCTCGATCATCTTGGTCAACAGTTCACCCGAGCGACCGACGAAGGGCCTGCCGCTGGCATCTTCCTCCTGACCCGGCGCTTCACCGAGAAAGCAGATTTTCGCCATCGGATCGCCCTCACCAAATACCGTCGACCGGCGAGAGCAAGCGAGTTCAGTACAGGTCGTACAGCCGGCGACACGGCTGGCGATCTCTGCCAAGCGTGCGGCCCGATCCGCTGGCGATAGCGACGGGCCGGCGTAGGGTTGATCGATCCCCGAGGCAATCGCAGACGCCGCCCCATCCCCTGTCACCACCGGCGGCGCCCCGGATCGGCTGCGCCCCGAATCGGGTCCGCCGCTCGACTTCCGCACCGCCTCGTCCGCTGCCGCGTCCGGAGCGGTCGATCGATGCTGAATGTTCCCGCTTGCGGCGTCTCGCTGATCGGTCGACTCGAATGATTCCGTCGGCAAGCTCCGCGTGGCGGCCAGCGCAGCGGCTACCGCCTGATCGGGCATCGGCAGATAACCGATACCGATCCGGCTGAGATGGCCGAGCAACCCGGCGACATGACCCGGTGTGACGGGAGAAACTTCGGACGATGATTCCAAATCGATTCCTATCGGGCTGGGACGGGACGAAGGCCGTTGCACCGGCGCCGGAGAACTGGCCGAACGCGTTGACGCTACTTCAAACGAGCATCGAGAAAATCGAGGTAGTTGGCCCAATCACCCTCGTGCAGATTATGAGCCCCCGGCCGTACGAAATAGCCGGTCTGACCGACGAACCGCGGCTGCCCCAAGGGTGGCATATCGGGCTCTTCGATCGCTCGCCGGCCGAGCAGCGTGAATACCGGCGCGGCATGGACCAGCGACAGGTACTCGCCTCGTGGGTCGGCCCAGAGGTCCTCCGCCGCACTGCCGACCGCGACCGCCCGCGGAGCGATCAACGCCATCAACTGGTGTTGGTCAACCGGTAGCTGGTCCTCGGCGTCGGCGTAGTCATCGAGTCGCCCGCAGAACCAATGGGGGAACGCCGAAGTGATTCGCGCGATCGTCTCGCCGAACCGCCGACGGGACAACGCCGCCCCGCCACAGCCGCTCTCGTTGACCAACGCCGCGGCGAAACGCCTGTCGCTCGCCGCCGCCCAGGCCGAAGTCTTGCCGCCGCGAGAATGGCCGATCACGGCGACCCGACTGGCATCCACCTGCGGTACGGTTTCCAGATAATCCAACACCCGGCTGGCGCCCCAAGCCCAGGCCGAGATCGCTCCCCAATCGCCCGGTTGTCGGGTCGAAATGTCGGCGTCGGGACCGTGCTTTAGCCGCGCGAAAAAACCGCGAATGCCGTCGTTAAAGCCGTCCTTGCGATCAGGATCGACATGACTGGTATGGAACACCGCGACCGCATAACCGCGTTTGCAGATCGCTTCGACCGGGACAAACGGTGAGGGCCGCTGGACCAGATTGACCAAGTCGGGGAAGACCCGATTCTGGATCACAACCACCGCCGGGACCGGGTCGTTGTCGGCCGTCGCAGCCCGCTTCGGCAGGTAGACCAGCACCGGAAAGGTAAAGTCGGAGCCGCCGGCGGTGACGCGGGCTTCGATCCGTCGTGCGGTCAGATTCACCGAATCGAAATGCGCCACGGCAGTGTAGGTGACCTCCGCCGAATCGGCCTCGGGGGGGCGATTGCCGTAGACGTGATCGTGGAACAGTCCCAAAGTCTGCTCTCGAAGACCGTCCCAATCGGCCGCATTGGTGATCCGGCCCGCGGCTCCCGCCAGCGGGTCGGGCAGATCGAATTCCGGGACGTCCGCTTCACGATAATTAAACGGGCGACCGCGGCTGGCGCGCTCGACGACCTCCGCGTCGGCTTGCCACGGTTCCGCCGTCTCCAGATCGGTCTGTGCCTGCTTGGCCTGGTCGAGATCGGCAAGCGCCTGACGGACTGGGGTAGCGATCGCGGCGGCTAGACCGACCGAACCTTCCGCCGTGAAGTGTACGTTTGCCGGACGCATCCATTCGGGATGCTCGGCCGCCAGGCTGCACAAATCGATCACTTCGATACCTCGCGGCTCAACGACTTGGCGAGCGATCCCGTTGTAGAGCAGCGGATCACCGAGGTCGCGATGCGGACGCACACCGCCCGGCGGCACTGGGGTGGTGGTGACAAAAAACAGCTTCGCCCCGCTGGCGATCAACTTGTCGGCGATCGTAGTCAAGTTTCGCCGGTAGGCCTCGGGATCGGCTTGCGGCGGGTCGGCAGGGCTGTCCGAAGCGATCGACTTGCCGCTCTCGTCACGACTCTCACGCTTCAAATCGTGCAGCCCAAAGTTGAATGTGATCACGTCGGGCTGACCGGCAGCGGCCAACCAATCGTCGATGTTCGCCACGCCCCGAGTCGTGCCGGCACAATTGATCGCTTTTCCGTCAGGCGTCATCGGACGGACCACGACGGCGACTTCGCTAAGCTCGCTCGCCAACGGCGGTGTGTAACCGATGGAGATCGAATCGCCGAGCACGAGGACCGTCGGCAGTCGATCGGCCGGGTCCGGATCGGCGGTTGGCGACGCTGCTTCATCTCCGCTTACAGGTTCGTCCTGAACCGCGCCGACGGGCCCGATCGTCGCCATCAACAGGGCGATGGACAACAGCGGCATGAGCGGAAAAACAGACTGACAGACGAGCGGTTTCGGGGCGAATCGGGCCATGGAAATGGGTCACAAAACGTACGAAAGGGGCGGGACCGAACCGGGGCGATCGACCAGGGGCGACCGACCGGCGGCGATCGACCGGAATGAGACGATCCCCCGGACGGTTGATACTATATCCCAAAACGATCCGCCTGGCGAGAAATCCGATCGGCAGGTCACATCATCTCTTGGTCAGCAAAATAACGACGCAGACCAAAACGAATACCGCCAAGACCGCTGCGAGCCGGCCCCATGAGACGTCGCCGCGAGGCTTGCCACCGAGCCGCGCCGCGATCTGCCGCTGCAGCATCCGCCGGCCGACATCGCCGACGGTGCCGGCCGAAACGTCACCCTTCGTCGCTTCGTTGACGAGGTGCCCCGGACGATCGCGGAGTTCGTATCGGTCCATCAGTTGGAACAGCTTGCCCTGGACCTCACGGGCATTGAAGGGGCGGGCATTCGGGTCTTTGGCGAGCAATTGGACGACCAACTCATCCAACTCGGGCGGGCATCCTGGCACGTAATGACCCGGCCTCGGCGGATCGGCCCGCAGGTGCTGTTCGAACAACTGAGGGAATGTCTCCGCGATAAACGGCTTACGGCCGGTCAACATCTCGAACAGACAACAACCCAACGCGTAAAGATCAGCCTTGCCCGAGATCGATGCGTCGCCCGTGATCTGTTCAGGCGCCATGTAGGCGTGTGTCCCGACCGTCAAACCCTCGTCGGTCAATTCCGACGCGCTGACGTCGCGGGCGATCCCGAAATCACCCAACTTCAAAGAACCGTCGCGGGTCAGGAACAGATTGCCCGGTTTCAGGTCGCGGTGCACGATGCCGTGATTGTGGGCGCACTGCAACGCCGAACAGATCTGGGCCCCGGCGGTGACGACGACCTGCCAGGGCAATCCGCCACCCGCACCGAGCATGTCACGGACCGAACCGCCCTCGACCAGTTCCATGATGTAGAACAGATTGCCGTCGGGGTCTTCTCCACCTCCGAAATAACCGATCACGTTCGGGTGGCGCAGACGCTGCAGGATCAGCATTTCACGCCGAAAGCGGGCACCGATCAACGGGTCACGGCTGACCGTCGGATGCAGCCGCTTGATCGCCGCCGCCTGGCCGGTGCGTTTGTCGATCGCGGCGTAGATCGTCCCGACGGTGCCGACTCCGAGTACCGCCCCGATCTGATAATCATCCAGATTCAGCCTGGACATGGCCGGCTCGTGGGGAGGTTAAACGGGAAACGCAGCGACCCAGTGCGACGATCTCGGGCGGAGGTCTACCCGGAAACCAAACGCCGTAGCATCGAGCATAACAGCCGACCCGACCGCAATCAGACGGCGCCGATCGACTCGATTTTGACTCGGGTGTACAACGGTCGATGACCGGTTCGCTTCTTGCAATGCTTGCGACGGCGGAACTTCTGCACGTAGATCTTCTCGCCCTGCTTGGGGCCGAGCACCGACGCAGTGACCGTGGTGCCGTCGAGCGTCGGGGTGCCGAGTTTCAAGCCGTCCTCGCCGCCGACACAGAGAACCTTGCCGAGCGTGAGGCTTTCGCCCGAGGCGATGTCACGGTAGTCCAAGTCGAGTTCCATACCGGGTTCCACGCGGTACTGGCGACCGCCGTCGACGATGATGGCGTACATAATGGCTGCTTCGGTGTTAACAAAAAGTGGATCGAAAAATCGCCGAACCGGCGGTGTCTTGCGGAGTGCTGGGGCTTGCGGTGAGCGAAATCGAAGATTCCAGAGCCTGCCGCCGTCAACCTAGCTCGGGCGGATTCTAACCTCGTCCCCGATCGATCGGAAGCCCTGTCCCAGAAAAGCGAGGTCCCAGCCACCCCCGCTTCTAAATCGAATCGGCATCCACACAAGCCAAGTCAACGCCAGCGAAACAAAAGACACCCTCCTTTCGGGGCAGGCAGCTTGAGAGATGGGGGGGGCGAGCATAATCGATGGGAGTGGCTACCGCATCGCCTAAAACTCACCCACCACCCGCACGGCTCGCGCCATTGCGTTAAGGGCGGTTGGGCCGCATGGCTCATCCATCAGCATTGGCCGGTCAGGCCTGGGACTGCGTGTGTTGATACTCATAGCCTATACTGCCGGCCACATTTTTTAGGCCGAGCGGAAAAGCTACCTGACCTTTTCCCGCACATCGCTTACCCCCCTACCGATCGACGTCAATCGCCATGAGCTTCCAGGTTTCCATCAACGGGCAACTGTTCAACAAACAAGAC
>SKZY01000389.1 GCA_007127095.1 Planctomycetaceae bacterium
CCCGAGGCTGCGGTTGCGAGCGGGACGAGCGGCTCGATCGTCTGTAAGTCGAGTGCCTCAGCCCACATTTGATTCACGCCATCAGCGGCGGAATCGAACGCCGTGTGGGCGCTGTAGACCGCGCTGTGGTTGGCGATCAACCGCAACAACATTCGTCCCACGGTCGTCTCGTTGGTCAGTCGCGACAGCGGTCGAAACGGCAGTGGGTGGTGGGTGACGATCAGGTCGACCCGGCGGGCGACCGCCTCGTCAACCACTTCCGGGGTGATCGTCAGGCAGGTCATTAGGCATCGGACCGATCGGCTGGGGTCGCCGACCAGCAAGCCGACGTTGTCCCATGATTCCGCCAATTCCAAAGGAGCGATCTGCCGCAGCACTTCAGCGACGGCAGCGACATCCCAAGGCGACCGCGATTGGCGGAACGCCGTATCGCGACGCTCGGACGGGTCGGTCATTTGGGGGCGAGCATGCAGATCATTCGACGGCCGTGTTGTTGCGGTGTCGTCTCGACCTTACCGACCTGGGAGAGCGTTTCGATGACCGCTTCCATCACCCTGCGGCCTTCTTCGATGTGCGCCATTTCACGCCCGCGGAACAACACGCTGACCTGAACCTTGTCGCGATGCTGGAGAAACTTCTCAGCCTGGCGGACCTTGGTGCGGATATCCTCGTTGCCGGTTTTGGGCCGCAGTCGGATTTCCTTGGTCTTGGTATGCGGGGTGTGGTTACTGTTCTTTTTCTTGTTTTTCTCGTACTTGAACTTCCCGTAGTCCATGATCCGGCAGACCGGCGGTCGCTCGTTCGGAGCGACCTCTACCAAATCCAACCCGGCGTCGCGGGCTCGGGTTAGGGCATCCTCGGTCGGGATAATGCCGAGTTGTTCACCTTCTTCACTCACCACTCGAACCGGAGAAATCCGGATTTGAGAATTAATACGCGTCGAGTCGCGCTGCTCCGGCTGGAAGCTACGTCGTGCCAATGCCACCAAAAACAACAACCTCTGTCGGGATCAGGACCCGAAACAATGAAGACTCAATCGATCCCGACCGCGACATGCGGGGGATTCCACTTAACCTGAACTAAGAGTATCGAGGCTGTCGCACGGTCGCGTCAACTGAAATCTCGCAAAAATCATGAATGTGTCGCTTCGATCGACCCTGAAGGTTCAATTTTTGGCGATTTTTTCTTCGATTTTGCCCTGGTGGCTGACGGTGTCGGCATGTTACCGCTGGTGGCGGACCGCTGGGCCATCCGCTGACTGAGTTGATCGATCGTCTGCTGCGGCGGCCGCTGATTGACCAAAACTCGCCCAGCTTGTCCGCCACTTACCGACCCGCCGCGACCGACCGGTCGCGGTCCCAGAAACACGGGAATTCGAGGGGAATGTGATGAGGTGGTTACCGCTGATGTCGGTTCTGATCGGCTTGTCGATCGCCGTCGACCGTCTCGCCGCCGAGGAGGCAGAGAGGACGGTCGTCGGCGGTCGATCCGTCGCGGAACCTTCCATCCTAAGGGCCGACGGCGTGAACGTCCGGTTGGTCGTCGGCCGCTTGCAGTGGGATACGGTTCGTTATCGCAAAGGGAGTCAGCAAGTCGCGCGTCGACGCGCCGCCGACGGCAGCGAGGTCTCCGAATCGCTGAGTGTCGACGTCCGGCGAGGACATCCCAGATTGCACTATCGCCGCGAAGCGAACAGCCGCAGTTGGACGTTGGATGTCGATCGTCGCGGCCGAATACTGATCGATGTCGTCGAGAATCAACCGCAGCGGCGGACGACGATCGTTCAACCGGTCAGTGGCCCGCTGGCGATCCGCCACCACGAGGACGGGCAGACCGAGACGACGACGGCGACCAGTTGGCTCCACTGGTACATCGCCCAGCCAGAACGGTACCAGGAACAGATCGAACCTTTGTTGGATGACCTGCTGTTTCCGTATCGGCTGCGGGGGCTAGCGGACGATGCCCATTCACTGTCACTGACGCAGATCATGGCCGCAACCGACCGCGGCGACGTGACTGTGACTGAGGCTGCGGTCGCCGGGGGGGCCGTACCCGATGCGGAGGGCTTTCCGTTCGACGACCGCGAGTTGGACCGCTGGGTCAAGCAACTCGGCGCGCCCCGGCTCGCCGACCGAGTTGAGGCTCAGCGTTTTCTGCTTTCCCTCGGCTTGCCGTTGCTGCCCCGGTTGGACGCTTTGGACCTGCAGCGGCTGGATGTCGAACAGCGGGCGAGACTCGAAATCTTGAAGCGACAATTGACGCCACGCGGCGAAGATTGCCGCAGACGGTTGGCGGCGCTGATCCGCGACGATCCAGATTATTGGGTCGCCGCGGGACCGAGCCTATCGACCGGACAGCGGGAACGGATCGCAGCGAGATTCGCGGCTTCAACTGCGGCGACACGGATCGTCGAAACGCCACCCGCCGAGCGGCGGCTGCGTTAACAGCGATCGATCCGTCGCGATCAGACTTCTAGGAACAGCCGTGCCGGTTCTTCAACCACTTCCTTGATCGTCTTGAGGAACGAGACCGCTTCGCGACCATCGACGATGCGGTGGTCGTAGGTCAGGGCGATGTACATCATCGGCCGGATGACAACCTGGCCGTCGAGGGCGATCGGCCGTTCCTGGATGCTGTGCAGCCCAAGGATACCGCTCTGCGGCGGGTTGACGATCGGGGTGCTCAACAACGATCCGTAGATGCCGCCGTTGCTGATCGTGAACGTGCCGCCTTCGAGGTCTTGCGGCTGCAGCCGGTTTTCAGCCGCGGCGGTCGCGAAGTCGGCGATCGAACGTTCGACGTCCGCGAACGACATCCGTTCGACGTTGCGGAGGATCGGGACCACCAAACCCTTGCCGCCGCCGATGGCGATCCCGATGTCTTGATAGTGCCGATAGACGACTTGGTTGTCACGGATCTCGGCATTGACCGCCGGGAAGCGTCGCAAGGCCTCGACTGCCGCCTTGGCGAAGAACGACATGAAACCGAGTTTGACACCATGCTTCTTGGCGAAGGCGTCGCGGTACTTGTTCCGCAACGCCATCACCGGCTGCATGTCAATTTCGTTGAACGTGGTCAACAGGGCGGCGGTTTGCTGAGCCTGAACCAACCGCGACGCGATCGTGCGGCGGAGCATGCTCATCGGTTTCAACTCTTCGCCCCGGTGCGATGCCGCGGCGACTAAACTCTGGCCGGCCGAGAGGTCGCTGATCGCTGGGATTGTCCGCAACGCCGGAGAGGCTGGTTGCCCGCCAGAGGCGGGTTGAGCGGTAGTCGCCGATGGCTGCTGGTTCCCGCCCTGCTGTTTCCCGCCGCCTTGATTCGCGACAAATCGCTGAACGTCTTCCTTCAGCACACGCCCGCCGGGGCCCGACCCGGAGACTTGACCGGCATCGAGTCCCAAGTCGTCGATCAACCGCTGGGCCGCGGGCATCACGAACGATCCGTCGTCGGCGGCTGACGACGTTTCCGCCGGCGTCGCGGGAGCTGCCGGCGCGGCCGCGGGCGATTCAGCGGCAGCAGGCGATTTAGCGGCAGACGGCGTGGCTGCTGGCGCGCCGTCGCTCGATGGCTCGATCGATGCGATCACTTCCCCAACCACCGCGAACTCTTCGGCCTGCTTGACCAGGTTCCGCAGGTAACCGCTGGCCGCGGCCGGGATTTGTACCGAAGCCTTCTCGGTCTCGATCTCGACGATGTCCTCGCCTTCATTGACCCAATCGCCATCCGTTTTGAGCCATTGGCCGATCTGCACTTCGGTGATCGATTCTCCGACGTTGGGAACCGTTACTTCGATCATGACTTTGCTCTTGATAAACTTCGGAATGTCGGGTGGATGGCTCTCGGAACTCTGCTCGCGGACATTATCCTCCCTAGGATACCGAGCCTGTCCCCGCTTGCCAGTGGACGCGGGCGATGGCGTCTGCGATCGAGCCGCCGCCGGGCTGCGGCTTACAGAAGTTAGGCCCACGCACTGAAGTTAGGCGGGCGGCGCAGGTCGGCTTACAATCGCAAGCGGATGTCCACTGCCACGCCGCTGCACCGAATACCCAGGCTGCCTAAACCGAGGCTGCCTTTCAGAACCGCTCTCCAAGGATCGATCCGATGAGCCAATCCGCATTTCGCTCCAACGTCCCGTTCGCACAGACCGTCGCCGTCGATCGGCGTGAGGCGCTCCGTTGTGGGCTCGCTGCGTTCGGTCTCGGGGCCGCCGCCACAACCGGCTCCCTGGCCGCCGCCCCAGAGGCAAGTTCGAGTGCCGGCGACGCGACCAAGCCGGCGGACGACCGCCGCGGGTCGCCGAAGCGATTCGAAATGAAGAAATCGATCAACCTGTGGGCGTTTCCCTATCCCGAACGGATGACGTTGGACGAATGCCTGCAATTGGCCAAGGACGCAGGGTTCGAGGGGATCGAACTGAACTATGACCTCGAAAACGATTTGTCGCCGCGGGCGACAGCGAAGGAGTTAGCGGCGATCCGCCAATCGGCCGACCGGATCGGGATCGAAATCAGCGGGCTCTGTTCGTTCCTGTTTTGGCCCTACCCGCTGACCAGCAACGATGTGGCGAAGCGAAACCGTGGGCTCGAGTTGGCGGGGTTGATCGGTCAAGCGGCTCATCAAATGGGGGTCGAGGATGTCTTGCTGGTCCCCGGCGCGGTTCACATCCCTTGGCGAGACGACCACCAACCGGTCCCCAACGACGTTTGTGACCGACGCGCCCGTGAGGCGGTCGGGAAACTGGCGACCACCGCCGAAAAGCTGAAGATTTCGCTGAATATTGAGAACATCTTTTTCAACGGCTATTTGATGACGCCGATGGAAATGAACGATTTTGTCGACAGTTTCGGCAGCGAACAGGTGCGAGTCCACTTCGATACCGGGAACATCGCGATGTTCCAGCACGCCGAACACTGGGTACCGATCCTCGGCGACCGGACCAAAAACGTTCACCTCAAGGAGTTCACCAAGAAAGGGACCGACTATTCGCTGGAAACCTTTCGCCCTCTGCTGGACGGGACGACCGATTGGCCGGCCTTGACCGCCGCGCTCGACGATGTCGGTTACCGAGGCTTTTTGACCTTCGAGTACTTTCACCCCTACCCGCATTACCCCGAGGCTTTGATCTATCAGACCTCCGATTCGCTCGATCGTATCCTCGGCAGGATTTAGCCGCTCGCGTTTCCTGCAAATGCGTGCGACGGGCCGTCGCCGCCGGTAGAATCGAGCGAATCCATTCGCCGACCGGTCACGACCGGCTGGCCGGTTCGGTCCACGCAGACAGGGACGCCGCTCGATGACGATCATGCAGCGGAAAAAAAAGAGCAGAACTCTTTTTTTTCAAACGAAACTCGACTTCCGTTCCTTGCTGGTCGTCGTGGTGCTGATGCCCGTCGGGGCGATCGTCCCGGCCGGCAAGGTATTCGGCCAAGCTCCGGCTGCGACGTCGGATTCGCCCGAAGAGCTGTATCAATCGGGACGCTATGACGAACTTGCGGAGTTGGCTCGGTTCGAAGTCGAACGTGGCGTGTGGAACGAAAAGTGGCCGCGTTGGTTGATGCGAGCCGAATTGGTCCGAGGCCGCTACGATGCAGCGGTGGAGACTTACGAAGCCGCGATTCGACGTTATTCCAATAGCCTGGTCCTCCGTATGCTCGGCCGTGAGGCGCTGTTGATGTACGGCGACAGCGAACGGGCTGAACGTGAGGCGGATCAGATCTTCGCGATTTTGCAGCGGCAATCGATCCGGTTCGCTTCGGCGGACAACCGCGTCGCCGCGGGACGCTATTTCATGGTCCGGCGCGAGGACGCACGGCAGATCCTGCAGATGTTTTTCGACCCGGTCAGGCAGGCTGAACCGGGGCATGTCGAGGCCGCCATCGCGACCGCCGAATTGGCTTTGGAGAAAGGCGATTTCCAAGTCGCCGCGAAGACGCTCAGCGAGATCCGGCGGGCCGAAGAGGCTGCCGGCGAGTTGCGAGACCCACA
>SKZY01000275.1 GCA_007127095.1 Planctomycetaceae bacterium
CTGGTCGGATGGGCTGACGTGATTGACCAGCGAAACCGAATTGGTAGCCGCCGCCGCGGTCACCGGTCGTTTGCAGCGGGCCGTGCAGCAGGTAATCACCGCAACTGGCTAGCGCCGTTGAGCCGGAAACGGCCAATCCGATCATCAATCCGAGCGCGACGACAAGTCGTCGGGCGAGATCGAATGGGAGGCCTTGAACGTTCATAACAGGCAGGTGAAAACCCGTCCGGTTGATTCGGGCGCGGGCGGTTTCGTGAACTGTGGGCAATGAAAAGTCGCTGATTCGGTGCTTACGGACGATCGCACCACACTAAGACATTAGAAGCCCGTCGGTGAAGGAGTCAAGTCTTTGCAGCGTACTTTGGCACAGATTAGGGCGACTTGGGACGCGCTTGGTCCGATCTTGGTGGGGCCAACGGTTACCGATCGAACCAGACGCTGATTCCCACTTCCCAGCGGCTTTCTAGCGGCTCCGGCGGGCGGGCACTCGACCCGCGGGCTGCCCAGAGCATAGACTGCGAGAACGTGATTCCGCACCCGGCCCCAAATGATTCACTCGTGATTCAGCTTTCCACCGCTGACGCCCCGGACAATCGTCTGCTCGGTGGCGTGATTAGCATCGGCAACTTTGACGGTGTTCATCGCGGACACGCCCGGCTGATCGGCCGACTTTGCGAGTTGGGGGAGCGATTCGGTGGTCCGGTGGTAGCGGTCACCTTCGACCCACCACCGGGAGCGATCCTCAGGCCGCGTGGGGTTCCGCCGCGGCTGACGACCCTCGCCCGGCGAGAGGAGTTACTGAAGGCCTGCGGCGTCAGCGGCGTGGTCGTGATCAAAACGAGCCAAGAACTGTTGAACCAATCGCCGGAGGTGTTTTTCCGTTGGTTGGTGGTCGGCCAATTGCAGGCTCGCGGGATTGTGGAGGGGCCGAATTTTTTCTTTGGCCGTAACCGCCAGGGAAACCCGCATCTGTTGCAGCGATTGTCGGCGGCGGCGGGGATCGAATGCGAGATCGTCGAACCGACGACGGTCGATGGGTTGATGGCCAGTAGCACACGGATTCGAGAATGGTTGATCGCGGGCGACGTCGCCGCCGCCGCGGCAGCTCTGACGGCCCCCTACCGGATCCGCGGCCGCGTCGTGGCGGGTGCGAAACGGGGCCGCGAACTCGGCTTTCCCACAGCGAATCTCGCCGAGATCGAAACGTTGTTGCCCGCCGCGGGGGTGTATGCCGGAGTCGCGCACGTCGACGGGCGGCGACATCGTGCGGCAATCCATCTCGGACCCAATCCGACGTTTGACGACCGAGAGGCGAAACTGGAGGTCCATTTGCTCGACTATTCAGCCGACCTCTACGGCCGGACGCTCGACCTCGATTTCATCACCCGAGTGCGGGATGTGCGGCGTTTCGAATCGGCCGCTGAACTGACAGCGCAACTCGCCGAAGATCTCGAAGCCGTCCGCGCCGCGACCGCCGCTTAAGCAGCTGTACAAGAAAACCTCGGCGAAACCGAGTTGAGCCCAAGCTAACGCCCTGCGCCTAATTCAACCGAGCGTGCGCGGAAAAAAGGGGTGCGGGAAAAGGTGGCTTGGCACTTATTCCTTTTCCGCTCGATCGCTACCCGTACTGCTGATTTCGCCTTGGTGGCCTATACTCGGCCGCGTCTTTTCTCGGCCCTGCCTCGAGTACAAAAACCGCTTCCTTACCGCAGCCACGTTTGAGTGATTCATGAGTGTTGATTGGAAAGCCTTTGTCCGTCAGATCGGTCATTACGAAAGTTTCGTCCTGACCAGCCACATCCGCCCCGACTGCGACGCCCTGGGCAGCGAATTGGGGATGGCTGAAGTGCTGCGGGCGATCGGCAAGCAGGTTCGGATCGTGAATGCTCACCGTACTCCTCCCGCCCTCGAGTTTCTTGACCCTGCTGGGACGATCGAGGTGCTCGGCGACGACGTCGAACCGCAAGACGTCACGGCCGATTGCATCATGATCCTCGACACCAGCGCGTGGGCCCAATTGGGCGACATGGGCGACGTGATCCGCCGCTCGCGGGCCGACAAAATCGTGGTCGACCACCACGTCGGCGAAGACGAGTTGGGTGCCATCCTCTACAAGGACTACACCGCCGAGGCGACGGGGCAGTTGGTCGTACAAGCCGCCGATGCGCTCGGCGTACCGCTGACCCGTAAGCTAGCCGTGCCGGTATTCGCGGCGATCGCGACCGACACCGGTTGGTTCCGGTTCGGCAGTGTGACCGCGGCTACTTACCGCGTCATCGCGCGGCTTTTGGAAGCCGGGGCGGTACCGTCGGAGATCTACAGCGACCTCTACGAGCGGGATACGCTCGGACGCTTGAGGTTGCGAGGATTGATCCTGTCGCGGACCGAGACCGAGATCGACGGGGCGTTGGCCCACACTTACGTCCTCAAAGAGGACTTTCCGCAAACCGGGGCCGCACCCAGCGACACCGAAGACGCGATCAACCTGACGCTGACGATCGACGGCACCAAGGCGGCGGTAATTTTCGTCGAACAGCTCAAGGGCGGCTTCAAACTCAGTTTCCGCAGTCGCTGCGCGATGGATTGCAACGAAGTGGCGAGAATATTCGGCGGCGGCGGCCACAAGGCGGCCTCCGGTGCCTTTCAAGAAGGGACCTTGGCCGACGTGCAACAACGTGTGCTGGAGGTTGTCCGCCAACGGGTGGCCGACGCAACCTCCGCCGCAAGCTGACGCTTTTTTCTAGGGTTGTCGCGTGGGGCTGAAAGTCGCTACAGCCTAAAAACGAGCCGGGACGGATCCGTCGGTCCGCTCAGCCGGCAAACTCGACCCATTCGGCAAAATCCTCAAGGTCGTTCGGTACGGATACCGATTGAGACCGATAGCAGAGGTTTTGTCGCCAGCGATTCAGGCTCAAAAGCCGTCCAGTCAAGGATGATCCGGATGTCCGCCCCAAATCAACACCGAGACGTTCAAGCACGGGTGCTGTTCTGCCTACCCAACCTGCAGCCTCAGCGGGCAGAAGCACCGGTGATGGCATTTTCCGATACATCATTCGTCGATCCCGGGTCGCCGAATCCGCCCGCGACACCCGAAACATCGACTTGCCAAGCCGCCGTCGAGTGGTGTTGCTCGACTGTCGAATCGGCTCGGTCGGGCGGTGGCAAGCGCTTCTTGACACCGTTGGCGATCGTCGTGGTGGTCTTCGCCGCCTGGGCTTTAGGACGACAATCGGCCAGCCGCCCGCCGGTTTCCGACGCTCCCACGGTTGACATCGCGGCCAGCGAAAAGATCGCCGAGCAAGCCGTGGAAGAGATCGCTGATGATTCATCCAGCGGTGCAGCGTTGGCCGCCGCGGTCGCGACGTTGGGCAAACGCCCCGGCATGGGGGCGAACCGAAATGAGCCGAACAAGGTCGCCGAACCGAATACGGTGGCAACAGCTGAAACCGGCAACGAAGCGAATGCTATCGACGAAAATCTCGCAGTCGACGAAACGGGCGCGGCGAGCGAATTGGACACGGTCGACGACGCGGCGGTAGCCGACGGCGGGTTTTACCTTCCCGAGGATGCTGACAGCCTCGACCTCACCACCGATCGCGACGATCAACTGGCAGCCGAAATCGATCGAGCGGCCGAGCAAGCCGCGATCGCCTATCGACTCGCCGTCCAGGATTCGGTCGAGGATCAAGCCGCGGTCGAGCGTGATCGGGTCACCGAACACGACGACGCTGACGAACCGACCAGCGTGGCAGCCGCAAAGGACTCGGCCAACGACACCGAGTCGACGGTGGTCCAGGTCGGTAACCAGAGCGAAAGCGATGCCCCAGACAAGACCGAAGTGGATGACGCGAGCACCGAAACGGCGACGGCTGAGGCGAAATCAGCTGATCCGGCAGCCGCACCGACGACCAAACCGCAGCCGCGGCCTCGGCTGTCGGTGACACCCAACGCGGTACCTGATTGGTCGCGTTATATCCCCGGTCGAGACGGCCAAGTCCGAGCCGTGTCGGCGGAATCCGATACAGAAGACGCGGCCGACCCGTCGACCGAGACGGCGCGCCAAGCGATCTTCCTGAATGAAGGTCCGTGGGCAGATTCGCCTGCGATCGGTCGATAGCGATCGCGGGGTGGCCCGACGGTCTCCCCAACCAACCCTTGTGACGGAGTCTCACCGTGAGTGTGATCGATCAAGCATTCGTGAAAGCCTATTCGCGACGCACCGGTACGGGTGGCGCGGCGGCCACATCGCCCGAGTCCGATGCTGCACTACCAGCCGATCTGTCGATCCACCCCGATGCGGCGACGGCGGCGACGATCTGGTTCGATCCGGGCCAATCGCTTGATCGGCGCGATCCGGTCGAGCCGACCAGCGAATTGGCGCCGGCGTGGCATCCGCAAGCAGCACGTTCACCGGCGGAACCCGCGCCATCAGAGCCCCGTTGTGACCCGTTCGTCGCGGCCTGTGAAGTCGACACGTTCGAGTTCACGCTGACGATTGGGCGATTGTTCAGCGATCCACGGCAGGTCCGCTCGATCGCCGAGTCGCTCGACCGCGTGGTGGCGGAAGGCTTGCAAACGCTGCTGATTACCAGTTCACGGCGTGGCGCGGGCCGGACGAGTGTGGCAACCGGAATCGCGGTCACGGCGGCCAGCGCCGGGCTGCGGGTCGCGTTGGTCGATGCCACGTTGGCCACCACCCCACCGAAATCGGCGGTTGCGGATGTACTCAACTTGGAGGTCGAACGCGGTTGGTTGGACGTGATTCGTCAGGGCAGCTCGGTCGCCGAAATCGCGATCCATTCGATCGAGGATCAATTGACCGTGATCCCAGCGGGCCGCGGGCCACTGGTTGCAACGCCCACAGCCGACGAGTTCGCCTGCTTACTCGGACCCCTGCGTCAAGCTTTCGACCTGGTCGTGATCGATGCCCCGCCGCACGACGACGCGGTGATCGAGGCCTTGACGTCGGCTGCCGCCAGCCAAAAGCCGCTGATCGATGCCGCAGTCGTGGTTGAGGACGTCCGCGATGCCGAGCGAGCCGCCACGGTTGAGATTCTCGATTCGTTCGCCAGCCAAGGGATCATCGACTTGGGCTTGGTCGAGAACTTTGTCTAGCGCCGCGGCGGGGCAAGTTGTCTCGGTTGGTGGTAAACGAACGGCGACTCGATCACGAGAAGAGGAAACGGATGTACGAAGGACATTGGAAGCTGAACGGGTTGCCGTTCGAGAATTGGGGCGGGGTGGAGAGCTACTTTCCGTCGCCCGTGCATGAATCGGCGGTCCTGCAATTGAAGTATCAAGTCGAACAGCGGAGAGCGATCGTGACGCTCTGCGGCGATTGTGGCACCGGCAAAACGATGATCATCGATCGGTTAGCCGAACGGCTTGACGAATCGGCAGCGCCGCTGTCGCGGGTCGTCTTTCCACCATCGGATGCGGGTCAATTACTGGGGCACATCGCTGACGAATTGACGGGGTGCTGCGGGCCAGCAGATGAGCCCCAGCGGCTGACACTACGGCGGTTGAATGACTTTTTTGAAAAGAATATCGCCGCCGATCGCCAGGCCGTGTTGGTCATCGATGAAGCCCATCTGCTGACCAGTGGCGATCAATTGGAAACGCTGAGGATGCTGATCAATCTCCGCCGAACGGCGTATCGCGGCGAAAGCCCGGTGACTTTGTTGCTCGTCGGCCAGCCGACCTTGCTGACACAAGTCGAGCGGTATCGAGCGTTGGACGACCGGATCTCGGCCAAGTGTTGGCTCGATCGATTCACGGCGGAACAGTCGGCCGATTATATCCGGCACCGTTTACGGGCGGCGGGGGCATCGTCGGCGATGGCGACAACGATGTTCAGCGACGACGCATTGGAGACGTTGCATCTGCGAGCGATGGGGATTCCTCGGCGGATCAACCGGTTGGCCGATTTGGCCTTGATGGTCGGGTATGCCGAGGAGGCATCGCGGATCGAAGCCGAGCAGATCGA
>SKZY01000243.1 GCA_007127095.1 Planctomycetaceae bacterium
AGATCAGTTAACGAGGCGGATTTCGGTTTCGTTTTAATTGATCGATTGATTCTTGTGCGAAGGAAGTACGCGATGCGGTGTCGACGACGTCGGAGTGGTTTTACGTTGGTGGAGCTGTTGGTGGTGATCGCCATCATCGGCGTGATGGTCGGCTTGTTGTTGCCAGCCGTCCAAGCAGCCCGGGAAGCGGCCCGGCGAATGTCCTGTTCGAACAACATGCGGCAACTCGGTTTGGGATTGCTCAATTACGAAAGCGCTTACAAGAAGTTTCCGTATGCTTCGCTGCAGAACGGGTCGATCACCGCAGGCAGCGGGATTCCTGGCGACCTGCGAGTACGGAATCACAAGGGTTGGTTGATGGTGTTGCCGTTCATCGAGCAACAGGCGTTGTATGACCTCGCCGATACAAGGTTGGCTACGGGCGCTTATGTTCGCCCCGGTGCAGGTTCGATCGGCGGTCCCCGACCAGGTGAACCGGGTAACGCGAACGACATCGTGGTCAGCACGGTCGTCGAAACGTTCCTCTGCCCGTCCGATCCCGGACCGACCAACTATCTAACCACGACGAGTGCGAATTACTCGATTTCGCCTGGCACCACGACGCTGCAAGGTGCTTTCACCAACTACGACTTCAGCGTCCGTCGGTTTTCGAGCAGCTCACCAAAGTGGTCGCAAGAAAATCCGCTCGATCGACGGATGTTCGGACTCGACGACTCGCCGCGAATCCGTGACCTGATCGATGGCACGAGCAACACGATCATGGTTGCCGAAACGCTGCGGAATGTCATCAACGGTGTGGCCCAGACCTGGGGTTACGCAAAGTGGGTTGGCAGCGGTGTCGATCCGGCTTGGTGGCGCGGTATCAACGACCGGATGTGCTGCGGTTGGGACTCGCCACCGAACGCTCGACCGCAATTGCCCAGTCGTCTCGGCGAATGGTCGACCGCCGGCAGTCTGCATCCCGGTGGAGCGCAGTTCACGTTCGGTGACGGTTCGGTGCGAATGATCAGCGATTCGGTCGAAATCCTGACGCTACAGCGTCTCGCTTTCATCGCCGACGGCCAGGTGATCGGTGAGTTTTAGGCGGGTGTTCGCCGTGAGGGGTACTCGTGTCGAAACTCCTCAGCAAGATTCGGTTTTGGTTCACGTCCGTTCGCTGCGGACGGTTTCTTTCCTACAGGTGGTTTTCGTGAGAATGCAAAGGCTTTGGCGGGTCGTCGGTTTACTCGGTTTGGGGTTGTGTGTCGGTTGTGATGGTGGGGATGCCATCGGCACGGTCGACGCGACTGGAACGGTTAATCTGGACGGTCAGCCGATCGATGGTGCGATGATCACCTTGATGCCGCTGGAAGGCGTACAGGGTCGTGGCGGTTACGGGTTGAGTGACGGTTCGGGGAAAGTCGAGTTTCGGATCACGCCAGAAACGGCAGGTGTGCCTGCCGGTAAGTATCGCGTGTTGGCCCAAAAGATGACGATGCCCGATGGGTCTCCCGTGCCACCCGATACGCTGGCCACCGACGTGGAGATTCGCAACAACCTATCGCCGGTCTATTCGGACCCCGAGACTTCACCATTGGAAGTCACGATCCCCGAGGCCGGGGCTCAAGACATCGTTGTCGAACTCGTCTCTCGTCCATCGCCCCGACCACGCTAGTTCATCGTTTCGGGTCGAGGCATTGTTTGCCCGACAGTAGCGATTTCTCGCTTTCGAAGCGGGGGTAAGTGAAAAGCTTACCCCCGCTTTTTTATTTGACAGCCCACCACTAGCAACTAGCAACTAGCAACTAGCAACTAGCCTCTCACCAGTGGTCGAGCGGAGCGAATGCCAGCGGAACTTTTGACCATCCGATTAGCTCCGGCGGAGCCGTACGAACCGTTCGACCTGTTCCTTGATGGCGATCTCGACCGGCAACCGTTCCATGGAACTGGCCCCATAAAACCCTTCGATCTGATCGAGCTGGCGTAGCATGAACTCGGCGTCTTCGGGCATCGCGATCGGGCCGCCGTGGCAGAGTACGATCACATCGGAGCGTACTGTTTTGGCGGCTTCGGCGATCGCTCCTACCCGCTCGACGCAATCGTGCAGCGATAACGCCGTCTCGGCACCGATACTGCCATGAGTCGTCAGCCCCATGTGGGCGACCAGAATATCGGCGCCGGCGGCAGTCATCGCGCGGGCTTGATCGGGGTCGAACACGTAGGGAGTGGTCAACAGGTCGAGTCGCCGAGCCGCGGCGATGCAGTCGATCTCCAACCCGAACCCCATCCCGGTCTCTTCTAGGTTGGCGCGAAACGTACCGTCGATCAGCCCGACAGTGGGAAAGTTTTGGATCCCGGCATAACCGATCCGGCTCAGCTCTCGCAGAAACGCATCGCGGTTTAGGAATGGGTCGGTGGCGCAGACGCCGGCGAGTACCGGCGTGTGGTCGACCGCTGTCACGATCTCGCGAGCCATCTCCCTGACGATTTCGTTGGCGTTGCCGTAGGGCATCAGTCCGGCTAGCGAACCGCGACCGGCCATGCGAAATCGGCCCGAGTTATAGACGACGATCAAGTCGATGCCGCCAGCCTCTTCGCATTTGGCGCTGATTCCGGTACCAGCACCGCCTCCAATGATCGGTTCGCCGCGAGCGATCTTGGCATGCAGACGGGCGAGGATGGCATCGCGTGTGATTGACATCGGTTAGGTTGACGGATTCACGAGGGGAGCGGGTGGGATCGACGCTGCGTGCCATGGTAGCCACGACCGCCCGCGCTGTGGCATCCCGGATCAACGAGAGAAGAGCGAACGGACATGGAAAAAATCGTCTATGCGATCGCGACGATGGACACCAAAGGGGCCGAAGCGGCGTTTCTGGCGGACCGATTGCGGTCTGCCGGGGTACCGACCCGCACGGTCGATGTCGGTACGCTCGACCCGCCAACCGTCGCGGCGGATATCGCCCGCCAGCGGATTTTGTCGCTCGTCGATGATGACCAACCGGCGCCAGCTTCGGCCGACCGAGCGGTGGCGATCGCGCAGATGGCCGGCGGACTGACGAATTTTCTGGTCGGCGAACAGGCGGCGGGACGACTCGCTGGCGTGATCGGGATCGGCGGCGGTGGCGGAACCTCGTTGATCACTACCGCGATGAGGGCTTTGCCGATCGGCTGCCCCAAACTGATGGTTTCGACGATGGCTAGCGGCGATGTGTCGCCCTACATCGATTGCAGCGACATCACGATGGTCTACTCCGTCGTCGATATCGCCGGCCTCAACGTGGTTTCGCAGACCGTCTTGGCGAACGCCGCCGCGGCGATGAACGGAATGGTCAATCGGCTCCCCATCGCCACCGAATCACGGCCTGCGGTCGGCATGACGATGTTCGGGGTAACCACGCCCTGTGTCACTCGAGTCCGCCAGCAGATCGAGGCGGCCGGCTTTGACGCACTCGTCTTTCATGCCACCGGGAGCGGCGGTCGGGCGATGGAGCGTTTGGTCCAGTCGGGCTTGATCGGTGGCGTATTGGACGTGACGACCACCGAGGTCGCCGATGAAGTGGTCGGCGGCGTTTTGCCCTGCGGCCCGCAGCGTTTCGACCGGCTGCTGGCAAGCCGTATCCCGTTGGTGATCAGCCTGGGCGCCGTCGACATGGTCAACTTCGGCGGGATCGATTCGGTCCCCGAGCGATTTCGCAACCGTCGACTGCACGTCCATAACGCCGAGGTCACGCTGATGCGGACCAACGTCGAGGAAAATATCCGCATCGCCCGCTGGATCACCGACAAATTGAACCGCTCGACGGCGCCGCTGACCGTTGTCGTCCCCACCGGCGGCCTGTCGCTGTTGGACGTACCGGGCCAACCGTTTCACGACCCCGAAGCGGACGCGGCACTCTTTGAGACACTCGAGGCCGAACTCCAGCCGACCGCTGCCCGACGCCTGATCCGCTTACCCGAAGCGATCAACGACCCGGGTTTCGCGGACGCATTGGTCCGTGAGTTCTTTTCCTTAAGCGGCACAAAAGGGTCGAATCGGTAAAAAAGGACTTCCGGACTACTCTGGGCGGTCAAAATTTCGGGGTTGCGACGAAACCTCGTGTGCACTGGTTTTTGTCCGTACGGTTGGAGTTAAATTTCCGATGCGGTGGCCCAGTTGCGGTTAATTCGGCAGATTCCGTGAAGCTCATCGGGGTTGGAACGAGAAGCCAGCAACCCAGGCCGGAGGCCGACAAATCTTTGCCGGTGGCGTCAGCCACCGGACCATTGCCTACAGCGGTACTCAAGGCCGGAGGCCGACACAAACGTCACAGTTTGTACGCGCGCCGACGATGTGTCGCCCTCCGGGCTGATCGCCATTGGGTGACCGCGTCCGGGGCCTTACAGCCCCGGCAGAGATGTATCGCCCTCCGGGCTGTGACCAACGCAGCATCCAAGGCTGCCCGACGCTATTTTTACATGTCAACCCCGAATTTTTGACAGCCCAGGGCTACTCCCGCGGTTTCGGCTCGATCTCGACCAACAAGGTGATCAGGATATCGCTGGCGGAGAACGAACTCATCGGCCCGCCGCCGGATGCCGAGGAGCTGATATTTCCCGTAATTTGCAGCACCTTTGCGCCACTTTTGCGAATCCAGCGGTTGATCTCGACTTCCAACTCCTCACGTTCGCTCTCGATGCTCTTGAAGATCTTGACCTGTTGCATGATTCGCCTCGGGAATGAAGGATAGTATTCGTCCGGCCGACCGCGATTCTGGCCGCGATCGGTGACCGACGCAATCAGCGTGGCGTGGGCATCGGACCTCCGAATGCCCCCTTAGCAATGTGCGGGAAAAAAGTGTCAGGCACCTTTTGCGAGGAACTCGCCCTTCGGGTGCTTCGCACAACAGGCGCCAGACACTTGTTTTCCGCTCGATCCTTACTCGAGCCACGGCGTCTGTGAATGAACGAGCGAAGCAAGACACCATCCGCCGGGGCCGACCTGGGGCCTCCGCCGAGTCGAGACGAGGTTGCCAGCGAGTATTTTTCGCTGCTCCCTTTTCCGCCCTATCCGGTTCAAGAGGAAGCGCTGCTGGCTTATTTCACCAGCGAGCAAGGCGTTTTGGTCTGTGCACCGACGGGAACAGGTAAGACGCTGATCGCCGAAGCCGCCGTCTACGAGGCGCTGCGGACGGGGAAGCGGATGTACTACACCACTCCGTTGATCGCGTTGACCGATCAAAAGCTGGACGAATTGCGTCAGTCGGCGGTGCGTTGGGGATTCGATGCCGATTCGATCGGCCTGGTGACCGGCAACCGCACGGTCAATCCGAACGCCCCGGTGTTGGTGGTCGTCGCGGAGATCCTGCTCAATCGACTACTGAACCGTGAAGCGTTTGACTTCGATAATGTCTCGGCCGTGGTGATGGACGAGTTCCATTCGTTCAACGACGTCGAGCGGGGAGTCGTCTGGGAGTTGACGCTCGGCCTGTTGCCGGCCCCGATCCGGACGTTGCTGTTGAGTGCGACGGTCGGAAATTCGGTCGATTTCACGATCTGGTTGCAACGTGCCCACGCCCGGCGACTGACGCTGGTTCAGGGTACCGAGCGGAAGGTCCCGTTGCAGTTCGAATGGGTTGAGGACGAGTTGCTGGGCGATTTTGCTGAGAAGATCGCCGCGGGCGACGAGATCGCGCGCCGGACTCCGGCGTTGTTTTTCTGCTTCAATCGCTCGCTCTGCTGGACCACGGCCGAAATGCTCAAGGGGAAAAGCCTGATCGATAAGGCGCGGCAGGCGGAATTGGCCGATTACCTCAACGCGGCCGACATGAGCGACGGCGCAGGGCCGAAACTGAAACAGATTTTGATGCGCGGCGTCGGCGTCCATCATGCAGGCGTACTGCCGCGGTACCGGCGGATGGTCGAAGAACTGTTTCAAAGGAAATTGCTCAGCGTCTGCGTCTGTACCGAAACCTTGGCCGCGGGGATTAACCTGCCGGCCCGCAG
>SKZY01000210.1 GCA_007127095.1 Planctomycetaceae bacterium
CCTACATCCGCGAGATGGAAGAACAACCGCGGTAAACGCTTTTCGGACCATCGGCATCGACACAAGTCGTGCAAACACCAGCCGAACAAAAAACCCCCTCCCTCGGGAGGGCTTGTTTCATTCAGTTGGGCAGCTTGGACGCCGCGCCGGCGACTTCGCTGACGTAAACGGGGACGGCATAGCCCGGCAGGCGGCCGCGGAGTTGCTCGATCAGTTCCAAACCGCGGCTTACCGGCACTTCGAAGTGGGCCGCTCCGGAGATGCGGTCGAGTTGATGCAGGTAGTACGGCTGGACGCGGCGATCGACCAGTTCGCGGCACAGCGACTCGAGTGCCGCAGCCGAATCGTTGACCCCCGCCAACAACACGGCTTGGTTGAGTACCGGGATGCCAGCGTCGACCATCCGGGCCAGCGCTGTGGTCACCGCGGCATCGATTTCTTGGGCGTGGTTGCAGTGTACGACCATCCAGGTCGCCAACCGGCTGACTTGCAGACGTTGGATCAGCGATTCGGTGACCCGTTGAGGGATCACGATCGGCATTCGTGAATGGACGCGCAGCCGTCGGACGTGCGGGACCGACTCGATCGCCGCGAGCAGCCGATCGAGTCGCGGATCGCCGAGTGTCAACGGGTCGCCGCCGCTGAGGATCACTTCGTCTATCGAACGATCCTGTCGCAACCGTCGCACCATCGCCGCTTCGTCGATCGTACCGCCCGGGCTGCTGTGAGAGCCATTCGCGGACGTCGACTCGCTGAACGTATCGTGGTAATCGTATTGGCGGCGGAAGCAATATCGGCAGTGGACTCCACAGACGCCGGTGGCGATCACCAGGGCACGGCCCTCATACTTCTGCAACAATCCCGGCGAAATTCGGGCCGCGGTGTCGCCGACAGGGTCGCCGACAAATCCCGGCTGTGGCTCGGTTTCGATCGCTCGCGGCACGACTTGCAGCAGCAACGGATCGTCGGGGTCGCCGGGCCGCATCCGGCCGAGAAACTCGAGCGGTACGAACGTCGGAAAATCGCGTTCAGCCGCCGTCAGCCCACCGACTTCCCCATCCCCGCTGCCGGCCAATCCGAGTCGACGCAATAACTGATCACCACGGCGGATCGCCCGTCGCATCGCCTCCTGCCAATCGACCGCCGTGCCGGCGCCGACAAAATCGCCACGAGTCGCTAAAATCTCGCCCAAAGTTCTTTCCCTGTCCCTGACTACAACCATCTGACAACGGAGTCTATGCACTCGTGGCAACGTACAATACCAGCGATTTTCGCAAAGGTCTGAAAATCCAAATCGATGGCGAACCCTACCAGATGGTCGAGATGAACTTCGTCAAGCCGGGCAAGGGGAACGCGTTGTACAAATGCAAAATGCGGAACCTGATCCGCGGCACGATGCTGGATCGAACGTACAAAGGTGGCGACTCCTTGGAAAGCGCCGACGTCGAACAGACCGACGTCAGCTTCCTCTATCGCCAAGGCGAAGATTACGTCTTCATGGACAGCACCACGTTCGAACAGTACGAGGTCAAGTCGGAGGTCGCGGGTGACGCCTGGAAGTTCCTCAAGGATGGAATGACCTGCTCGATCACGCTTTTCAACGGCATGCCGATCATCCTGGAACCGCCAACCCACGTCGAACTCGAAGTCGTCGACTGCCAACCGGGGGCCAAAGGAGACACCGCGACCAATGTGACCAAGCCGGCTAAGGTCGAGACCGGCGCCGAGTTCACCGTCCCGGGCTTCATCAAAATCGGCAATGTGATCAAGGTCGATACCCGAGTCGGCGAATACGTCGAACGCGTCAGCACGTGATCGGGTTGCTCGAGCGATAGAATCAGTTGTTTCGCGAGATCGTCTCGCGAAATTGCCTGCCAACCCCCGGCGGTCGCCGAAACGGTTGCGATCGTCGTCGCTGGCCAGGATCACGATTCGTTTTCTCGCTCAGTTCGATTTGATGCTTGCCTACCTTCGCGAATTGTCCCGACGTTGGTCCGATTGGTGCGGTGACGCCGACATGGAAAAGGCGATCCGCCGTCACCTGAGCGATAACGGCTATTACGGCGGAACCGCGAAACTTCGCGGCGTCCGCCTCGCCGCCGTCCAACGCCCCGGCTGGTTGCAAGTGTTCCGCTTCGATGCCACCGCTAAACTGGCCGTACCGCCTGACCACGAAGACGAATCGGTCGACGATCCAGCAACCGGTCTGCCGAAATCAACTCAGCCGCTAGCGACACAGTCTGAGTTCCACGAATTGTTCGGCTTGGTACGCGAAGATCACCGACATGGTAAAATCTCGGTGAGAGTCTTCCGCAGTGGCGATCAACGACGCCAACTGTTCGCGTCCTGGAGCGAGGGGCTGTTGCAACTTCGCGGCGGCCAGGCTCTCAAAACCGACTGATCCCGCCTCCTTCGATCCTCTCGGGTTGATTCATGCACTTTGCTTCCCGCTTCTGGCTCGCCCCCCTCCTGCTCGCCCCCCTGCTCGCTGCATCCTTGCTTTCGTCGCCAGGGTTTGCGGAGGAAGACCTGGTCGAACGTGATCCGGCCGCGGCCGCGGCCAAGGAAGCCGAGTTGATTTCGGGTGTCCGCCAAGTGACCTTCGGCGGCTTGCGGGCTGGCGAGGGTTACTTCAGCCGCGATGGCGAGGCGATGGTGTTCCAAAGCGAACGCGACGCGTCCAACCCGTTCTATCAGATCTACTGGATGGACTTTGCCAACGGCGATCTGCAGCGAATTTCTCCCGGAATCGGCAAGACGACCTGTGCTTGGATCCACCCGGACGGCAATCAAGTATTGTTCGCCAGCACGCATCACGACCCCGATTCGCTGCAACTTCAGCGGGACGAACTGGCGTTTCGTGAAAGTGGGCAACAGCGGCGATACGCATGGGATTACGATCCGGAGTTCGAACTCTATCGCTTCGATCGTGATAGTGGCGAATACCACCGGCTGACCGACACTCGTGGCTACGACGCCGAGGCTTCCTACAGCCCCGACGGCAAGACGATTCTGTTCGCGTCCAACCGTGAGGCCTATTCACGCGAGCTGACCGATCGTGAGCAGACGCTGTTCGATCTCGATCCCGCCTCGATGATCGATATTTACAAGATGAACGCCGACGGTTCCGACGTGGTTCGGCTGACCGATTCGCTCGGTTACGACGGCGGACCGTTCTTTTCGCCCGACGGCCAACGGTTTTGTTGGCGTCGATTCAGCGAAGACGGGGCGACCGCCGAGATCTTCACGATGTCGATCGACGGCGATGACCCGACCCGACTGACCCAGTTGGGGGCGATGAGTTGGGCGCCGTTTTATCATCCCAGCGGCGAATACCTGATCTTCACGACCAACCGCCATGGCTTCGCCAATTTCGAACTCTATCTGGTCCGCAGCGACGGTCAGGGCGAGCCGGCAAGAGTGACCTACACCGCCGGCTTCGACGGTCTACCGGTGTTTTTGCCCGACGGCAATCGGGTCTCCTGGACTTCGACCCGGACCGATTCGGGCCGGTCGCAGATCTTTCTCGGTGACTGGAATCATGCCGCCGCCCGTTCGCTGCTGGGGCTCGATTCGGCCAGCGAAGACGACGCGGAAACCGCGGCTGATCGTCAAGCGGCGTTGGCCGCGGCGGAGGCGACCACCGATGAGTTCACCGCGGCTGACATCGGGCGCCATGTCGATTACCTCACCCGTCCCGAACTCGGCGGCCGGATGACCGGCACCGAAGGAGAGCGACGGGCGACTGCTTACGTCGCCGCCTACCTCGATAGCCTCGGCTTCGAACCGGCCGGGCCCGACGGGTCGTGGTTCCAAACGTTCGACTTTCCGGCCGGAGCGGAACTCGGTTCTGGGAATCGATTGACGATCGACGATCAAGAAATCGAGTTGAATGGCCAATGGCGGCCACTCTCATTCTCGGGAGACGGCGATTTTGCCGCTGCCGAGGTCGTTTTCGCCGGATACGGCTTGGTCGCGCCGGCCGGGGAAAATATCGAACCTTACGACAGCTATGCCGATCTCGACGTCGAAAACAAGTGGGTCGTCGTGCTCCGCGATATGCCTCAGGAGATTTCATCCGAGCTCCGCCAGCATTTGGCCCGCTACAGTTCGCCCCGCCGCAAGGCGTCGGTCGCCCGTGACCTCGGTGCCCGCGGCGTCCTGTTCGTCGCCGGGCCGACCAGTGGTGTCAACCATGAATTGATCCGCTTCGATCGCGACGCTTCACAGGCCGGAGTCAGTATGGCGGTCGTCTCGATCGATAATGCCGCGGCAGCCCGGTTGCTATCGGCCGCCGAAAAGTCGCTGGCCGACGTTCAGCGGTCGCTCGACGGCGGCGAACCGGCGATCGGCTTCGAAATACCTGGCGTCTCGGTTGCGGCCTCGATCGCGATCGAGCGGAAAACCGCCACCGGAAGGAATGTTCTCGGCCGCCTGCGGACCGCTGCGGGGCCCGATCGCAAGGCCGCTGAGGGAACCGACGCAGCACCCGCCGAGCCGCCTGCCGAGTCGGGTGATTCCGAAGCCCCGCCCTCAAACGGGCGACCGCTGGTGATCGTCGGTGCCCACATCGACCACCTCGGTGTCGGCGGCGGGACGAGTTCGCTGGCCCGCGACGACGAACGTGACCAGGTTCACGTCGGTGCCGACGACAACGCCAGTGGTGTCGCCGCGATGCTCGAAATCGCCCAATACCTCGCCCGCCAGCAGAAGCAAGGCAGGCTGGTCGCCGATCGTGACCTGTTGATCGCCGCCTGGAGTGGCGAAGAACTCGGGCTGTTCGGTTCGCAAGCTTTCGTCAAAGCTTTCTTCGAACTCTATCCCGATGCCCCGCGGGTGCCGAACCCGTTCGGCGATGTGGTCAACGACCCACAAGCGAGGATGATCGCGGCGGCTCACGGGATGACGGACGACGACGAACCGCTGACGGCAGCGGTCGCGGCCTATCTGAATCTCGATATGGTCGGGCGACTGCGTGACAAATTGATCGTTCAGGGCGTCGGATCGTCACCGGCCTGGGCCGACGAAGTCCAACGCCGCAACGTCCCGGTCGGCGTCCCCCTGCAACTGGACAAGACCGCCACCCGGCTGCCGACCGACGCGGCTTCGTTCGTCCCCCGCGAAGTGCCGGTTTTGGCGGCCTTTACCGGCGCCCATGAAGATTACCACACCCCGCGAGACACCCCGGAAAAACTCAATTATGAAGGTGCGGCAAAAATCGCCCATCTGTTCGGACTGCTCGCCCGTGGTGTCTTGACCGCCGACGAGCCGCCGCCGTTCGAACTCGATGAGGACGCTCAGCCGAGCGAGGTCCCCCGCGCTAACCTGACGGCCTACCTCGGCACGATCCCCGACTATGTCGCCGGCGATATCAAGGGGCTGAAACTCTCGGGCGTCGCCGGAGAAGGTCCAGCGGCCAAAGCAGGGCTACAAGGTGGCGACGTGATCATCGAGTTGGCCGGGCGAAAGATCGAAGATATCTACGATTACACCTTCGCAATCGAGGCACTCAAGATCGGCACGGCCGTAAAAGTCGTCGTCGTTCGCGATGGCAAGGAACGGGAACTCGAAGTCACGCCGGCGGCGCGAGAGTGATTTCAGTGAAGACGAATCGGCGGATTGCTGAGGCCACATGGCTGGCGCCATTGCGTTGGGCGCTCAGTCGGTGGCGGCTTCGATGACCTGTGCGGCAAAGCCTTGATAGGCTTGTCCGAACTGCTTCGCCATCGAATCGGGGTAGATATGGAAGTCGCCGCGGCTCAAGCCGGCGATCAAGGCATCGGCTACAAGGCTTGCCGGTTCAGCGATCTCATCCAAGCCGGCGGCATGCGCCATGTCGGTAGCGATCGGTCCCGGGTGGACGCTAACCACCAGCGTCCCCTGATCGTGCCACTTGTCGCGCAGCCCTTGGGTGATCGAATAGGCGGCCGCTTTGGATGCCGAGTAGGTC
>SKZY01000090.1 GCA_007127095.1 Planctomycetaceae bacterium
AGGCTGTTCGCATTGTCGTTGCCCTCGACCCAGGTCGCCGGTGGGTGCAGGATTTCGATCGACCGCTGGTCGTCGAGATAATTCGCTTCACGCGATACCTCTCGCACCGGAACCGCGGCGGCTTCGATCGCCTGGCGGATCGGGATCAGGCCGGCCTTGGAGACCTCCAGCATTCCCGTCGGGACGACCAGTTCGTCGACACGGAATCGCCGCAGTAACCCCGGCAAGGCGTTGACGTGATCGGCATCGGCATGCGACAGCAGGATCGCATCAAGCCGTGTCAGACCGAGTTCCCACAGCGGCTCTTGGATGCCTCGCCCCGAGTAGGTGTGATTCGCCATCGACCCACAGTCATAGAGCAGGTTGCGGCCATCGGGAAGTTGCAGGATCACGCTGGTCCCGTGCCCGACGTCCAAGAAGGTGGCCTGCAAATCAGCCGGCGGACGACGCGACGGCGCCGTAGCCAATCCCCAAGCGACCAGACACCACAGCAGCGTACCGCAGACGAACCAACGCCGACGTCCCCAACCGATCGGCAGCCAAAAACCGGCAATCGCTCCGAGGTAATAGATGGCGACCCAAGCCGTCGGCGGTGAGGGCAACCAAAGGTGCCCCAACGGGAGATTCGCGGCAAAGTCGATCACCGCTTGGACCAGCCACAACGATCCATGACAGAGCCACGCGAACGGAGTCGCCAACCAGACGCTGAACCAGCCGACCGTTACCGCCACCAACCCACTGATCAGCCCGGCCGCCACGGGGATCCCAAGGATCACATTGGCGACAACCGCTACCGGAGTGACGATATTGAAATGGAACCAGACCAACGGGGTTGTCGCCAGCGTGACACACAAGCTGAACCAGAGCGCATTGCCGAGGTGGCCACGAAACTGCTCCAGCCGACGGCGCAGCGGCGAACGAGAGGTCAACATCAGCCGCTCGAGTTGTGCTTCGGCACGTAATTCCTCGCCAAGCCGATCGTAGCGTTGACCGCAAGTGAACAGTGTCGCGACGGCCACGAATGACAGTTGCACACCAACCTGAAACAGGTTGGTCGGATTCCATAACAGAACGAGTGCTGCCAGGCCGAGCGAGTTCAGCGGTGAATCCTGGCGGTCGCAGACCCGGGCCAATAATACGACGGCGACCAACGACGCGGCGCGGATCACCGGTGGGCGAGCGCCGGTGACGACCACGAACAGCAGGCAGAGCGAAGCGACAAAGATCACTTGTGGCAGCCGACGCATTCCCAACGCGACAGCCAGTTGGTTCAGGACCAGCGCGACGATCCCCATGTGCAGACCGCTGACCGACAGCAGGTGGATTGTGCCGGTCTCGAGCAGCTGGTCTTTGATTTCAGGGAGAATCGATTGCCGCCTGCCGACGACCAACGCCGCCGCCAGCGCGCCGGTCTCTTCGCCGAGACTCGACCGCAGCGTCGCCTCACCGCCACGCGACAGTCGGTCGGCCAGAGCCCGGATCGAGAACCGGGGCCGTTCGAGCAGTTCAACCTGTGGCAACCGGTCGACGAATAGACGCCCGTGTCGACCGAGATTCCGCGACATCGGCGTGTAATCGGTGACGCCCGGGTTGGTCGGCGGGGTGAGGCCGACGAGTCGCCCGCGGAGACGGAGTCGATCGCCCGACCGGATGGCGTCGCTGGCATCGTCGTCGAGCGTGACCGCCAAGCCGCCGTCGCAAGCGACAAACTCGCCGCCGTGACGGACCGCGGTGACACGGACGTCGAACCGAGTCTGCCATGCCGTCTCGCGGGCCCGAAAGCCGAAAGCCGGGCGAGGATTTTTCTGGACCAATCCCGTCACCCGCCCTTCGATCACCGCTGGCGTCGGTTCGGAGGTGACCCGAGCGAGCAGCGTGGCGGCCCGATAACCCGCTTCGTCGGTGCTGGCCCGTAGCCCCAAAGTCGCTGCCACACACAACAGAACCCAGGCCCAGCGGACGATGCCGCTGTGACGTGATTGCATGATCAAAGCCAGCAGCCCGATGATGACCCACAACCACGGCGACGGGCTGGCCATCCGTTCGGCCATGATGCCCATCGCACCAGCCGCGGCAAGCGTTATCATCGGTTGACGCCGCAGACTGAATGGGCGCTGCCGAGAGCGATACCATCGCGATTCGCTGTGCGCCGTTGCCACTGTTCGATCCTTACGCGTCGTCAGGCGATTCGTCACCCAACCCGTTTCCACCTACCGAGATCACCCGCGTGAGCACTCAGCGACCGATCGTGAGCCCGTATCGACGCCTGTTGTGTGGCCGCAACGCCGCCGCGGTCGTCGTCGCGACGTTGTTCGTCTTGTCCCTCTTCGATGATCACGGAATCGATTCCATGGCCCAGCAACCGTCCGCCAGCACGACGCCCGTCACCGGGGCCAACCCGGTTCCCCTGCCCACCGAATATCCGCCTGCCGCCCGGGGCGACGTCGTCGATGATTACCACGGCACCGCGGTCGCCGACCCCTACCGGTGGTTAGAGGATACCGAAAGTGAGGAGACGGCGGCGTGGGTGAAAGCCCAAAACGAAGTCACCCGTGCTTATTTGGACGCGATTCCCGCCCGCGAGGGACTGGTCGAACGATTGACCGAATTGTGGAATTATGAACGCTACGGCTTGCCGGTCCGCCGCGGCGATCACTTCTTCTTTACCCACAACGATGGCTTGCAAAACCAGAGCATCCTCTATCGCGTGACCGATTTGGAGGCCCGTCGCGAAGTGTTGTTGGACCCCAATTCGCTCAGTGATGACGGCACCGTGGCACTCTCCTCTTGGGTTCCCAGCCGCGACGGTCGGTTACTCGCTTACACGTTGGCCGACGGCGGCAGTGATTGGCGGACGATCAAAGTCCGCGACGTCGCCACCGGCGAAGACCACGATGACGAAATCCGTTGGGTCAAGTTCAGCGGAATCGCCTGGCTTCCCGACGGCAGTGGCTTTTTCTATTGCCGCTACGATGAGCCGCCCGCCGGTGCAGAGTTGTCGAGCACCAATTATTTCCAAAAGCTCTACTTTCACCGGCTCGGTGACGATCAGTCCGAGGACACGTTGATCTATCACCGTGATGACGAAAAGGAATGGGGATTTTCGCCGACGGTCAGTGAGGACGGTCGCCTGCTGGTGATTTCCAATTGGCGGAGCACCGAACGGGTTTCGCAGATCTTCGTCAAAGATTTGACCGTCGCTGATGCTGACGTCCGGCCGTTGATCACAGGGTTCGATGCCGAGTATCAGTTCATCGATGCCGACGGAGATGAGCTATTCTTCGTCACCGATTCGCAGGCCCCACGGCGTCGTGTGATCGGTGTCAAAGCGGACGACGGCGATGTTCGTCGTGAGGTGATCGCCGAGACCGAGGATGTCCTGGAATCGGTCAGCCTGTTCGGTGATCGTTGGTTCGCCGAGTATCTCAAGGACGCCCGTAGCGTCGTCCAACTGTTCGCCTTCGACGGGCAACCGATCCGCGAGCTCGAATTGCCGGGGTTGGGTTCTGTCGGTGGCTGGGGCGGTTTGAGGCAAGCCGAAGAGACCTTCTTTTCGTTTACCAATTACGTCACGCCGGCGTCGATCTATCGATTCGATCTGGCGACCGACGAAGTCACGCTGTGGCGGCAACCCCAGGTAGCGATCGAGATCGATGATTACTTGACCGAGCAGATCTTTTACGAAAGCCGTGACGGGACACGGGTACCGATGGTGATCACCCGCCGCCGTGATAGCGAACTCGACGGCAGCCACCGTACGTTGCTGTACGGCTACGGCGGGTTCGATATTTCACTGACGCCTACCTATTCACCCGCTGTCGCCGGTTGGCTCGATGCCGGCGGGATTTATGCGGTCGCCAACCTCCGCGGCGGTGGTGAGTACGGGCGCCAATGGCACGAGGATGGCATGCTGTTCCGCAAACAGAATGTGTTTGACGACTTCATCGCTGCCGCGGAGACGTTGATCGATCGCGGTTACACCACGTCGCAGCGTTTGGCGATCCGCGGCGGCAGCAACGGCGGACTGTTGGTCGGCGCCGTGATGACCCAACGGCCCGACCTGTTCGCCGCCTGCCTGCCGGCCGTCGGTGTGATGGATATGTTGCGGTTTCACAAGTTCACGATCGGTTGGGCTTGGGTGGGCGAATACGGCAGCAGCGATGACCCGAAGCAGTTCGGAAACCTGATGGCTTATTCGCCGCTGCACAACCTTCGCCCGGGCCGCTGTTACCCAGCGACGCTGGTGACGACGGCGGATCGTGACGATCGCGTGGTGCCCGGTCACAGTTTCAAGTTTGCCGCGGCGCTGCAGCATGCTCAGGGGTGTGACCGACCGACATTGATTCGGATCGAGACGCGTGCGGGGCACGGTGCCGGGACGCCGGTCAGCAAGTCGATCCAGGAATACGCTGACCTGTGGTCCTTCCTGTTGCAAAACTTGACGATCGACTGACCCACCGCTGCTGAGCCTCGACCGTCTTCACGGGTTCGTCAGCAGCGAAATCCCTGTTCCATCGCACTCGCAGACCGACCATGCTGTTCCAACAACCGGCCGAATCGTCTTACGATCTCCGCTTCTCGATGTTCGGGTTTCCCACCCGGATCGCCTGGACGTTTTGGCTCGTCGCCGCGCTGCTCGGTTATGATCTGGCGAGATTCGTCGATTCGATCGCTGACCGACAGTTCGCGGCGGGCAGTCCGGGGACGCTCCCATTGTTGTTGATTTGGGCCGGCTGCATTGCGGTGTCGATCCTGATCCATGAACTCGGCCATACACTCGCGTTTCGCCGTTTCGGCGTCGACTCATCGATCCTGCTGTATCACTTCGGCGGACTGGCGATCCCGTTGGGGGCTCGGCATCCGGGGCGTTCAGCGGGGCGGATGAGTCACGGCGAGGAATTGATCGTCGCGGCAGCCGGACCGGCGTTCCAAATCGGTTCGGCGGCGCTGCTCTGCGTGTTGGTTTGGGCCGCCGGCTATCGCGTGACGGCGTTTATGTTCATGCCGGGCCCACTGGCCGGGATCGGAGAACGGTTCGGTGACCTCGAGTTCGAGCATGCGGCGACGTTCGCGTTGGTCAACTTTTACGTCCTGCCGAGCATCTTGTGGGGCCTGCTCAACCTGGTCCCGGTACTGCCGCTCGACGGCGGTCGGATCGCGCAATCGTTTATCCTGATCGGTGGCGGCGATCCGTTGCAGGCCAAATGGTTGGGCGTGATCACGGCGGCCGTCATCGCTTTGTACTCGTTTCAGGTCGGGCAATTGTTCCTCGGTATATTCTTCATTTGGATGGGGATCGACAATTACCAATCGATCCAATCCGGGACCCGTTGGCGGTGACCGAGTGACGATTGACATCGGGCCATTTTCGGCACGGAAACGATCGTCATCAGCGTCGTCTTTTTTGTGGAAATCGTGTTGCTTAATTGTGGTCATCGCTTACAGTTAGCCGCAGTTTACGGATCGAAATGATCGTTCACTGGGTACGTGGATGTGCCCATCGAATCGTTCCGGTCCATTTTTCTCGTGGCGGTTCGTGGCCGGTGGTTTTCGATCGTCAGATCGCAAAGCACTTGAATCCGTCACCCATTCCTTTTCGCGGAGGAAAAACGTGGCCAAGAAAGCAGCAGTCAAGCGGGCGTCCGTCAAAAAAGCCGCCACCAAGAAAGCCGCTGTCGCTAAGCCGGCAGCCGGTAAGAAAGCAGCCACTAAGAAAGCCGCCGCTCCCAAGAAGGCAGCTGTCAAGAAAGCCGCTACTAAGAAGGCTGCCCCTAAAAAGGTAGCCGTCAAGAAAGCAGCCACTCAAAAAACGGCTACTAAGAAGGCCGCCCCTAAGAAGGC
>SKZY01000155.1 GCA_007127095.1 Planctomycetaceae bacterium
CGGCTCAGTCGTGATGCCACCCGTAGCTGTTCACGGTTGCGTAGGAGTTCCGCTTCGACACGCTTCCTCTGCGTCACGTCTCGCGCCAGGACGACGCAGGCGGATCGGTTGTCGAAGGTCAAGTCATGGGCTGTGATCTCGACATCTATCGGCGTCCCATCGCGTTTCAAATGTCGCCACTGGCCACGGTTCTGATAGCCTCCGGGAACCGTGGCGAGCATTTCGAGCAGGGCGGGAATTTCGGCTGGGTCTCGAATGTCCTTGACCGTCATTGAAAGGAACTCGTCCCGGCTATACCCGTACGTGGCGATGGCGGCGTCGTTCACCGCCAAATAACGCAAGGTCTCGCGGTCGTAGACGAACAGCGGGTCCGGAATCCGATCGAGCAAGACACGGTGTTGCTGTTCGCTCTCCCGCAGCGCCGACTCGCTGGCCGCTAAAGCTCCGGCGGCCCGATGTTGTTCCGTGATGTCGCGGATGAAACTCGTGAATGTGACCGGTTGCCCCGGATTGCGACTGATACTCAGCTCGACCCGTACAATCTCACCGTCTGCCCGCCGAGCGGGGACCTCCATCCGACGACCGGTCATTTCGCCGGACGCAGCGGCGAGCGAACGCTGCAGGCCTCGCCGATGAAGAGCTCGATGCTCAGGGAGCACGATCAATTCCTCGAGCGCTTGACCGATCGCTTCCTCTTTGCGGAAGCCGAAGATCCGCTCGGCCGCCGGATTGAACTCTTGGATCCGACTCTCCGTGTCGATCACAATCACGCCGTCCTGCGCCGATTCGACAATCGCCCGGTACCGCTCGTCACGCTGGGCTTGCCCCGCCAATGCGAGTTGCTCCCGATGGTGGGCGCGCAACTCGCGAAGCAGCGATTCCGGATCGGCTTGGAGTATTTCGTCTGCGGTAACGGTCGCGTCGCCGAGCAGTCGCTCGGCGAGCTGGCGAGGATCCAGAGGCATGAGCGGATCAAGAAAAAGGTGCTCGCAAATAGATCGTCGATCGACCAGGATCAACTCCAATCACCATACCAAATCGATCGCCGAGGAAGCTGTCGCCAATCGCTTTTTCGATTTTCTGCTACCCACGCGCCCAACAACATGGTCCTTTTGGGATCAGTGGTCCCAAAAGGACCAACCTGTTCGATGAAGTCAGTGGTCCCAAAAGGCTCATCGTGGTCTGCTTCTGTATCAAATCCGTTCGTCGCGGCACCCACGTGGGTGTATTTTGGCCACCAGTTGGAAGTTCTGGCAGCTGCTGTAAAGCGTTGAATTAAGGGCGGTTGCAAAAAAAACCTGGCAACCTCCATTTTTCCTTGCCGATTGGCGCAATAGCTGCAAATACAAGTTTCGTCGGAAGCACTCATTCCGAGCCTGATCGGGGCGACTCCTGGAATCAGCTCGAATGAACGTTTCCTCCGAATCGCTTCAGCTCGTAAGGCAGTCGTGCCGCGTGCCGTTCTGCATAAATCATCACGAGGAAAAAAACATGTTAATGACGCTTGCCGCATTCGGTGTCGTCGGGGTCGTTTCGAGCATCTATTTGGTGCGCGTAACGGCGGTGACTGCTCCGATCGTTCCTCAGTGTTACGACTCGGAGACCGGGTCGGCGATTTGCAGTGGGCATTGTCAGTCGACATCACTGCAGGACCAAGCTTCCGATCGTCGTCGCGGATCAGCCAGGTCGGGGATGCGTGCCGAGTTGTCGGCTTGAGGTCGTTCCGCATTAGCACCCCCGAAGGAGTCTTTCGAAATACGCTCCTCTGGATGCGAGCGGATCGCTGGGGTGAGTAAGCATCGTGCGGATTTTTATAGTCGCCTTTCGCTCCGCGAAAGAACGCCAGAACGCTACTTTCGCGGAGCAAAAGGCGACACTTATTTGCCGCAAGATGCTAAATCGCAAAGATTCATGAGAGGGCTTGGTTGTGTGACGGAGCTCGCCGCGCTGCCCGAGATCGGAAAAGGCTCGACGGTGATCATCCCGCAGGGCTCCAAGCCATTAGCCGGTGGGTGGAGCGGAGCGACCACTGCCTGAGGACTTGCAGGCTGGCTGCAATGGACTGCGGCGTCGGAACGCTATTCCGGCTTCTTGTTATCGGTTGAGACCGACTTTTCAATCGCGATTCCGTGGGATGCGATTTTTCCTCGTAAGTTCCGACGAGTGATGCCGAGTATCTTGGCCGCCCGTAGTTGGTTTCCGTGGGTGTGGCGAAGGACTTGGACCAAGAGTTGCCGCTCGGTTCTGGCCAGCCATTCTGCATAGAGGTCTTCGGAGCCGGCCTGCAATCGGTCCTCGATGAACCGATACGTCGGATCCGCGCTGTCCAGCTCCGGGGACTGGTCGACCGGGGGGGCAGCCGGGGGTGGTGTCGCCGGTGGCGTCAATACGGGTGGTTTCCCGGCGCCGGTGATGTAGTCAGGGAGAAACGTCGGCACCAGCACCGTCCCGACCGACTGGAGCAACGCCTGCTTCAGGACGCTCTGGAGTTCCCGCATGTTGCCCGGCCATGAATAGTTGGTCAGGTATTCGAGCGCCTCTGGTGAAGCCTCCAGGACGTTGCGTCCCATGCTGTGACTGAACCGTTTCAAGAAGGTGGATACAAGCAGCGGCATGTCTGCGGTGCGTTCGCGGAGCGGTGGCAGGTTGATGGTGAAGGTGTTGAGGCGATAGTAGAGGTCCTGACGAAAAGTTCCATCACGGACCATCTCTTCTAAAGGTTGGTGGGTCGCAACGATCAACCGGGTGTCGGTTTGGATCGTTTGATTGCCACCGACTCTCTGAAATCGTTGGTCTTGTAGTACCCGCAACAACTTCGGCTGCGTTTGCGGCTTCATGTCACCGATTTCGTCGAGGAACAAGGTGCCGCCGGAACACTGTTCGAACTTGCCGATCCGTCGTTCGTGGGCATCGGTAAAGGCCCCTTTCTCGTGACCGAACAGTTCGCTTTCCAGCAGCGTCTCGGGGATCGCCGCACAATTGATCGCAATGAAGGGCGCTTCGGAGCGGCTGCTGTGTTGATAGATCGCTCGGGCGACCAATTCCTTGCCCGTCCCGCTTTCGCCTCGGATCAAGACGGTTTCTTTGAGTTGAGCGACACGGCCGATCGTCTTGTAGACGTGCTGCATCGATTCGCATCGGCCGACCATCACATCGGCGCCGCTGTCATCGCTTTCAGAGTTCGAATGCATCCGGACCGGGACGCGCATCAGCCGAGCGACTTCGAAGGCCTTGTTGGCCAGATCGCGGATGCGGGTGAAGGTGAACGGCTTGAGCACGTAATCGAACGCGCCCAACTTCATCGCCTCGATCGCGGTTTCGGTCGTCCCTTGGCCGGTCATCACGATGATCGGGACGCGGGCGTCGTGTTTGGCGATGTCCAGGTACAACTTCAACCCCGATTGGTCGGGCAGGCCGACATCGAGCAGGATGACATCGGGATGATGGCTGAGCACCTGATTGAGACCCTCCGCTGCGGTGCCCGCGGAGAGTACGTCGACGTTCAAACTGCGAAACCCCGAGCCGAGGACGTTTGCGATTTGAGGGTCATCGTCAATGATCAGCACAGTGCTCATGAATTGCGTCCTGCCTCGTCGGCCAGCTTCACATGGGGAGGATCATTCGCGGGGCCTTGATCCGTCGCGGCGGACCGGGCGCTAATGGCGGGAAGGTAAAACTTCATTTGGGTACCTTGTCCCGGTTCACTGTCGCAGCGGAGCAAGCCACGCTCGTGGCGCAGGATCTCGACGGCGATCGGCAGTCCCAAGCCGATCGCAGCAGCGTCGGTTTGCGTGTTGAAATCACGATCAAAAATCCGCCTTCGAAGCTCCGGCGAAATCCCGATCCCGCTGTCGGCTACTTCGATCGAGACGTATCGGCCGGGGGGCAGCCCGCTCACCTCCAAAAGTTGCTCAGCCGTCAAAGTGACGTTGTTGGCCGTAACCCTTAGACACCCTCCTTCGGGCATCGCGTCACGTGCATTGAGGCAGAGGTTGAGCAAGATTTGGGCAAACGCTTGGTCACGAATCCCAACCGCCCAGAGTGAATCGGACAGATCAACGTGAAGGGTGATCGATTTGGGAAAACTGAATTCGAGCAAGCGTTTGGTTTCATCGATTTGCTGGGCGACATTCGCGGGGCCGGCACTACCACGAATCCTTCGCATGAATGTCCGCAACGCGTCGACCGCTGCGGCCGCCCGCTGCGAGCCCGCGGAGAGAGCGTCCAGGAGCATTTTGCGGTCTGTCGGCGGCAACTCATTTTCCAACAGTTCGGCGGCTACCAGAATGGGTGTCAAGACATTGTTTAAGTCATGAGCGATACCGCTGACCAAGTTGCCGACATTTGCCATCCGCTGGACATGTACCAGTTGGTCGCGAATTTGTTGCGGTTCACTGATATCACGAAACCGGCAGACGGTACCGGTGAATCCCGCCCGATCGCTCCAGGAGTGAATCGTACCTTCTGCGGCTCGCCAGGAACCGTCGCCGTGCGCGAACCGTAAAACGGCGGTCGTCGGCGTCGAGTCGATCGGTTGAGCCTGCCGGAGCAACGTTGCCGCCAGCCCGCGGTCTTCGGGGTGGAGGAGATCGCCCCAAGCACGCCCGACGATTTCACTCGCGGCTCGCCCCAGAGATCGGGACACGGCGGCGTTGCAGTGGCAGACAAGACCGTCCTGCGAGAGGGTGAACACTAGATCGCTGATGTCGTCGATCAGAGCTTCACAGATCGCGGCGGGCAGCGATATCGCAGCGGCCTTTCGGCCTGTCTCGTTTTCGCTTGTCATCGCGGCCGCCGGACTCAAGAAATGCATCGACACGCCCTGGAAAGCGTGTCCCCGAAGGCTGTAGCCTAGTCGTCCAACTCGGGACAAGTAAGCCGCTATAGCAGCAAAAGTTGACGCGATTTTTGACCGACCGGATACGGCTTGAGCAAGGCTCCCCAATAGCGACCAATCCGCGTTAACGATTGAACAGGAAAGCGGGGCTGTTGATCAACGCCCAGGTCAAATCCTCGGCGGCGGTCAGCCGTTCTTGGGTCAATTGCTGTTCACTTTGAGCGACGTCGATCCGCAGTCGTTCCAGCAGTGGATCGACCGGGGTGACGACCTGCAGCTTGGCGATCTTCTGCTCAATCTCGGTTAGGCTCGGGTCCTTGGGGACGGGAGTACGAGCCGCTGCCAAGGCGGCCAACTCGGCCTTGATCTCCGGATCGACCGATTCGAGATAACTGTGCAGCGTGGCGACCTGAGCTTCGGAGCGGGACGCTGCCGGAGTGCGGAGGATTGCCGCGAGCGGTTCCGCGAGTCCGAGCGGCAGCGATTCGTCACTGGCGGTCGTGGCGCTGATCCGGAATCGTCCCAGCCGATGTTCGGCCGCGTTGTGGACCTGGTGTAGGCGAATCGTGATCCGTCGACCGTTTTCCGAATCGAGCGGTGTTTTTGTCTCGATGACGATCCAATGCGGCTGGTTCAACGACCCGGCGACGGCCCACCCTTTTTGATCTTCTCGGTTTCCATTGATCGCTTGTTCGGGCGCGAATCCTTGCTGAGAAAAATCGCTCACGGCGCGACTCAGGGCGATCGGTTTTTCAGCTTCGTCACTCGCCCCCCCGGACTGAACGGCCTCGAACTCGGTCAGCACAAAATTACCGTTGGCGGCCAAGCCTGGTCCCTTTCCTGGCAGCGATTCGTCGGGCAAAGCTTCGAGACGGAATCCCGTAATTCCGCTGAGCGACGTTTCGAAGCTGAACTCGTAGCTCCCCTTGTCGGCCTTACCGCTGACGACGATTGAGCGATCTTCGAGTACGCGGAAAGTGTCCCCGTTGGTCGATTTCATTTCGCGGGGCACCAGTGGGAACCATTCGACCGCATCGGCATCGGGCGACCGGTCGGCCCATTCACTCTGCCGCGCCTGGCGTGTCGCCTCGAGTTTCGCTTCAGCCGCAGTGATCCGCTCCTGGCGGGCCGCTTCGAGTCGTTCGGCTTCAGGACGCAAAGCTTCGGTTTGGTCGATCAGCGATTGTTCGGCAGCGGCCAAGGCCGCACCGCGAGCGGCTTCAAGTCGGGCAAACTCGTCCTGCCACCAGGTCTCGCGTTCGGCGAGCGTCTCGCTCAGTGACGCGTGGTCTGCTGCGATCGCTTGGCGAAATTGAGTGAACATCGCCGATTCGGCCTCAACCGGTAGTCGTCCGAGGATTCGCAAATAGAGTTCTTCGACCAGGTCGGCGTCCTCGGGCAAATCGGCGACAAGCCGACCCAACGCGTTCTCATCGTCGGCGATCGCACGTCCGATGGTCGGCCCGCTGACCAAGGCCATGATCGGGCCGAGTTGCAATTCGTCACTCCGTTCGCACTCGCAAGCGCTCTCACGAACCGGTTGGCCTAGGTTTTGGAGGAACCCGTCTTCGGTGGTCAGGCCAACATCGGGGAGAGCCGCGGCACGGGTCCCCTTCGGTACCCCCGGGATGTTGCTCAACGAGCCGGTAACGAAGTGAATCGCGTCGTACAGGACTTCCGCCGGCAGACGTCTCGGCAACGCCCGGGCGTAGTTCAGTGAATCGTCTTCGTTCCATTGGTTGGGGACCACCGACAGTTGGTAGGCCCGACTGTTGCAGATTGAGCGGAGCACGTGACGGGCATCAAAACCGCTGCTGACAAGCAGGTCGGTCAAGTGGTCGAGCAGTTCCGGGTTGGTCGGCGGATTCCCTGCCCGGATGTCGTCGATCGGTTCGATCAGGCCGACTCCCATCAGATAGGCCCATAAGCGATTGACATAGCTGCGGGCGAAGTAGGGGTTTTCGGGCGATGTCAGCCAATCGGCGAGTCGTTCTCGCCGCGATTGCGAGTCATCCGCCGAATGAGCGACCGGATAGGGGAATTCGGGGGCGACTTCCTGGCCGGTCCGTTCGTGACGGATTTCACCTTGATCGGCATCAAATACTTCTTCATAGAGCGGCTTGGCGCCTTCGACCGCGGTTCCGCCGATCTTGGCATCACCCGCTTCGGGGGCCTTCCGTAGCGAGGTTCGGGCAAAGAATGCGGCCGTCTCGTAGTACTGGTCCTGGGTCCAACGCTCGAACGGATGGTCGTGGCACTTGTTGCAGTTGAAACGGATGCCCAAAAACAGATGCGTCGTGTTTTCCATGATCTCTTCAGGCTCGCGCAGCACCTTAAAGTAGGAGGCTGGCGGGTTGGCCTGATTCGATCCCTTGGCCGTGATGATTTCGCGAACAAATCGGTCATACGGCTTGTTCTCTACCAACGACCCGCGAATCCAATCGCGATACGTCCGGCTCCCTTCGGGGCCCAGAAATTTCCGGTTGACCTGGAGCAGATCGGCCCATTTGTTGGTCCAGAACTCAACGAACTCTTCGCTCGCCAGCAGTTCGTCGATCACCGCGGCACGCTTCTCACGGTTCGGGGTCGGGTCGTCGCAAAACTCGCGAACCCGATCGCTTGACGGCGGCAGTCCGGTCAGGTCGAGGAAGACCCGCCGCAAAAAGGCTTCATCGGAGGCGAGTTCGCTAGGCAGGATTTTCATCCGCTGCCACTTATTGGCGACCAACTCATCGATTCGGCTCCAGGTCGGCGGATCATTCCACTGGAAGTCGTCACGTTGTCCCATCACGGTCAGCGTGGTCGCTGCATAGGAGCCTTCGTAACGGGCCAGGATCGATGATTCGCCACGCCGCACCGCCGTCAACTGACCCGCCGCATCGACTTCCGCGACTTCGGTGTTGCCACTGCTGATAAACGCCTCACCGGTCACGTCACGAACGAGGCCGTCGGCGAAGTGCGCAGTCACCCGGATTTGCTGGCGCGACCCGATCGCCGAGACAACCGGGTCGGTCGGGCCGATTTCGATCCGGCTGACACGTGGCGTGGTCAGGTCGAGTTCTGATCCCGACGCGATCCATCGTCGCAGCACGGTGTGGTACGGATCGCCGGGCGTCATCAACGTGCCACCCTGGTGCGGCGTGAGGCCCAACGGTTTGCGAAGCATCAGCGAATCATCGGGAGCAGCCGGATTGATTCGGCGGGCGGCGTGATCATCGGTCAAAGCGCGGATATCGAAGATCGGGTCATAGCCGCGGAGCGAGAGCTTGAAACCGTTTTTCCCGGCTTGAGCCCCGTGACACGAGCCTTGATTGCAGCCGAGTCGGCTGAGTACCGGATTGACGTCGCGGATGAAGTCGACCGGACGAACCTCAGCGAGGCCGTCGACTCGGGTCGGTACTGTGACGGAGCGATCACCAAAGCGGATCTTCAAATCGGCGTCGCCATCGGCGACCGGCCGGATCCGCCCCTGCGAATCGGCAACGATGATCTCAGGGAGACTCAGCTCCGACCGCCGGGTCACATCGATCGTCGAGCCATCGGCAAGTTTCGCGGTGATGACGAGTTGGACATAGGCGAGAGGATTATTGAGCGCAATCTCCGCAGGCAGCACCTCGATCGCGGTCACGGAGCCCGGGGCCGGAGTCGGTTGAGGCGTCGGTTGGGGTGACGCCACATCGGCTGCTGCGGCCGAGCGGGCCCAGTCCAGTGCGTTAAAATCGTGGTCGGTCGATTCGGCCTCGGTAGCCGAAGCGATCGTGACGACCGGCCAATGACCAATGGTCGCGCCGTCGGCGTCGAAGCGGTGCAGCAATCCGTCGGAACCGGAGGCGATCAGAGAGTTATCAGGTGAGAAGCGGAGCGAGTAGACGGCGGCGGAGTCGATATTGGCCCGCCATACCTCCGTCGCCTCGGCACGGCGATAAGAATCGAGCTGACTCCGCTCATCGGCGCTCAGTTCTCCAACCCGTTTAGCCGCCAAGGCTTTGATGTCAGCGGGCATCGAGCCGCCAAAGTTGTATTGCCAGACCCGGATCTCGCTCCGACCATCGATCGTTGCGGCCGCGGCCAACAACGAAGCATCGGGGCTGACCGCGACCGCAAAGATCCGTCCCGGTAAGGCCGGCAGAGCCCGGATCAGGTTGGCGTCATCACCGATCACTCGAGCCGTTTCGCGAAATACACGATAGACCTTCGCGACCCCATCGGCGCCGCCGATCAGGATCTCGTCACGCTGCGGGTGGCGGTCGATGCTGTTGAGGCCGCCGGATAGGGCTCCCGGCGTAATCGATGTGACGTTATCGATGAACCGCTCGGTCGCGACCTCGGTCAATTTGCAGGTCATATCACGAGCGACCGAGATCAAATGTTTTCCGTCAGCCGTATAAGCCGTGTCCAACACCCAGTCTTCGTGGGCCCCCTGGAAAAGCTCTTCGGCCCCCGTGTCGGCGTTGACGGCGCGGACGATGTTGGCGCTTCCGAAAGCGATTTGCTTGCCGTCGGGTGACCAGCGGGCGCCCGATAGGGTGTCGTTGCCGATCGGCAGCGACAGTTTCAGCTCTCTCGTGGCGACGTCCCAGACCTGCAATTCTCCCGTTTCGGCAGGTGTTCCCGCGGCGACCGCCAAGCGGGTCGAATCGGGCGAAAAGCGGACCGTATTGATCCGTGGACTGAGGCCGACCAAGCGGGCGACCGTCGATCCCGATTCGGCATCGATCAGAATCACCTCGTGGTGCGCCGCTGCGGCGATGACGCTGCCATCGGCGGAAACGTCGAGTGAGGTGACGGTGGGAGGATTTCGGTAGGTCGGCGGGTTTTCGGCATCAAACGTCACCCCGGCAGCGGCCGGCGAGTCGTCTTCAGCACCCGCGGCGATCCACCTTCGGATCGTCTCGACTTCGTTCTCCGAAAGGGCGGGCTGCGGCGCTTTGGGCATCTCCGCATGTCCATCGATCGGCGTGATCTGCTCGATCAAATAGCTCCCGTCCGGATCGCCGGGTACGATCGCGATAGCACCCGACTCGCCACCGGCGGTCAGCGCGGCGAAGTCGGTCATCAAATATTCGCCCTGCCGTTTGCCACTTTGGTGGCAGCCGAAACAGGCTCGTCTGAAGATCGGCTTCACGTCCGCGTCGTAGCTGACCACGGTTTCGGTCGGTGATCCGTCTTTAGCCGCTTCGTCGGATTCCTTATCCGCTGCGACGATCAGCGACCCCGAAAGGCTTGTCAGACCGATCGTCACCAGGAAAATCACGCCTCGACACCAGCACCGCTGATGCCAGGAATCGCTAGCGGTGGTTGGAAAAAACGATAACCAGGACAGAAACAGAGACATGCGAGCGTCACTCCCATCAATCGCGATGACAGAGCATCCCGACGGCGACCGTGGCTGGATCTAACGCCTGCGGGTCGTCGTCGAAACATCAGGTCTGACACCACCAATCCGGCCCAGCAAACGAACATTTCGGTTCGTCCGCGGCGGTAGCCCAGCGTGGGCAGGCGGGTTAAGGCGATCGATTCGCCTACTACCTTAGATTAACGAGTGAAACGGTCACGTCAATCAATTCGATCCGTTTGGCACGAATCGATGTGGTCGTGACCACGGTTCTGAGGCGAACCGGAGCTGCCAAATGGCGCAAAAAAAACCAGTCCCGGAGGACTGGTCGAAAGTAATACCAAATGGAACCGTCTACGGTTTACCAGTCGCTCACGGAGCGGCTGGGGTTGCCGGGGGCGGAACGATCCCGCGGTCGTTGTCGATGCTCAGGGCGACAATCCCAGCAGCAGCTCCTGCCAATCCGAGCAGGCCACCGGCACCGATGCCTCCGCCACCAGCACCACCGCCGCCACCGCCCGCGAATCCGCCGCCACCCATCGGGACGCCGAAGCCATCATCGACCACTTCTTCGCCGACCACCTCTTCACTGACCACTTCGCCTTCGCCGGGGCCCATCGATTGCATGGCGCCGACGACATCGTCGCCCGGGGCGAGCTGCATCACGAATTGTTCGGAGCCTCGGTCTTGAGCTGCGACCAAAGTGGTTTGAGAGGCGGTCGAGGCGAAGGCGGAAGACGATTCACCTATTAATTCGAGTCCGGCCAAGCCCGATCCTGAATTACCGACCACGAGGATCGCATAAACACCAGGTTCGAGCGATTCGACACGAAACTCACCGGAATCTTCGGTCACCAAGCGAGCCACCTCCTCGCCGTCGCGATAGAGAAAGACATTTGCCTGTTGGCTCGGCGAGAGAACTCCGGCGGTAGCGCCGGCCGCGAAGATTTGACCGACCAAACCGCCGTCGATCTGTCGGATGCGGTGCGAGTCGAGGCTGCCGGTCCGCTGAGAAATCTGCGAAACGGTTAATTCGTCGAACGCTTCCGATGAGCTCCCTTCGGACTGACTCGGTGGAAGGTAGCGGATCAGAGTCGAATTGACGGCGGCAAAATCGATCTTGCCAGCCACGATGTCGACCATGCCAGGCAAACTCGAATCATCGTCCGACGAGTTCGACACGACATGCAGGGCCAAAATCGCTGCGACATCGGCTTTCCCCCGCGCCGCCAAGGTGTAAACACCGGGAGCCACGTCGGCGAAGCGGAAATCGCCCGACTCGTCGGTACGGGTCGCGGTGACTTCGCCCTCTGAATCGATCAGAACGATCCGGGCGTCCGCGACCGCAACGGCCGAATCGCCGGCTTTGGGAAGGCGGAGTTTGCCCTCGACGGCACCCTCTGCCGTCGGTTGAATCCATTGATTCACCGAAAGTTGGGACATCACTGACTCGCCACGGACGGCACCGAACGACATTGCGGTCAATGCCAAGGAGAGGCAGCTGCACCCCAGGAGTTTGTTTTTCATGGCTCGGTTAAACAATTGTAGGTGTTAGCGGGTAGTCGGAAACCGACGGCGACGATACGACCGAAATCAAATGCGACCTTACAGTTTACCTTCGTCTTTTCGGCAGTTCAACAAAAGAGATGTTAAAAAGGGAAAGATTTGTCGTCAAATCGGCAAGCTTAGCGATCGCAGTGGGGGTGGACAGAGTTGAACAGGCGACGACAGCTCGCTTCGTCGCCGCGAAGCTGTCTGTCTCCGCTACTTGGGTGGGTCAGTTGGTCGACTGCTTGGGTGGTTCAGTAGGTCAATTCTCGCGCCGTCAAAGCGACAGCCAGACTGATTGCCGAGGAGGTCATACCGGCGGTCCGACCGGCATCGACCAACGTGAATCGTTTGCCATCGGTCGATTTTTTGCCGGGTGACACCGGAGCATGCCCGCGACGCTGCTGCAACGCTGAGGCGATGGTTCGAGCCAAGGTGCCGCTGTCGACCTGATGTTTTACCAGGTACGACGTCGCACCACGTTGGATCGACATCACACCGGTCGCATCGTCTTCCTCGCCGGTCAAGACGATTACCGCGACGTCCGGCGACTCGTTGCGAATGGCCGCAAGCGTCTCCAAGCCGCGACTGTCCGGCAGGTTCAAATCGAGCAGTACGAGGTCGACCTCGTTCCGAGACAAACGCTCCAGAGCAACGGAAAGCCGATCGACCCACTCAACCTCCCAAGCCTCGCCCGCGATCGCCGCTAGACGGTGTTGCGTCTGCCGCGCCTCGATCCGGTTGTCTTCGACCAACAGCAGGCGAGTTGTGGTGCTCATGTTTTGTCCCATCCAGAATGCTCGGCCGAACGCAAGGAATGTATCGAAACTCTTTCCAAGACTAATCGAGCAAACGGTGTGCCGATTTGCGGGGCGGGTTGTGGGGTGGCGTCGCCAAGAGAGGGTTTGGTCCCGATACGGCGTACCGATCAGCGTCAGAAAAGGGGGATTCAGTTTCCCAGCAGGGGGCTGGCAGCGGCGGAGAGGCCGCCAGCTCGCTCACCCGTTCCGTCGAGGACCAGTCTGGGCGCTGAGCGACCGATTGCAGGCTCGGTCTGCTGAGCCTTGGGCCTTGTCGGTACAGCGGGCGGATCGCGACGACCGATCAGCGGAGCACGCTGCCGCCCCAGCCGAGTTTTTCGCGTAGCGTGCGGTACTCGTTCTGCCCCGGAACCGTCAGCATGCGAAAGGTATGTTCCGATGCCCGAATCGTGATTCGGTCGCCCCGCTGCACTTGGCCGAGAATCCGACCATCGGTGACAATGCTGGTCGATTCGTTCGGTTTGGCGACGACCATCTCCAATTCGGTGTCGGCGGAATCGACCAGCGGGCGATAGGTCAACGTGTGGGGGCTGATCGGTTGGATCACGATCGCCCGGAGGTGTTTGCGGAGGATCGGGCCGCCCGCGGAAAGGTTGTAGGCGGTCGAGCCGACCGGTGTGCTGACGATCAGACCGTCGCAGCGGTAGGTGGTCGCCAGCGCTTGATCGGCGTACAGGTCGATTTCCAGCAGATTGTAAGGGGGACCACCGAGGATCGCGACTTCGTTCAGGGCCAGTTGGTGAGTGATTTCTTCGCCTCCTCGGACCTGGGCGACCCGGAGCATCAGGTGGTCGACGATCGAAAAGCCGCCTTGGCAGACCTGAGGCCAGGCGTCGAGAAAGTCGTCGACCGAGAGTGCGGCTAAGAAGCCGAGTGCCCCGCAATTGACGCCGAGTACGGGGATGGCCCGACCGGCGAGCTGGCGAGCGGCTTGCAGGATCGAACCGTCGCCACCGAGTACGATCACCAGGTCGATGTCGGGGTCGGCGAAGTCGTATTCGAAGGCCAGGTCCTCGACGACCACATCGGCGTGGCTGGTGATCGCGGCCCGCAAACGCTCCAAGGCGCTGATCACCCGAGCCCGGTCCGGGGCGCCGAGGATCGCGACGCGAGGCCGCTTGCCGCCGTCGCCCCAGCCCGATGCGGGTTGCCCAGCCGCTGTGCCGTTGTCAGCCGACCGATCCGAAATCGGCGCAGGTGAAGTGATCGCCTTGGGAGTAGTCAATCGGTTGCCTCATCAGGGGGGCGACAGGCTGGCGATCGCAAGGTCGCGGCAGACGTCGGCAATCTGCTTGGGGCCGAGGCCCAACTGGTCGAGCAGCGCGTCGCGGCTGCCGTGTTCGACGAAACGATCGGGCATGGCCAATCGCTTCAATTTGCGGGTGTCGAGTCCTTGGTCGGCGGCGGATTCGAGCACGGCGGTCCCAAACCCACCGATCCGGGCGGATTCTTCGACGGTAATGACAAAGCCGCGTTCGAACGCCGACTGGATCATCGCGTCGTCGATCGGCTTGGCAAAGCGTCCGTTGATCACGGTGACGTCCAACTCGTCGCCGAGCAGTTCGACGGCGGCGAGCACTTGGTCGAGCACCGCACCGTAGGCGATGATCGTGCCGTCGGTTCCTTGGCGGATCGTCTCCGAGCGGCCGAGGACGATCTCATCCGGCTTTTTCGGGCCTTGCAGAGCAGCCGCTTTGGGATAGCGAATCGCGACGGCGGTTTCCTGATCGATCGCGAAGTCGACCATCGGGCCGACTTCACCGGCGTATCCCGGAGCCATCAGGACGAGATTGGGCAGCGAACGCAGATAGCCGATATCGAACAGGCCGTGGTGTGTCGGGCCGTCGGGGCCGGTCAACCCCGAGCGGTCCATCAAGAAGGTAACGGGAAGTCGTTGCAGGCAGACTTCTTGAAAGATTTGGTCGACGCTGCGTTGGAGAAACGTGCTGTAGATTTCGACGATCGGCCGCAGGCCGGCCTTGCATTGACCGGCCGCGAACGCGACCGCATGCGATTCGCAGATACCGACGTCGAAGAACCGTTCAGGGTACCGCTCTCGAACCGGTTCGAGTTTATTGCCCTGGCACATCGCCGCTGTCAGCACGGTGACTCGCTCGTCTCGCTGCATCAGCGCCAAGATCGAATCTCGGACAAAGTTGGTGTACGGCGGGCTGCCGTCGCTGCCGAGCGTGACCGGCTTGCCGCCGTCATCGAGGAAGGCCGGTGGCGTGTGGAAGTAGACCGGATTTTGTTCGGCCGGCTTGTATCCGTGCCCCTTTTCGGTCACCACGTGCAGCAGCACCGGCCCAGGCATCTCGCGGACCATTTTGAGGTATTTCCGCAGTAGCCCGACGTCGTGGCCGTCGATCGGGCCGACGTAGCGAACGCCCAGTTCTTCGAACAGCATGCCACCGAGCAAGCCGGCTTTGACGCCTTCCTTCAATTGCGCAAGCATCCGTTCGGCGGGGTCTCCGAACATCGGTACGTGCCCCAGCACCTTCGCGACTTCGTGTTTGAGGCCGGTGTAAAACGGGTTGCTGCGGAGCCGGTCGAGGTAGGCTGCGAGGGCACCGACCCGCGGGCAGATCGACATCTTGTTGTCGTTCAGGATGATCGTCAGCTTATCGCCCGACGCTCCCGCGTTGTTCAAAGCTTCGAAGACGATACCGCTCGGCAACGCCCCGTCGCCGATCACCGCCACGCTGTGCCGATCGGTTTCTCCCGACAGCGAATCGCCGCTCGCCAAACCCATCGCGGTGCTGATGCTGCAACCGGCATGCCCGGTCATGAACAGGTCGTAGTCGCTCTCTTCGGGATTGGGGTATCCCATCAATCCGCCCTGCTGGCGGATCGTATCGAACATCGCGTAGCGGCCAGTGACGAGTTTGTGAGGGTAAATCTGGTGACCGGTGTCCCAGATCAACCGGTCGCGGCGAAAGTCGAACTCGGTGTGCAGGGCGAGGCAGAGTTCGACGACGCCGAGATTGCTGGCGAAGTGAGCCGTGCGGGTCGCCAGTAGATTGCAGAGCACATCGCGGATTTCCGCGGCGACGGTCTCGAGCTCGACCGGCGAAAACGATCGCAATCCTTCGGCGTCCTTCAGCGTAGACAGCAATGGGTGGGAACCAATCTTCATCGTCACAATCTCGGTGGTCATCGTCGGAGGGTTCGATCCTTACTGTCCTATCGGCTGCGATCGCGGACATATCCCGCCAACCACCTTAACCGCCAGGCATCATTTCCAAAAACTTCGACCGCGGCCAACGCTTCGTCGATCAACCGCGCCGCGTACCGCTGGGCCTCGTCCAGGCCCAGTAGGCCGGGATAGGTCAATTTCCCACGGGCCGCATCTTTCCCGGTCCGTTTCCCCATCGCCGCATCGCTCGACCAGTGGTCGAGGCAATCGTCGATCACTTGAAAGGCGAGGCCGAGTGGATGTGCATATTCTCTCAGCGAGACCAGTGCGGCTGCGTCGCCACCGCCGAGTAACCCGCCGATGGCGACCGAGGCATCGATCAACGCCCCGGTTTTCCGGCGGTGGATCGCTTCGAGCCGTCGCAGCGATTGTTCGCCACCGGTTTCGGCTGCCAGATCTTCGGCCTGGCCGCCGACCAGTGCCTCGGGGCCGCAGGCGTGTGTCAAAATCCGCAGGCAGCGGTGAGCCAGCGACGGATCGTCGATGTCGGTGGCAAGCCGTTCCAACGCCGCCGCCTGCAAGGCGTCGCCAGCCAGGATCGCGGTCGCTTCGTCGAAACGGATATGGGTCGTCGGGCGTCCGCGGCGGAGGTCATCGTCGTCCATCGCCGGTAGGTCGTCATGCACCAGCGAATAGGCGTGAACCATTTCAACGGCCACCGCACCGGGAATCGCCAATCGATGCGTTCCGCCAACCGCCTCCGACGCCATCAGGACCAACGCGGGCCGAATTCGTTTACCCGGGGCCAACACGGCATACCGCATCGCCTCGGCCAATCGCTGTGGGCAAGCGTCTGACCAGCGGCATGCCTCGCGCAACGCCTCTTCGATCAACGGCAACAAGTCGGCCAGGCCGTCGACGACCTCGGCGTCCGGGAGCGAACTCGTCGGGCAGGAATCGGTTGCGTCGCGAAGTGGATCGGTCAATCTGGCTGCTCGGTCAGAAAACGGCTGCGACCCGAACCTCCGAGCCGCGGTCACGATGCCCCCTAAAACAGACCCGGGTCGTCAGCCGGATCGGGACGGAGGCCCCGTCGGGCACCACGCCCCTTCTGTTTCTCGTCAAGTGTCATCTCCGCTTCGTCGAAGGCCGCCGTCACCGGATTACCTTCGGCGTCAAAGCCACTCAGTAGAGTCACCTTTCGTTCGGCTGCGGATAACAATTGATGGCACTCTTGCAGCGTTTCGATCCCCTTGCGATAGGCTTCGAGCGATTCGCCGAGATCGAGTTGCCCGCCCTCGAGCCGATCGACGATCGTTTCGATCTCTTCGAGTGCGGTTTCGAACCGACGCGGCTTCGGTTTACCCTTGGGCGCAGGCGAATGGTCGCCGGCGTCGCCATCGTTCGTCTTGCTGCGGGCCATCAAACGTCGCTCAGCAGATTCTCGTCAGGGCAAAAAGGAGTACACGGGATCGCCGCGGCAAACTATTTCTTGCGGTGGCGGATCCGGGCTCGCATGCGACGTTTCTTGCGACCAACCTTGCGACGCCCTTTTCCTGTCTTCTTCGTACCCACCTAATATCGTCTCCGAATCGTGTGTTTGAATCGTTTGTCAGATCGCATCGCAACCCGCTCGCCAACCGGGCAGCACCGAGTTTTCCCGAAGCCGCCGGGCGCGCAACCGCGACGCCGCCGCAAAGCCCGGAAGCCGCGTAAGATAGCACAATCTGCCGGCTTGACAATGGCAACTGAGACTGCCGCTGACACCGTTTGCCCAGCCGTCATGACCGCACCGCGCGGAGTGCGAACGCCGGTAATCGGCGGCTGATTTTCCTGGCATGCCGACAGCGATGATCTATCCTACTGCCCCATGTCGCTCTATCTGTTTCTCGCCGTCGTCTTATCGCTGGCCTCTGCTAGCGTCGCGCCACGTGACGAGATCCCGTTGAAACAATCGGTGGTCGCGTCGGCGGCCTTGTTGCTGGCATTCGGGTTGCTCGTCCAGTCGTTTGCCGCGGTGGCCAAGGCAAGAATCGCCGCCGGTGAGGAGCCGCGAGCGATCGCCGCGGGCTTCGAACGTCGGTTGGAGTGGTTGCGGTGGCTCGGGCTCGGGTTCGCTCTGGTCTGTTTGCTCGGATTTCAACTCGCTGCGGTCGTTCCGACCTGGCCGATCGCCTCGCAATCGCTCTGTCTGCAGGCCGCGATTCTGTTGACTCCTGCGATGGTGGCGATCGGGTTGACGTTGTGGTCCGAATCGCGGTTCACCCGTTGGTTGGCGGGGCCGTCGCCCGCGGGGAACGATGCCGCTGTTCGCGCCGGCGGTTCGCTGTCTCGCTGCGTCGGCTGGCTGGTCGCCCCCATCTTGGCACTGTTGGCCGTGGCAGACTTGGTCGCGCTGCTGACCTGGGCGGGATTCGATCCTCCGGTCGTTGGAGCGATCGGTTCACCGGCAATCGGCCCGGATTCTGCGATCGGCCCGGATTCAGCGATCGCCGGTATCACGGTGATGCTTTCGCTGGTCGTCGTGATGCCGCTGTTCGTGCCCTCGATCGCCAAACGCGTCTGGGCCACTCGAGCTTGGGATGCACGAGACCCGAGTTGGTTGCGTGAGCTGGCGGGTCGCGATCGGGGTTTCCGAGTCGAAATGCGAGTTTGGGATACCGGCATGCGGCACGCCAATGCGGTGGTGGTCGGTTTTTACCCCGGTTTTCGACTGCTGTTGTTGACCGACCGCCTGATTCGCGACCTGCCGCCGGACCAACTGCGCCTGATCGTGCTGCATGAGTTTGCTCATATCCGTCGGCGACACATCTGGTTCCGCTTGGCGGCGGTGATCCCCGGTTGGGGACTGGCTATGCTCGCCGTCGACCAACTCGGTGGCAGCTCTTGGCTGCACCCGGTCGGCTACGGCGTGGCGATCGTTACCACCTTGGTGTTGTTGCGCTGGGTCGCTCATGCGACCGAGTACGATGCCGATCGGACCGCTTGCCAGTTGGCGCTGCTCGACTCCGCCGCTGGCCCGCACACGGCAAACATTCCGTCTGGCGATGATCGGACGTCGCTTGCCGGTGACCGGAGGGTTCCGGCGGAGTGCTTGGTGTCCGCTTTGCGAACCGTCTGCGGCGGCACGGCGGCCCGTTGGCGACGCTCGTCGTGGCTGCACCCGAGTGTCGCTGCCCGCTGTGATGCGATCCGCAGTTGGGCCAGCGAGCCTGCGGTTGTCGCCGCCAGTGACATCTC
>SKZY01000187.1 GCA_007127095.1 Planctomycetaceae bacterium
CCGCCGAGCCAACGCAGGCAGAGCAACGCCAGCATCAGCAACGCCGCCGAGGCGAGGTCGGGACTTTTCGACACCCGCCCCTCGGCGCGAGCGCGCTCGCGGTGGCGGGGTGTCGCGAGATGTTTCTTGTCGCCTGGTTCCATGCTGATAACCGTCTCCCGTGGTTAGCTCGGTGCCCAGAGCACCGCCAGCCGGTCGAGTGTCGTGGCGAACTCGTCTTGAAACAGATAGCCGGCCGAGCCGATCGACAACGCGGCCACGGCCAGCAGCGCCACCGTGTTGAGACTCAGCCCGATCGCCAAGACATTCAACTGCGGCAGCGTACGGCTGATCAGGCCGGTGACGAGATTGCTGAGCAGCATCGCCACCACGACCGGTGCGGCGACGCGAAAGCCGGTCGCGAAGGCGTGGGTCAACTGCGAGACCAGCAATTCGAGCAGCGATTCGTCGAGGCGGACTGCACCCGGTGGCAAGGCGACGAAGCTGTCGATCAGGGAGCCGAGTATTTGCCGGTGACCGCCGATCAGGAACATCGTCGCCACAGCCAGCAGACCGATCCATTGGGCGAGCGTCGGCAGCGCCGCTTGGGTCGACGGATCGCTTGACTCACCGAGTTGCAGACCGCCGGAGGACGACATCACCTCACCGGCCAACTGCATCCCGCTGACCAGGATCCGGATCGCGGTACCGATCAGCAACCCGACGGCGGCTTCCCGCGCCAGCAGGATCAGCAGGTCGATAGCATGCGCCGCCACGACGCTGACGGTCGAGGCGAGCGACGGGACGATCAACAGCGTGGTCAGAACCGCCAGCACGACGCGGAATCGGGCCGGGATTCCGCTGCCGATCGCCGGAACGGCGAGCAGCATCGCAGTCACACGGGTCAGGACCGCCAACGCCAGCAGTAGGTGTTCTTCGAGCAGGCCGCTGAGACCCGCGAAGTCGGTCGCGACCGTGGTCACGGTAACGCCGCGTTGCTAAAGGCGTCGCGAGTGAACTCAACCAGTCGGGTCATCAGCCACGGTAGGCAGGCGACGAGGACCGCCGACATCGCCAGCAACTTGGGGACGAACGAGACCGTTTGATCCTGGATTTGAGTCAACGCTTGCAGCAGCCCGATCACCAGCCCGGCAGCCATGGCGACCAACAGCATCGGCGCCCCGAGGATCAGCGCCGTGATCAGCGAATTGCGGCAGAGGTCGATCGCGGTTTGTGCATCCATGCGGTTTTCTCAGACGTTTGCGGAGCAGTCTGTTCGTGGTTTGTAAGCGATTTGTGGTTCGAAAGTCTTGGCGACTTCCGCTACGGCGGGAATAAGGGGACGAAAGTCTTGGCGACTTCCGCTACGGTGGGAGTCGGGAAGTATGGTCACGAGCCGATCGTGCCGAACGAGTCCATCAGCATCTGTACCACCAACCGCCAACCGTCGACGAGTACGAACAGCAGCAGTTTTAGTGGCAGTGAGATCACGGCCGGTGGCAACATCAACATCCCCATCGATATCGTGACGCTGGCGACCACGAGGTCGACGATCAGAAACGGCAGGTAGATTTGGAATCCCATCAGGAACGCTGTCTTGAGTTCGCTGAGGATGTAGGCGGGCAGCAGGACTCGTAGCGGCACATCGTCAAAGGTGCTGGGTGCCGTCCCGGCCTCCGGCAGGTAGCCGTAGAACAGGTGGACGTCGTCATGGTTGCCCGCGACATCGATCTGGCGCGACATGAAGTCTCGCAGCGGCGTGACCCCGGCCGTGTAGGCGTCTTCGAGCGTCATCTCGATTTCGGGATCGGTGTAGGGGACGACCGCGTCGTCGTAGACCCGTGTCCAGACCGGCGTCATCACGAACAGCGTCATGAACAACGCCAAGCTGGTCATCACCTGGTTGGGCGGCAGCGATTGCAAGCCGATCGCCTGACGCAGCAGACCGAGGACGATCACGATCCGCACGTAGCAAGTCGTCATCAACAGCACCGCCGGGGCGAGGCTGAGGACGGTCAGCAGCAGCATCACCTGCAGGCTGCCGCCGAGTCCTTGGGGACTGGTCCAACGCTCGGGACCGCCGGTCAGCAGTTCCCAACTCTCCTCGGCGACGACCACCGACTGACGCCGTGGCGAGAGGATTTGCACCGGTGATCGATCGTCGTCGCTCGGTTCGGTTGAGGTCGGTTTGTCGGCGGGATCGTCGGTTACTTCAGCGACCGCAGTTGCGGCGTGGCAGCGGGCCGGGTCGCCGCTTACCCCGCCGAGCAGCGTTAGCAGGGCGATGGCGATCAGCCGGCAGGCCGAGCGCGAGCCGACGTGGCCGTTGGCGGTGAAAATCGCGGATCGGCGAATCGACAAATGCACCCGAATGATCCCAGAGGAAACGGCGTGGCGTCGTGCCGCTGCGGCAGCCCACCGCCGGGACTTTAGGAAAAGTTCAGATTCTTCGGAAAGGCCGATCTCAGCTCAATCGCTTTCGTGATCGAGAATTGGCGGGGATAGCGGTTGACGCGTGGGGACCGATCGACCTACTCTCCGTCGCTAACAACCACTCAGCAACGGCCCGCCGACATCGGGCCGTGAGGAGACCAGGGGCGTGAGGGATCAGGCCCAACACCGCCGCAGCATGGCGGTGAGCCTCGTAGGACGAAGGGGACGCCGGCCGGATGCAAGATCGAGCGAAAAATCTGCCGGAAGGGGGAGGGAAGCCCGTGAAGAAACGCAGCCGAACGTTGCTGCGAGTTCGGCATTTGGTCGAATATTGGTTGCTGACGACCTTGGCTTGGGTGATTCCGCGACTCTCGCGCGGTGTCGTATTAGCGGTGTCGCGGTCGATCGGCAACCTGGCGATGCGTGGCGACCGCCGGGGGCGGAAACTGGGATTAAAAAATCTTCGTCTGGCGGTCGAGCGGGGCGGGTTGGATCTCGGCGGTCGAACGGCTGAGGAGGTCTTGAGGGCCTGCTATCAGAACTTCGCCCGCGGCTTCCTCGACCTGTTCTGGTTTTCTCGGCTGACGGCGGAAACGCTGGGCGATTGGGTCGAGATCGAGAATGAGCATCACATTCGGAAGTTGTTGCGTGACGATCGTGGGGCGATCTTCCTGACGCCGCATTTCGGCAACTTCGAATGGTCTAGCTTGATCGTCGGGTTTCGCGGATTGAAGCTCGATATCGTCGCCCAGGACTTCAAGAACACCCGTTTGACTGAGGTTTTTCGCCGGGCCCGGGAACATAGCGGGCATCGGGTGTTGTCTCGGGACGGGGCGATGTTGAAGCTACTTCGCGCGGTCAAGCAAGGCCGTAACATCGCGATGCTGCCGGACCTCAACATCCCACCCCAGGGATTGGCATCGGTGCTGCAGGTATTCGGGTCTCCGGCCTACATGACCTCGATTCACGCCGAGATTTCGAGTCGTTGTGGGGTACCGATGTTCGTCGCGGTCTGTGAACCGTTACCTGATGGTCGAGCCAGGCTGCGGGTCTTGGACGTGATTTCGGCAGAACCGTCCGCCGACACCGATTCGCGGGCGAGGACGGCACAACGGGTGTGGGATCGATTCGAAGCGGCGATCCGGGAACGGCCCGAGTTATGGCTGTGGATGTACCGTCATTGGCGATACCGAGTGACCGAGGATCTGGCACGGGCCGACGGCACGGCGGCGAGCCCCGCGAGTGACACGAGGCCAACGCGTATCGCGGCGAGTTCAACCGAGGCGGTCCGCCGCGCCGCATGAGCCGAACGGAGCGACACGATCCTTAGCGATGGCTGGTCGCGTCGCCCGGTTCGGTAGCGATGATGAGGCGTTCGAACCGGTCGGGGTTGCGGATGCCCTGGTCGCGGAGATAGCCGCGCAGTTTCGAACCGGCGATCGGCGCGTCGGCAAGGCGGTCGACGGCAACCAATCGGGCGGGCTCGATTTGTTGGTCGGTGGCCAAGGCGACGGTCCGTCGATAGGCCGAGCGGCTCGCGTCGCGATCGTTCGTCAATTCGGCGACTTGGGCGTCGATCAAGGTGGCTTGGAGTTCGGCATAATCGGTCGCTTCGTGGCGCAGTTTGCCCGCCATAGCCATGGCTCGGTTCAGCCACCCCAGCGTCCGTTTCGGGTCGCGGTCGGTTTGGGTGCGTGCGTTCCGGATCGCCGCCAACGCCTGATACTGATAGCAGAGAAGTCGTAAGATCTGGGACTTTTCCAGCGTGGGAGCGAAGTCGCCTTGGGTCAAACGATCGATCCAGCGGTAGGCATAACGGGGTCGATCGAGGTAGAGCCAGAACAAGACCGGCCCGAACCCGCCGAGCAATCGTGTCGCCGGTGCCACCGAGTCCTGCCCGCCCCACATCGGTTCGAGAAGGCGTTCCCGCAGCGGCTCGGTTTGATCGCTGTAGAGCCAGCGGGCCGCGGCCAAACCACCGTTGACGAGTTGACGCAATGCGACGTCGCGGTCTTGGTCAGCTTGGCGTCCGACCCATTCTCCCAAGTGGTCGAACTCCCGGAAACGTCCGAGGGTGAATAGGGTCCAGAGCATCGCGGAGCGGATCAATCCCGCTTCGAACCGTGGCGCCGCGTTATCTTGGGAGCAGGCTTGGAGCGCCCTGGCCCCATGTTCTGCCGCCGTGGCCCATCGCCCCTCGAGGGCATGGAAAGAAGCGAGGGCTGCTCGTGAGGTCGAGACCGCCGTCGGGCTATCGAGCGAATCGGCTTCGTCGGTGATTGCGAGCAGGGTTTGTTCCGCCTTCGCCCGCGACGGGCCGGGATTACCGGCTGTCATCAACGGATCGGTGACTCGTGCCACCAGACGCAGGACCGGATCGGCGGAGCGAGCGAGTCGCCGACTCGCGGCCGCCGCCAATCGCGCCGCTTGATCGGGATCGTGGCTGGCCAAGATCCAGGCCAAGCCCAAGCAGGCGTGGACGTGACGATCGTCGGGCTGGCCGGATCGGTGAAGGATTGCCGGGGTCAGCCAGGCGGGCCATCCGCGACCAATTGGGGTAATGCCTAAACAGCGAGCGAACTGGAGTGTCGCCGCGTTGGCATCGCGAAGTTTTCCGCTCAGGACCAGGTTTTCACACAACCGTTGATGCAGGTCGAGCGTCCTGGCGGGGTCGGTGGCCGGATGCTCGATCGCCAGCAGGCGGCGGCAGGTGGCTGCGGCTTCGTCGGCATGTCCGGCGGTCTCAAAGTGGTCGAGAGCCTGATGCAGTAACTCTTCGGCCTCGGGGCCGTCGGTCAGATCGGCGACGCGGGTCAGCCACTTTCCGGCATCGAAGTAGGCGAAGCGGCTAATCGCATCGCCGGCGGCTTGCAGGGCATAGGGGGCAACTTCGACTTCTCGTCCGGCGTGTTGCAAATGCCAGGCGATGCGGGCGGCCAGCGACGTCGTCGATTCGTTCGGTACTTCCAGGGCCGCGATCAGGTGGTCGGCCCAACAGTGATGGATCTCGGCCCGTTCGGTCGGCTCGAGTGTCCGCAGGACCTGTTCCTCGATGCGGTGGTGGGCGACGACGACATCGGCCGCATTGAGCAGCGATTCACGGGCCAGATGATGGCGGATCAATTCCCAGGCGACCTGTTCGGGATCGCTTGTCACACCCGCGACCTGACAGAGCAGCTGCATGTTGACCGGTCCGCCTGCGATCGTCAGGTATCGCAACGCCAGCCAAGCCGACTTGGTCAGCGTGGAAAACTTGGCCTGCCACAGCGTCTCCGAGCTGATTTCGTCGCCCAAATGGTCTTGGCTGCGGATCCCGCTGTCTTCGTCACTGAAGTTCATCGCCAACTGGGCGAGCCGAAACGTGTTCCCTCCACCGAGCGTGGCGAGTTCGTCGAGTCCGGCGG
>SKZY01000120.1 GCA_007127095.1 Planctomycetaceae bacterium
ATGCGTTGCTGGCTTTGCCGGCGATGCTGGCGGGGGTGGGGATGGTACGTGTCACGGTCGCCGAACCGGTCGACTTTGAGATGATCGACGCCGAACAGCCGAAACTCACTCCGGTTTTACCACCGAACGTCACCCCGCCGTCGACTCCGAGCCACACTCCGAATTCGTCGCCCGGGACCACACCCTTCGCTCCGGTCGCTCAGTTCACGCCGTATTCGCCGGTCGGCCCGGAGAGCGAGTCTACGGACACGTCAAAGCCGATCAGGCTGCCTCGAGCCGTCGTCGGGTTGCCGACAATTGCCGGTCGAAGCCCCGAATCGCTACGCCTTGCGCCCAATGTGGCACTCAATTACGATCCCGCAACCGCGACAGAAGCTGCGCAAGTTGCACCACAAAAATCGATGTTTCTCGCTCGCCCCAAGGTCGGCTCGGATGCCGATCTCGCCGAATCCGGGTTGAACGGCGAGGGGATCGTCCGTCCGGCGACTCCGTTTCGACCGGCAGCGACGCAAGGTGGACGACAGCCGCTCGGCGATCCGTCGCTAGAAACGCTACCCGCCCCCGGTGGTAGGGCTGATGGCGGCACAGCCGACGGTTGGACGCTCGGCGAGACGTTCGACAGCGAACAATCGTTTTTGAACCGCTTGCGTCAGCGAGCAGCGATCGAGGGCGACGTGTTGGACCTGAGGGTGCTCGATGGCGACGGGCTGAGCGGAAATTTGGGCTTCGAGTCGATCGCTCCGGGACTCGGCTCATCGGTTTGGCCCGACTCGATCCTCGAATCGGGCGGTTTCACGGGAGAGACCATCGGCGAAAGCGAGCGTTTCGATCCGTTCGCCAGGCGGGCTGCGACGCGGATGGCGGGGTTGGTTCGCGGCGGCTTCGAACGGGTTTGGGAGACGCGGCAGAGGGTCGACTCGGGACTCGGCGCCCTGTTGGTGCCGCACGCGCCGCTGATGCTTGACACGACCCAGCCGATCAACCGCATCCGCTTTCGAGGGGATTTCGGTTACGGGATCGGCCTTCCCGATCGCAGCGAATACTTTTGGGCGGCGCCCGGCCGTGGCCCCGGTTTCCAAGGCGCGATCGATTCGCGTGAACTCGCCTTCATGTTCGAAGTCGGCGGCGATGCATTCTCCGTCGCGACCGAAATTCCGATCCGTGGCTATTCGCCTCAGTTCGGCGACGGCCACGCCGCTGTCGGCGATATCCGAATCACCCAAAAAACGCGGCTGATCGACGGCGACCAGGTGCAGGTAACCCAGATGCTGCGGGTACACACGCCGAGCGGAAACGTCAAAGTCGGTGCTGGCACCGGGCACACGTCGATGGAGCCGGGGGCATTGTTTCGCTATCGCTACAACGATTGGACCTACTTTCACGGTGAGCTGAAGTACTGGATTCCGATGGGCGGAAATCCCGACTTCTCCGGAGACGTCCTCAGCTACGGCTTCGGCGTTTCCACCGTTTGGTACGAAACGCTGACGACCGCCGTGATGCCGACGCTGGAATTGACCAGCGTCAATTTTTTGACCGGGCAAGCGACCGCCGGGACCGGCGTCCCGGGGATCGGTGTACCACGTCCGGTCAGCCGTAATGCGACCGCGGCGTTGCACCCTGGGGTTCGGTTCGCTTGGGACCCCGGCGGTGATTTGGGAGCGATGGAGCTCGGGGTTTCGACCGGTTTCGGAATTTCACGCGATCGGTTCTACGACTCGCTATTGCGATTGGAACTCCGCTTCTTACGCTAAGCATCTTGCGGCAAATAAGTGTCGCCTTTCGCTCCGCGAAAGTAGCGTTCTGGCGTTCTTTCGCGGAGCGAAAGACGACTATAAAAATCCGCACGATGCTAAGGATCGAGCGGAAAAACAAGTGTCTGGCGAGTGTTGTGCGGAGCACCCGAAGGGCGGGTTCCTGGCAACAGCCGCCCGACACTTTTTTTGCGTATGGTTAAGTTTCTTGCTGCTGATTACTCGGTTGGCACGTCTATCGAGATAAAATCGGGCGTCGCTGTCAGAGTTCTGATTCGATCCGCCTATACTTAAGGGACGGCGATTCGTGCCGGTGGCACCGTCACGTCCTTGCCCCTCGCTTTCTCCCGACTGTCCTCAATCGTTTGCCCATGGCGTCGTTCGACTTCGATTCATTGCTGGAACCCGTCTCAGCAGATCGTCCCGCCGGGGAGGATCTCGAGTACGACCCGTTGTTCTCCGAGATGGAGCAAGCGGCAGCGGGAAAACCCGAACAGCAGATGGGCGACGCGGTCATCGAGGCTGAAGAGCCCGACTGGCGATTGGTCCAGAAAAATGCCTTGGCGTTGCTGAAACGATCCAAGGACTTACGAGTGGTCATCTACTTCTGCCAAGCAACTCTGCGAAACGAGGGGCTCGAGGGTTTCGGCGAATCGTTGCGACTGGCCAGCGAATTGACGACGCAGTTTTGGCCGTCGATCCATCCCGAACTCGATGAAGATGACGACAACGACCCGACCGCCCGCGTCAACGCCGTGATGACGCTGACCGCGGGAAGCCTGCTGCAAACGTTGGAGCGAGCGCCCCTCCTGTCGGTGCCGATGCTAGGAGCCGTATCCTGGGCTGATGTCAAACCGGTCGGTGGCGACGACGACCCCGGACAGGAAAGCGGCGAGGCCGAGGCGATCATCAGTCATTGCGAATTGGAGTTGATCGCGTCCCGCCGGCAAGCGGTTGAAGCGGCGTTGGATGCCTGTAAATCGCTCGAGACGTTCATCACTCAGCAGGTCGGTGCGTCGCAGGCTCCCAACCTGCAACCGCTGCGAGACTTGTTGAAACGGATGGCGGCGCAGTTGGGCCGATGGTGGGATCAGCGCGGAGGCGACGAGTCTTCCGCCGAAGAGGAGGACTCCGATGATGGCGGTGGTGAATCAAGCGACAACGGCGATCGTCCCGCGACGCCCAGCCCCGGACAAAAGGTCGTGAGCGGCCCGATGGGGCCGATCACGTCACGGCAAGAAGCGATCGCGGCGATCGATCGGATCCTCGAATATTATCAACGACATGAGCCGTCCAGCCCGTTGCCGTTGCTGCTGGTGCGGGCCAAACGATTGGCGACCAAGTCGTTCATCGAAATCTTGCAAGACCTGATCCCCGAGGGACTCGGTCGAGCCCACGAAATTGGCGGCTTGTCGCACTCATCGGGCGACAATACTAGCGGTGGGGGCGAATCCTATGTGGCCCCGTCGACCGCTCCGCCGGCAGCGACCACCGATACCGATGACGACAGCGATGACGATTTTTTTAGTTAGCCCGACCGATCTCGCCCCCGTCGGCGATGACGGTACTTACGTTCGTTCCACATCCGGCCCGACGCTTGTGTCCACCTCGGCGGCAAGTTAGGTTCCGGATAAACGCAGACCAACCTTTTTTTGGAGTCCGACAGTGGCAAAAGCGAGTTCACAAAAGTTCATCGCCCGCAACCGTGCACCGCGTGTCCAGATCGAATACGACGTTGAAGTGTACGGATCCGAAAAGAAGGTCCAGCTGCCATTCGTAATGGGGGTGATGTCTGACCTGTCCGGTAACCCGGCAGAAAAGTTACCGGCGGTCGCCGATCGGAAGTTCGTCGAGATCGATGTCGACAATTTCGACGAACGGCTGAAGGCGATGAAGCCGCGAGTCGCTTTCCGAGTCCCCAACACGCTCACCGGCGAAGGGAATCTGAACGTCGATATCACCTTCGATTCGATGGAAGACTTTTCGCCTGACGCGATCGCGAGGAAAGTCGAACCGTTGCGAAAATTGCTCGATACACGGACCGAGTTAGCGAATCTGATCACTTACATGGATGGCAAGTCGGGCGCCGAGGAATTGATCGCCCGGGTAATGGAAGATCCCGAGTTGCTCAAGACGCTCTCGTCAGCTCCCAAGCCCGCCGATGAAGCGGCCGAGTAGTCGTCCGAGTTAACGTTTCGATCAATCCACAACACGAATACAAAGCCCATTTAGGAACCAGCCGATGTCCTCAGACGCTTCCCCCGAACAACTCCAAGCGGCCGCCGGTGAAACGACCGGCGGTAACGAGTTCGAAAGCCTGTTGAAAAAGGAGTTTCGGCCGAAGTCGGACGAAACCAGCCAGGCGATTCAAAACGCCGTCAAAACGCTCGCCTCGCAGGTGCTCGAAGGCGCCTCGGTCATCTCCGGTGATGCGTTGGCTTCGATCGAAGGAATCATCGCCGCGATCGACGCCAAGCTGACCGAACAGATCAACGAAGTGTTGCACCACGAGGAGTTTCAAAAGCTCGAAAGTGCTTGGCGCGGTCTCCACTATTTGGTGAATAACACCGAAACCGGGGAGATGATGAAAATCCGCGTGATGAACATCTCCAAGAACGATTTGGCCAAGACGCTGAAGAAGTTCAAGGGAACCGCTTGGGACCAGAGCCCGGTCTTTAAGAAGGTCTACGAAGAAGAGTTCGGTCAATTCGGTGGCCAGCCGTACGGTTGCTTGGTCGGTGATTATCACTTCGACCACAGCCCCCCCGATGTCGCGTTGATGCATGAGATCCAACAGATCGCCGCCGCGGCTCACGCTCCGTTCATCACCGGGGTCGCCCCGGAAACGATGCAATTCGATTCGTGGCAGGAACTGAGCAACCCGCGCGACTTGACGAAGATCTTCGAAACGCCGGAATACGCCCCCTGGCGGAGTCTGCGGGAGTCGGAAGATTCACGCTACGTCGGGCTCTGCATGCCACGCTTCTTGGCCCGTTTGCCCTACGGGGCGAAGACCAATCCGGTCGAAGGATTCGCCTTCGAGGAAGACATCGCCGACGCCGATCACCGTCGCTATACGTGGGCTAATGCCGCTTATGCGATGGCGACGAACATCAATCGAGCGTTCTCACTCTATGGATGGTGTACGCAGATTCGTGGTGTCGAGACGGGTGGTGCGGTCGAGAATCTCCCCTGCCATACCTTCCCCACCGATGACGGTGGCGTCGACATGAAGTGCCCGACCGAGATCGCGATCAGCGACCGCCGGGAAGCCGAATTGGCCAAGAACGGGTTCATGCCGCTGATTCACCGCAAGAACTCGGACTTCGCCGCCTTCATTGGCGCCCAGTCGTTGCAGAAACCGACCGAGTACGAGGATCCCGACGCGACAGCGAACGCCAACCTGGCGGCTCGCTTACCGTACCTGTTCGCGACCTGCCGCTTCGCACACTTCTTGAAGTGCATGGTCCGTGACAAAATCGGCTCGTCGATGACCCGAGACGGGCTACAAAGCTGGCTCAATAACTGGATCAGCCAATACGTTGAGCCGAACCCCGACACCTGCACCGAGGCAGCCAAGGCGATGCGTCCGCTGGCCGAAGCCGAGGTCGTTGTCGAGGAAGACCCGAGCAACCCCGGATACTACAGCTCGAAGTTCTATCTCAAGCCGCACTACCAGCTCGAAGGGTTGACCGTGTCGCTGCGGTTGGTTTCCAAGCTGCCGTCCGGAAAATCGTAATCGGATTGTCAGAAACCGACCCGGTTTCGCCTTTCCTTTGTATCGATCGATCCCACTTCCCATCACCGTTTAACCACTCGGGGCAAACATGATTTTGATTCACATCGACGGTATCGCCGGCGACTCGCAGATTCCGGGGTACGCGGACAAAGATTGGTTCTCCGTCGACGACTTCGGCTTCGGTGTCGTCCGAGAAACCAAGGAAAGTGCCAAGGCCGGTACCGACGACATCACGATCGGTGTCGGCGAATTGGCCGAATGCTCGTTCACCAAGACGACCGACCGTGGCTCG
>SKZY01000390.1 GCA_007127095.1 Planctomycetaceae bacterium
GCTGGTTTTTTTAAATGAAATTTTTTTCGTGGGGGCTGGAGGGGATAACTAAGTTCCTGCGGATTGCTCAAGCGGATCGGCGGAAAAGTTTCTGGGATTGCCTTGGGGCCCCCTGCGGGTCGTCGCCGAGTTTCGTCAGCGGACCAGGGCAAACTGGCGAGACGTAACGATCGCTCCCGCGGCGTCGAGCCTGCGGGTCGTCGTCGAAACGGCGACTGGGACGTTCGGTCACTCGGACGATTGGCGATCGTCGCGACCATCACCGAACGCTGATCCGCGGAGGCACTCGGGAAATCGTTGGGCCGCGCAGCTAGCCACCCAATCTCAACGTCGGTCCCAGCGGTCGATGCCCCGATTGCGGCCGGTCAACCGGAATGTGGATTCTAGTTCAGCCATGCTCTGCGGTCGGGCCGGCGGCGACCGATCCGCGGAATCGACTTTGGTGTCGTTTCCCGCCTCGCCGTGGCGATCGAATGCGACATTCGGTCCCCAGTTCAGGATCGGCCTCCCGGCAACAGGGAAGCCTTTCATTTCCGTAGATCCAGACCAACGAAGTGAACACGGCGTCCGCTGGTCGCGGAACAAATCGCTGCCGGTGTCCACCAGTCCTGCCCTGACGCAGCACGACGCATGCAGCCGGCTGGCTCGCTGGAAGCCCCCACTCCTGCACAAAAAACACAATATTCGGGGCAACGAGGCTTCGCTGTGATCTGTGGTTTGTCTGAATATTGTGAATATTGTGAATATTGTGGGCGATCCCCGAGGGACAGTAGCTGGCGGAAGCAACGGCAATGGGTCGAGGTTCCGCGATTTACGGCGATCGTTCAGGGACCGGCGATCGCATCAAGTCGCACCCCTGCTGCCACGGCCGGGAGGACAGCCAGGTAATCGAGGTGGCCAACTGCCTACCATTTCACCCACGGAAAGCAGTGTCGGCGAACAGCCAGCTCCGAACGTGGTTGGTGACGGCGAGTAGCCGATCCCGGTCGATCTCCTCCCGGTAGACTGCGGCCATGCTGTTGTCGACGTGCCCCATGATCGCGTTGACCGCAATCTGATCCTTGGCTCCTCCGCCGATCGTCTCGAACGTGTGGCGGAGCCAGTAAAACCCGCCGTCAGTCAGCACTTTACGGCCAAATCCGGTGAAGTACCGCGATAGCTGTGCTTGGTCGTTTCGCCATGCCCTGCCGCGACTGTCAACGAAAAACCGCCCCTTCGCGTCGGCGGCCAGTGGCAGCCCCTTACGGTTGCGAGCCCCCAGGCTGGCCCGCAGTGCGTCGACCGTCTCCGGCCACAATGGGCAGAGTCGATCGACCTCCGTTTTGCTCCGCGGGTAGTCTACCCATCCGGTGTCCAGGTCGATCGCCGACAGCGGCAACAACGCACAGTCGGTCGGGCCAAAGCCGCAGTTTATCCCAAGCAGGATCATCGCTCGCAGGTGGACCCCGACCTCGTCCAGCAGCAGCAGGATGTCCATCTTGCTGAACAGCTTCTTGCCGGCCTCCCGGCGGTGTTTGCGGAGCGCGCGGCGAGACGACTTCTTGAACTCGGTGCCCATGTTGACCGGGTCTTTGATGTAGCCGTTGGCGTGGAGCCACTTGAACGCCGTACGGACGCGCGTGATCTCGTTGCCGACTGAAACCAGATTGAGCGTCTTGGATCGCTCGGCCTTGAACTCGGCGAAGTTGGCTGGCCTCAGCATGTAGATCGACGTCTTCTCGCCGACGAAGCTGGCGAAGCGTCTGCAAGTCCGCTCGTGCTCGAGGTAAGTCCTTTCGGAAATCTCGCCCGAGTCAGATGCCTTCCGTTTCGCTCCGAGGAACAGATTCAGGGCGTACTCGAGGGTCACCGTGATCGGGACGTTGTTCTTCGCGGCAGCTTTCTTTAGAAACGCCTCGTACTCGTCCCTGGCGCCGTCGGGATCCTCCCAGCGGCCGAAGTAGTGGATCTTGCCCGCGATCCTTTTGCCCCATTTCCCGGACGAGTGGGCGAACAGCGGGAAATCTGGAGACGGCTTGTCAGGTTTGGTTTTGCTCATGTGCAATGCCTCGTGTGACACCACTGCAACACCACCTGTTGTAGTGGATGTTGCAGTGACTCGTGGTCGGGCTGAAAAACACTGCAAAACACGAAGAAATGAGAGTACACCCGGCAGGATTCGAACCTGCAACCCTCGGTTCCGAAGACCGATGCGCTATCCAATTGTGCCACGGGTGCTTGATTCTGCCAGTTTACTGCGCTGAGTGAGTTTGAAAAGGGCCTTGTTCGGCTTCTCCGCTGACCGTGGCCAGCGGGTTCGCGAACCAGATGCCGATCACTTCGCAGTCGTCCGGCAGCGGGGTTTGGTCGATCCGCAGACTGCCGCCGGGATGAATCGATTCGGCGTCGATCTCGACCGCCCTCGGGATCGAGCCTTCCGGGCCTTCGACTTGCAGCCTCGAATAGTGCAACTCGACTTGCCGACCAGCCGGTAATTGGTCGAGCCCGCGGAGCCTCACCGCGACCTCTCGGATCACCCGCTCGGGTGACCAACGTGCGGCGAACAGGAGTGCGGGTGAGGTTCGCCGTGGACCGAGATCCGAGGTCAAACGGGCCGCTTGCCGATCAGATGCCATTGCTTCACTCCTACGACCGACGAAATTGTTTCAATCCTGAGCCGTATCCTGTTCCTTTCTTGTTCGGTTGTGTCGGTTATGCGGATGAAGAAATCTGCCCCGATTCGGCTGCCGGAGGCCGCGGATTCTGGCCGGTTAACCCGGCTTCAACAGGCCGGCTGGGCGGCCGGGCCAACCGTGGCCGGTTCGGCCGAGGGACAAGCCGAGGGCATCAGGTATTGTTCGGCTCGCTGCAGCCGGATGTTGCTGCAACGCGACAGATAAAATTGACGCGGTTCTTCGCGGCAAAGGCAAAGCGCCAGCAGTCGCTCTTGGCCGAGAAACCGGATCGGGCTGATCACTCGGTGCGTCGTCTCGCCTTTGGCGTCGCGGTAGTCGAGTTCCAGCACGTAGTTGTCGGAGTCGTGCATGGCGCGGCGGATGATTCGATTCATGGTTCGTCTCGGTTGGTTCAGCGGTGAATGCGATCGCGGGGCTTCTTTCCCCGTGTTGGCAATCATCGATCACCGCCGTGACACCTCCGGTCAGCGAACGGAAAGTCTTTTTTTTATTCAGCGGACGAACCGGGCGGCGGAGCGACTTGATCACCAGCTTTCGTTGACGCAGCGGCTCGAACGCCGCGGGGGTGGTCAAAGACAGCCAGTAGGGCTGGCAGGAAAAGCATGTCGGCGAGCAGCGCCGCGAGGATGGTGCTGCCACCCATCAGGGCAAAGACATGGTGCTCACGTGTATCGCTCCAAAGCACCGTGGCAAAGCCGGTGACGACGACCAGAGTGGTCATGAGCAGTGCGGCGCCGACGCCGCGAAACGCGTGTTCAATCGCTGCGTCTTGGTCGTTGTGGCGAAGTCGCTCGGCGCGGTAACGGGTCATGAAGTGAATCGTGTCGTCGACGGCGATCCCGAGGCAGACGGTGAAGGCGATTACGCTGACGAGTTCCAGCGGTTGGCCGAGCAGCCACATCCCGGTCGCGGTGATGGTCAACGGCAGCAGGTTGGGGATCAGGGCGATCAGACCGAGTCGCAGCGAGCGGTAGACGACACTGAGCACGAAGAAGATGACGACCGAGGCGGTACCGAGGCTTTTGGTCAGGTCGATCGTGATTCGGTAAAGGTTTTCCCAACGGCTGACGGCGGAGCCTTCGAGCGTCAACGAGAACTGAGGGTGCCGCTCGCGGATCGATTCGAGACGCTCAGTAACCCGTTCGAACACCGGTCCGTATTTTGCGATTCCGAGGTCTTGGAGTCGAAAGACGACTTTCAGCGTTTGCCGTTCGGGTTCGATGAAGACGCGGCGGAGTTGGGGAGGGAGCAATTCGAGCATCGATGCCTTTTGGTCGGGCGGAGCGTCGCCGGGCAAAGCGTCGATCAACCGGGCGACACCCAGTGGGGTACCGAGCAGCGGTTCGTCGCGGAGTAGGCGTTCGACCTCGTCGCTGACGGCGATCACTTCACGCGACTGCCAATCGATCTCGGGGTTCCACTGAACGCGGACGTGGGCGGTTTCGAGTCCTCCGAAGGCGCGGTCGGTGTGGCGGAGCCATTTGGCTTCGTGGCTCCGTTCGGGGATCGCGTTGAGCATCCGTTCGTCGGGTTGCAGGCGTGAGGTCACCAGCAGCGTCAGCAGGGTGCAAGCGAAAGCGAGACCGACGAAGGTTTTACGGCGGTGCAGGACGATCAGGACGACGCGGGTGGCGCGGTCGAGATTCCGTTCGATCCAACCTTGGCCCTGGCCACGATGAACACCGCGGCCGAGCGGCGAGAGGCAGGCGAGCGGGATCGTCGACATGATCGCCAGGAAGGTGATTCCGACGCCGATGACACAGCACCAGCCGAATTCGCGAACGATTTGGTGATGGGCCCAGCCGAGCGAGGCGAAACCGATCGCGGTGGTCAGCGACGTCAGGAAGCAGGCGGTTCCGACTTCGTCGAGCGCACGGGCCAGAGCATTTCGGACGCTCAGCCCCGCGCCGCGATGGACCCGGATTTGGGTCATCATGTGAACGCCATCGGTGAACCCGACCAGGCTCAGCAGGATCGGTACGACAACATGATTGAACGGGTTGTCTTCGAAGTGAAAGTAGCGGATACAGCCCATCGTCCAGAAGACGCCAAAGATCGGGGCGAGCGCCGTGATCAGGACGGCCGATGGGCCACGGAACAGGATGGTCGCGAGCAGCAGGACGACGCTGTAGGCGATCAACTGGAACTTACGGTCGTTGCTTCGAGAGGTCGCGGTCATGACCAGGCGGATCGGGATTTCGCCGGTGATCCCGACGTCGAAATCGACACCGCGACGGGCGAAAACCGCAGCCACCGTATCGACCAGGGCGACCGTACAGTCGTCGTTGCTGCGGACATGGAACCAGTCGGCTTGGATCGACAGCAGCAGCGTTTTGCCGTCGTGCGAGAGCAATTGGCCGGCGATCATCGGGTTGTCGAGAGCCCGCTGACGAGCGGCATCGAATCGGCGTGGCGATGCCCGGTGGTCGGGCAGTGCCGGCTCGGGCAGTCCGAACAGGTTCAGTGGAGGCGCGCGATCCATCCACATCACACGGCGGACCTGGGGCAACGCTTCCAACGCGTCGACGGCTTCGCGAATCGCCATCGCGGCAGTGGGATGAAAGAAGTCGTCGCCGGTGACGAGCATCATCAACTCGCTGCCGAAGAGCATCACGGGGGTGACGTCGGGTGCTGGTGCCGACGTCGTTGACGGGCCGGACGACCGCCGAGATGAACTGCCACGACTCATGCCGCCAGCCGAAACATCGTCGACCGCCAGTTCCGGTGGACCGACCAGCAGGCTGGGGTCGTAGTAGCCGACCAGCGACAGCGCCGTCATCAATGTGAAGACGGCGAGTGCGACCGTCGGTCGGCGGGCGAAGATGCTGAGCAGCGAGTGACGGACCGGATCGATCGCGTGAGCGGGTGCCGATTCCTCGCTGGGGCGAAACGGCGGGTGTTCGGAATCGATCATCGTCAAGCGTCCGAGTCGCGATCTTGGCGAACACCGACACGGACCTTTCGTGGGTCACGGGCCTGGGCGAATGCTTCATCGATTTGGTCGATCGGAAACCAATCGGCGACCAGATCGGCGAATGGGTGACGCGTGTGGGCGGCGGCGAGAAACTCGACAGCCTGACGTA
>SKZY01000295.1 GCA_007127095.1 Planctomycetaceae bacterium
CCCGCTGGGCATTTCCGTTAGCCCCATTCTCGATCACCGGTCGAACCACGATAATTCGGCATCCGGTGGCAACGTCTGCCGCCTGTGAAGCCTCAGTTAGTGGAGATGATCGATGAGTCAATCCGGTGTGATTACGTTCAAGGGAAATCCGATGACGCTGGTCGGTGAGCCGCTGTCGCTCGGCAGCCCGGCTCCGCCGTTCGAGTTGCATTACGCCGATGGCGGTATCAAGACGTTGACCCTGGAAGACCTGAAGGGCAAACCGACGATTATCAGTGTCGTGCCGAGCCTCGATACGCCGACCTGTGCGACGCAGACCAAGCGGTTCAATTCCGAGTTGGCAGCCTTGGGTGACGGGATCAACGCGGTCACCGTCAGCCGGGACCTGCCGTTCGCTCAAGCCCGTTTCTGTGGCGCCGAAGATATCTCGGCGATGCGGACGGCGAGCGATTACCAGACCCATGCGTTCGGCAACGACTATGGTTTGACGATCGAAGAACTGAAGCTGTTGGCCCGCGCCGTCCTGGTCCTCGATTCGTCGGGGACCGTGGTTTATCGTGAAGTCGTCTCCGAAGTGGCGTCAGAACCCGATTACGCCAAGGCGCTCGAAGCCCTCCGTTCGGCCAGCTAGCACTCACCGTTGGACGCCCGATGCGATTGCAAAACCTCGGCATTTTTCTGCTGCTGTTGTTGATCGTGGTCGTCACCAGCCTGCTCGAGGGAAGCTTCGCGGCCCCGCCGAACCTGCGATCGATCGTCCGCGATACCGGGCTCTACGGGTTGATCGCACTCGGCGTGGCGGTGGTGATCATCACCGGGGGGATCGACCTGTCGATCGGCTCGTTGGTCGCACTTTCGGGCGTCTTGTTGGTGCAAATCGTCGATGTCCGGTACGAGCCGAGCGATTTTGAAAGCCGCATCGACGAGGTTCGCTCCAATGCGGTCGAACCGCTGTTGGGACCGGCGCTGCGCCTGGTCGACCCGTTGCCCGATATCAAGCCGGGCGACCGCTTCAGTTTTGCCAGTACGTCGGGACGTTCCGCGGTCGTTGTCGCCCGGGTTGTCGATGATGGCGACGAGGCATTCGTCGAACTTCGCGACCGTTTGCAATCGCTCCGCCCCGGCTTGACGGTGCGGCTCGATCGGTTGACCCACACCGACCCGTTCCTGGCCAGCGGCATCGTGTTGCTGATCGCCGCCGCGATCGGGATGGTCCACGGTCTGTTGATTACCTGGGGACGGCTGCAACCGTTCGTCGTTACGCTCTGCGGTTTGTTGATCTACCGCGGCGTCGCCCGCGTCTTGACCGGGGACAACCAGATCGGCTTGCTCGGGGCGCTGACCGAGTTCAAGACGTTGTTCACCGGGTCGGTCTTTTCGATCCCGGTCCCGCTGGTGGCCAAGATCAGTGGGACTTCGCCATCCTGGTCGTCGATTGCCTGGATAGGGTTTCCGCCCAGCGGATTGATCCTGTTGGTCGTGGCGATCGTCGGCTGGTGTTTTCTCAACCGCACGGTTTGGGGCCGCCACCTACTGGCGACCGGCGAGAACGAACGGGCGGCTCGCTACAGCGGCATCAACACCTCGGCACTGGTGGTGTTCGCCTATGTCGTCTGTTCAACCTTGGCAGGCTTGACCGGCATCCTGTTCACCTTGGAACTCAATTCGGTCCAGCCGGCCTCGTCGGGTTCGTTCTATGAACTCTACGCGATCGCCGCCGCGGTGCTCGGCGGTTGCAGTCTTCGTGGCGGTCGCGGAGCGGTGTTGGGGGTGATCGCCGGGGCGGCGGTGATGCGTTGCCTCTACAAAGCGATCGTGGTCTTGGGGATCTCGCAGGAATGGGAGATGGTGATCATCGGCGGTGCGCTGTTGACCGCGGTCGCCCTCGATGAGGCTTTCGTCCGCTGGTCGGGACGGCGTCGCAAAATCAGCCGACCGGCTGCCCGCTCGACAGTCGCTGATCAACCTCATTGCTGACGATCACGCCGTAATTGATCGCCCCCAACCAGCCGCTCATGATGATCCCGACGCTCCCGGCGTGGTACATTCCGCCGATCTTTTGAGGCAAAGCCCGGCTGACTCCCAGCCCTTCGAACTTGGTGCCAAAACTCGCCCCGAGCTGGTGTTGGGTGTAGTGGTTGAAAGTCCGCGGCGTCGCCGCTTCGACCCAGTCGATCTTGCTGCGGGCGTCGGGGACGTACTTTTCCAAGGCGTCGATCGTGGTGTCGATCAGTTCCTGTTTGCTCGCCTCGTAGTCGGCCGCCGACAATTCGGCCCAGTCGCTCCAATTGGCATTGGTGCTGCTGACTACCGCGTGCCGACGTGGCTTCCCCGGCCGGGTGTCGGGATAGTAAAAGCTGAAGGTCCGGCTGCTGATGTCGCGGCTGAGCAACAGGTCGGTGCGGAATGTGGCCGCGGTGCTGGTGAACAACAGGTCTCCGGTCGCCGGGTCGATTTCCACGTCCGGTTTCATCGCCATATAGACCTGAGTGCTGCTGTTGTTCAGCCGCACCGCTTCGGTTTCGGCGACGAAATCGGCCGGCAACGCCTGGGGGCCGAGCAGATCGAGGATCGTCGTCCTGAGGTTGGCGTTGCTGACCACGGCGCGGCAGCCGATCCGCCGGCCGCCGACTTCGACGCCGCAGACCTGACCGTCGTTGACCACGATCCGGTCGACCGGCGAACGGATCGCGATCTCGACATGGTTTTTTTCCAACTCACGCTTCATCCGGGCGACTAGGTCGTCGGTGCCACCTTGATAGATGAAGACACCTTTGCTCATGAAGTTGCTGAACACGATCCCGTAGGTGATCGCCGGATCCTCCAAAGTCGACCCGTTGGCGTAGGTAATCGGCTCCATCAACAGTCGCACGACGTCTTCTCGACCCGGAAAGAAACGGTCGAACAATTGCCGGGTGGTCGTCGATTGGTCGTCGTAAAAGTTCATCCCCCGGGCGGTATCGAAAAAGGCGTTGACGGTCTCCAGCGGGATTCCGAACCGGGTGCTCAGCAGCGACGTGAAGTCTGCGCGATTGAAGGTCGTGGTCAACGAGAACATCGGGTTGTCGAACCGGATGTTCTTCAATTGGATGATCCGGTCGGCGATGTCGGCGTTCCAGTAGCGGCGACACGATTTGATCATGCCGTGAGGGAAACCGTGCAGCGACACGTCGAAGATGTGTCCCCCGGGCCGCAGGAACCAGGTCGCCAAGCCGCCGAGCTTGTAATGCTGTTCCAGCAACAGCACCCGGTGTCCGGCCCGACCGAGGATGTTGGCACTGGTCAAACCCGCCAATCCGCTGCCGATGACGACCACGTCGTAGTCGTCCGAAACATTTTTGAGAAAGTCACGCGGCATGGGCGGGGAGCGGGGCTGGTCGGCGGAAAGGCGGATAGCAACGGAAACGATGCGACGAAGTGTAGCAAACCGCCAACCGGATTCGCAGGCCCGCGTTTTCCGCCCACCGTCACGATCGACTGCCAAACCGCCGCGATCGGGCTCAGTCGCCCAAGCAGTAGAGAAACTCCTGCTGCACGCCACTGTCGTCGACGTCGGTGACCCGGTGAAAAATCTGGCTGTCACAGATCGCCGGTGTCGCCAAGACGAGATCGCCGAGCCGGTTCTTGGCCAACATCTCCAGTCCGGTCGGTACGGCCCGAAAGACGAAAAAATCGCCCGACTCGTTGCTGATGTAGATCATGTCGTCAACCAGCACTGGCGACGACGAGAAGGTGCCACCGAGCCGTCGTTTCCACATTTCTTCACCGCTGGCGGCGTTCCAACAGACGGCGATACCAGCGTCGAGCACGCCGTAAAGGTACCCTTCTCGAATCACCAACGACGGGACGTAGAGCCGTTCGGAGTTTTCCCAAGCGACGACCGGTTCGCCGTCGGCCGTGATCGCCGACATGTGATTCAGCGGGTAGCCGCCGCTGGTGTAGATCAGTCGGCCGTCGGTCAGCGTGGAGGTCACGCACTCGGTCGTCGCACCGGCGGTTTCCCAAATCGTCTCGCCGGTCAACGGGTCATAGCTGACGACGCGGTCGCAGCCGACCAGGACGGCTTGGTCTCGGTCGCCGACGCGAAGCAGGATCGGCGAGGGGTAGTTCGGCAATTCGGGACGCTCCCGCCGCCAGACGACCGTCCCGGTGGCTCGGTCAAGCCCGGCGATCGCGCCGCCCGATTTGTTGTCGGATGTGACGATCACCAATCGCTGGTAGATCGCCGGCGACGCGCCGTACCCCTGGTGAATCTCGTAGTCCGAGATCTTTGTCTGCCACAACAGGTTGCCGTCGAGGTCGAGCGCCGAGGTGATCAGGGCGTCCGAGTTGGGGAAGTTAATGAACAACCGCTCGCCGTCGGAGGCCGCGGTGCTCGAGGCCAACGTCGATTTGGTGTTCTTGCGCATCCCGCCCTCGGCGTGGACCACGGTTTCCCACAACTGCTGACCCGTCGCACGGTCGAACGCGAGCATCGATTGGGCGCCGGTCGATTCGTCGCCGCTGGCGATCACGACCCGGTCACCGACGACGGTCGGCGAACCATAACCACGCCCCGGGATAGCGACCTTCCAGCGGACCCGCTCACTTTCGCCGAACTCAACCGGCGGTTGCTGACCCGCAGCTGCGGTGCCGTTTCGCGATGGGCCACGCCACCACAGCCAATCGGTAGCGGGATGCGAAATCCCGTCGTCGACCGATTTGGGCTCGGCGGCGGTCAGGCCGCCGCCGGTCGAAAGTCCGGTCCAGCAGATCAACAGGGCGGCATCAAGGCGATGTGGCATCGGTGTGACTCGGGGGCGAGGTGGGACGAATGGCGGGGACGTTAAAAAGGGGGCAGACGTTCAGAAAAGGGGCAGGCACCTTTTGCGAGGCACTCGTTCTTCGGGTGCTTCGCACAAGAAGGTGTCTGACCTTTTCTACCTGTCGATCCTTAAGGTTAGCTGTCAAACGTTGTGATGTGTCGGAGTATCAGGGTAAACTGCGGGTTGAGTCTGATTCACCGCGAGGGCCCGCTGTCGATGAAACGATCACCCGCCGTCCATTTCGCGATCGTGCTGCTCGGTCTCGGCCTCCTCTCGCTGGCGACCAAAGCCTCCGCCGAGTCGCCGGCGGTCGTCGCGGACGCGGTCGATTTTTCACGCGACATCCAGCCGATTTTGGCCGAACGCTGTCTGCTCTGCCACGGGCCCGACGACGCCGAATCGGGGCTTCGGTTGGACTCGGCCGCGGCGGCTCAGGCGGCTGCCGATTCGTCCGCGGTGGCGATCGTTCCGGGCGATCCCGACGGCAGTGAACTGATCCGCCGGATCGTGACCGACGACGAATCGCTGCGGATGCCACCCGACGGTGATCCGCTGACCGCGGAGGAAGTGGAGCGATTTCGCGTTTGGATCGCGGCCGGCGGACGTTTCGATCGTCATTGGGCGTTCCGGCCGATTACGACGCCGCCCGCTGTACCGTCGGTCGACGAAATCGGCGAAGCCGCGGTCGCGCCGCTCGATCGGTTCGTGTTGTCGCGTCTGGAGCAAGCCGGTCTCGAACCGTCGCCAGTGGCCGAGCGGGGGACGCTGATTCGCCGGCTCCACTTCGACCTGCTGGGATTACCGCCATCGCTTGAACAGACCGCTGCCTTCGTCGGTTCGACCGCCCCGGATGCCTACGAACGGTTGGTCGATTCGCTGCTGGCGTCGGACCATTTCGGCGAACGTTGGGGACGTCATTGGCTCGACATGGCCCG
>SKZY01000311.1 GCA_007127095.1 Planctomycetaceae bacterium
ATCGAGGACGACGGCAAGACGACGATCCCGGGTGGCGATGGCGTGCCGGTGTTTCTGCCGCCCGAGCGGTCTCAGCCGGCAACCGTGACGCTGCGTGTCTTGCCGGCCAACGACCCGCCGCAGTTCACTCCCGGCGACGAGCTGTTGATCGGCCACGATCGCGCGGCCTACGCGGCCCCCTGGGCGACCGATGTACTGCCGGGTCCACCGACGGCGCTGGACGAACTCGCCGAGCAAACAGTCGAGTTCGAGCTGACGATCCCCGAGCCTGGTCGTGATCTCTTCACCGCCAACGGCTTGCCGACACTCGGCGGTGATGGTGTGCTGCGTTTCACCGCTGCGCCGTTGGCCCACGGACAAGTCGTGATCGATGTCGTGGCAGTCGACTCGCTCGGAGCCCGCAGCCAGCCCGTCGAGCTGACGATCACGCTCGCCGATATCCTCGATCCGCCGCTGGTGAGTGACGATCGTGTCGGCACCTACCGAGGCGATCCGCTGGAGATCGATTTATTGGCCGGTGCCCAAGCCACGACCGCGGAGATCGATAGCGAGTCGATCGAGATCGTGATCGAGCCCGTCGCCGGTGAATTGCTGATCTTGGGTGGCGGGCGCGTCCGTTACGTCGCTGCTGCGAATGCGGCAGGAGAAGATCATTTCAGCTACCGCATCAGCGACATCGAGGGTCGCGTCAGCGAGTCGGCGACGGTCACGATCCTGCTGGCGACCAGCCCGCTGCAGAATCCGTTGCGTTACGGCGATGTCAACGCTGACGGCAACCTGACGCCGCTGGACGCGCTGTTGATTCTCAACCGGTTGGCTCAGGCTCAGCGTGAGGGGATTAGCGGCGGGGTTCCGGTGCAGATGTTGGTCGATGAGTCGCCGCGTTTTTTCTACGACACCGACGGTAACGGCCGAATCGAACCGCTCGATGCCCTTCTCGTCCTGAACCAAATCGCCCGGAACAATCGCCACAACCGAGCGGAAGGGTTGGTGTTCGCGCCAGCGTGGGAGTCGGCGATGCAACTCACGCCATCAACGCCGATCGATGAAAAGACGATTGGGCATCCGCTCGATTCGCCAGCAAAGTCGAACACGGCTGAACCTTCCGTCGACTGGAACGTCGCGACGATCGACCAAGTTTTCGAACGACTCGATTACAGCGACGAAGAATCCCGTCAAGACCAGGCGTCTGACCAGCTCGATCTTTGGGTCGGACTGCTCAGCACGGAACCGCGTACAATCATTCCAGCGTAATTCAAGGTCATTTGCGAGTGATGCGATGATGTTCAAGAAGATTGCCGATCAGACAGAGACGGTTGACGACACTCGTGTTTCACCGTTGGTCCCGCGCGTGTCGTTGACACGGGAGTACTCCAGCTTTCTCACCTCCATGGTGATTCACTCCGCTCTGCTTATCCTGCTTGCCTTAATCGCGTTCCCAGAGATCAAGAACTCGGTGAGTCTGTTCCGCATCGACTCCGGCCAGACCGAGGGCGAGGACCATACGGAGTTGGTGCGTTTGGAAGCATTGGAAATGACTACCGATGAGTCAGCCGATCCGTATGCCGAAACGCCTGTTCTCGACATCAGCGAGTTGCAGCAGGTGTCGAACTCGCAGATAGATCCGAGCATTGACATCAGCGAGTTGCTGGAAGATGTCGCATCGGATCGACCAATTGACGCCGATTCCTTGCTCGGTGAAATGACCAATGCGGCTTCCGATCGAACCAAATCGAGAGCGAAGCGTCCGAAGTCGGCAATCGAGCTGATGGCGTCGGCATCCAAGCGTGGCAAGTACTTTCAAGGTCCTTTGCTGAAGGAACCGCGTGACGGGATGCGGCAAACACGTTCAACCAGTCATGCCACCGAGGGCGTGCTCGATCAGTTACGTGAAGCGATGGGCCATGACGGTCCGGTCTGGATCGTCTGGGTGATGGACGCTTCGATCAGCTTGGTCGCCGAGCGACAAGAAGTAGCGCCGATCATCAAAAACTTTTATGATGAAGTGAAAGCATCGCGTCAACCGGGAAGCTGGCCGTGGCCAAGCACGGCGGTTTTCGCCTTCGGCCATCGCGTCGTACCGTTGGGCGTTAATTCTGGGCAACCCAGGCCCCAAGAGATCGCCAATACGCTAATCAATGTGCCGATCGACGAAACCGGTATCGAAAACGTCATGACTGCGGTGGCATCGGCGATCGCAAGTATTCCGGCAAAGAACCGCAAAACACGAATCGAAGTCGTGGTCTGGACCGACGAATCGGGTGACGATCTGAACGCCTTGGAAGACGTGATCATGCTGTGTCGCCGACGGAATGCTCGGGTTCATGTCGTTGGGCCGCTGTCGGTCTTGGGCATGAGGAAAGGGCTTCAACAATTTTCGTTGCCGCCGCCATATGACATGCCGATTTTGTTGCCGGTCGATCGTGGGCCCGACAGTGCCTTTCCCGAGCGCGCCCAGCTTCCGTATTGGTACGAGTCGACTGACATCGACTGGGGCAACGGACCGATCATTCCAGCGGGCCTGGGCGCCAAAAACTTCGGTGGCCCCCACCGTCAAAGGCTGTTGGCCCCCAGTGGGCCATATGCACTCACACGATTGGCACTCGCGACAGGCGGAACATTCACAGCGCTGAATCGCCCCGGAGACTTGGCAACCGCCTCTCGCGAACAACTGTTCGAATATATGCCCGATTACCGCAGTGCATTCGAAATCGCTTATGACATCGACCGCTACCCGTTGCGGCGGGCGGTAATCGAAGCCGCAGCTTTGACAGGAGCGGCAGAGTATTGGCCGCCAAAAATGCGATATCCCACCAGATTGGATGACCAATTTCCGTATCGTTCGATCGGCTTCTATCAGACGCCGCAGAGGTTTGCCCAGCAATTACCTGGCGAACTGCAAGCGAGCGTGATGCGATTGCGCCCCGCGCAAGTGATGATCGAACAAGCGATTCAAATCATGATGTTGCGATTCGATAAAGAGTATTATGTTGACCTGGAAGCCGATCAAACGGACAGACAGGCATCACTGTCGGAAATCGCATTAGAACAAATGACTCCCAGCGAGTATCATCACGAGCAATCGCCACGTTGGAAAGCTTGGTATGACCTCAATCTGGGAAGACTGCTCGCACACAGCGTCCGAATCCACGAGTTCATGTTGCGATGCGAGATCATGGCGAGTTCGCAGAGTCGCATGATGATACTCCAAGGTAATTTCAATCGATTGACCCTGCAACCTTCGTCGGAATTGCTAGGCGGTACGATCAGTGCAACTCGGCTGCAGGCGGCGATCCAACTGCTGCAGCGGGTCGTTCGCGACCATGCCGATACGCCGTGGGGTGACCTGGCCACCTGGGAGCTTCAGCATCCGGTCGGTGTCGTGTCAGCGTTCTCCAGAATTCCGGAGCCGCGTCCCGTTGCTCGCGTTGTCGTGCCTCCCCGGCCGGCACAACCTCTCCCCCCGATGCCCCCGCTGCCACGATTGTGAGTTCGAAGCAGTACCCGCCGGGGTATTGCTGTCGGCTTTCAGGGTCAGGACGGCTTCGTTACCGGCATTGGCGTCAGCCTGGTTGCGGGCGACGAGCCCTTCCCAAGATTCACCAGTCAACTGCTCCGCCATGTGCTCGGCGATCGAGTAGCCCGCGTTGGTTGGCGATTGTCCGGATCAACCGCCGGCTCACAAAGCCCCCAGAGAACCCGGCCTCCGTATTCGCCAAAATTTACCTATTCTGCTTGAATGTCTTCGTTGAGACATTAATCTAAAAGTAATCGCCCGGCGCGGATCCGGTTCGTCCGTGACGGCAAAAATTCAGGGTTGCAGAGCGGTTCACACAATTACGAGCGGTGAGGATTTCATGAGAAGTTTGCGTATGTTTCCGGGTCTAGCCGTGGTGGTCGCTGCCATTGCCGCGGGCTCGACTGCCAGTGCCGGCCACGGTTCCTGGGGAGCTAGCCACGGATCATCGGGAGGCAGTGTCGGCGCTTCCTACGGTAGTTACGGCGGCAGTTCGGGTGGTTCGGTCGGTCGGCATCATGTCGCGATGGCCAGCCACGGATCGTCAGGCGGCTACGGTTCGTCCGGCGGATACGGCTCCGCAGGCAGTTACGGCTCTTCGGGCAAGGCCCATGTCGGCCCATTGCGGCGACTCGCTGCGCATATCCGTGAACACCGTGCCGCTCGGGTTGCCGCTCGTGCGTCTTACGGCAGCAGTGGTGGTTCTTACGGTAGCAGCGGTGGTAGCTCGGGCGGCTTCAGTTACGGCAGCTACGGCAGCAGTGGCGGTTCCTATGGCAGCAGTGGCGGTAGCTCGGGTGGCTATTCCAGCTACCACGGCTATGGTTCCGAAGTGATCATCGAAGATGATGGCGACGGCTACGACGCCGGTGATCACGGATCGGACGCATCCGATTCGGCAGACGCCGAAATCGGAGATGATGTCGGCATCCTGACGTTGTCGGTGCCTGAATCGGCGATCGTTCACGTCAATGGTCAGCGGACGAAGAGCCAGGGACCGATCCGCCAGTTCATGTCGAGCGGCTTGGAGTCGGGCTTCACTTACAAGTACGATGTCGAAGTTTTCTTCGAGGGGAATGACGTTCCCGAAACCCGCACGGTCAAACTGCGCGGGGGCACTGCCGAACGATTGGTTTTCCGAGGGCCTGCGGCTAACCGGGACAGCGTCGTCGCGGCGGATTCCGATTTGGAGACCGTAGTGACCTTGCGAGTTCCCGCCGACGCCAAAGTGACTTTGGCCGGCAACGAGACGCGTGGCGAAGGCGAAGTTCGCACATTCCGCACCCGCCAGCTCTCCGCTGGCCAGGTTTGGGACGGCTACACCATCCGCGTGACGGCCGAGGTCAATGGGGCTTCGGTCAGTCAAGAGCGCCAGCTCGACTTGGCTGCGGGTTCGTCGCACGAACTTTCGTTCGATTTCGACACAACGGAAGTGGCCAGCCTCTAATCTGACCGGTCGGTGGCGTTTCCCGCCGCCGTACGCTCGATCGTTGAAATGCAATCGCGTCGTCCGATGATTTTGGACGACGCGATTTTTTTTTGCCCTCAATCGATGCGAGATGGGGCGTTCAAGCCGCGTCGCTTGGGTTACATTTTCTGGCGACTGGTGACGTCCGCCGGACGCCTGACCCGCTTTCCATCCGCCCCGCCTGACTACGAACCGACCGATGACGATTCGCCCGATCCAGAAAATCTTGGTGGCCAACCGTAGCGAGATTGCGACCCGCGTGTTTCGCAGCGCCGCGGAACTGCACATCCGCACGGTCGCGATCTATTCGCACGAAGACCGCTACGCGTTGCACCGTTTTAAGGCTGACGAAGCTTATCAAATCGGTAAGCCGGGCGAGCCGATCCGCAATTATCTCGATATCGACGCGATCGTAGCGATTTGCAAACGTCACGGTGTCGATGCGGTACACCCCGGTTACGGTTTTCTTTCGGAGAACCCCGAGTTCGCGGCGGCACTCGAAAAGGCTGGGATCTGCTTCGTCGGCCCCAGCGTCCACGCCCTCCGTTCGCTCGGCGACAAGCCCCAAGCCCGCGAGTTGGCCCAACGAGCCGGGGTTCCCGTGCTGGGAGGGACCGCCGCGGCCGTAACCGGCGTCGAAGAAGCTCTGGAAGTCGCCGACAAGCTCGGTTATCCGGTGATCCTCAAGGCATCCAAGGGTGGTGGCGGCCGCGGGATGCGAGTGGTTGAGCGGGCCGCAGACTTGCCGGCGTC
>SKZY01000432.1 GCA_007127095.1 Planctomycetaceae bacterium
GCGTTGGCCTGGTCGGAAATCGACTCGATCAGCGATCTCGACGCCTGGGAAATGGCGGATGAAGCCACGATCGAATGGGAGGAACCGCCGGCGGTGGCAGCGTGGGTTGAATCGGAATCGGTCACGTATGAGGACGACGCTGCGGCCGGTGGAGCACCGCCCGAATGGATGCTGATCGCCATTACTCGGATGCCGGCCAGCGAGCTTCCCGGCGTGGCGCCGGCTGACGAACCGCAGGAGACACTCCGTTGAAGAATCGAATCGACTCATTCACCTACACACAACCTTTGGCGATTCGTATCTGGGCGATTCGATCACGAATCGTCGGCCGCTCAGTGGCTATCGTTTGGCTGTTTATCGTGGCGGCCTCGGTCGGTTCCGTGGCGGGTTCCCAAACAGCTACGCAGGACGACGAATCGACGTTGGGGCCGGGTGAACGCTTGGCGGCCGAACACCTTCCCGATCTGCTGCCGATGCTGACCTTTCTGCGGGATGAAGAGCCGAAGCAGTATGCCCGGGCGGTCCGCGACCTCGACCGGGCGGCGAGTCGGCTCGAAATCCAGCTGCGCCGGGGGCCGCGGTTTTACGACGTCGCGCTGCGACAGTGGCAAGCCCGCGGCCGGATCGATCTGATCCGTGCTCGACTGAAGGTTCGTCCCACCGAGGCCGATCGGGGCCGTCTGTTGGTCGAAATGCAGCGACTGCGGAAAATCGAATTGGAACGACTGCGTCTCGACGATGAAGCGCTCCGCCGCCGGGAAGCGATCTATGTCCAGCGGGCGGAGCAAGCTCGCGCGGCAGTCCAACGGAGTCGTCGCCAGATCGATTTTCTTCAACAGTCGATCGAGCGGCTCGAAGCCGAACCGTTGACCAAACAATCCCCCGCCTACCTTCGCGCCGCCGGTCTCGACCGGTCCGGCTCGACCCAATCGACGAGGCAGCCTTGATGACCGTTCTTCCCTTCCGTAGCGGCTTGTTGCGTTTCGCATCGCGATCCGCCCTGGTTTGGTTCGCCTTGGCGGCGTCGCAGACGAATGTCCGCGCAGCAGAGTCGCTGCCGCCGTTGTCGTCGCGGTTTGCTACCGGCGACGTCGACGAGGTCCCCGACTTCCAGCGACATATCGGTCCGCTGCTGGGCCATTTGGGTTGCAACGGACGGGCCTGCCACGGCTCATTCCAAGGCCGTGGCGGTTTTGCCCTGTCGCTGTTCGGCTACGACTTCGCCGCCGACCACAGCGCCTTGACCGATCCCGATACCGGTCGGGTCGATCCCGACGACGTCGAAGAAAGTTTGATCCTGTTCAAGCCGATCGATGCCGACCGTCACGAGGGCGGCCAGCTGCTCGACCGACACGGATGGGAATATCGGGTATTGCAGCGATGGATCGGTGGCGGGGCTGCCTTCAGCGGCGAGCTGCACCAGCTTGACCGGCTCGAGGTGACCCCTATTGAAATCGTTTTCGACGAAGCCGGTGAGGCTGTGCCGCTGCGGGTGATCGCACATTGGGAGGATGGTACTCGCGAGGACGTTACCGAGCTCTGCCGGTTCACGACCAATGACGATTCCGTGGCGACGATTTCGGCCACTGGTCAGGTCGATTCGATCGGCGCCGGCGATACACATGTCGTGATCGCTTACGACAGCGCGGTCGTCGCCGTCCCGGTGCTGCGTCCCGCATCGGTCGACTTGCACGATGTGAGCCCCGCACGGCCATCGGATCACCCGATCGACCTTCTGGTAGCGGAAAAACTGAACAAGTTACGGATCGTGCCGTCAGCAATCTGTGACGATTCGGACTTCATCCGCCGCGTTTCGCTCGACCTGACCGGAATGCTTCCGGAAGCGGCCCAGGTGGAGCGGTTTGTGGCTGATCCGTCGCCCGACAAACGCGAGCAATTCATCGAAGCCTGCCTGTCTGCCCCCAGCTACGCGGCCTGGTGGGCGACTCGGCTGTCCGATTGGACGGGAAACAACGAGGCCAAACTGAATAATGCGCTGCCGGTCCGCGGGCTCGCTTCAAAACTGTGGTTCGGATGGTTGCGGCAACGATTGGCCGACAACGTCCCATACGACGAGATCGTCGCCGGCATCGTGGCTGCCGAAAGTCGTTTGCCGGATGAGAGCTATCTGGAATATTGCCAAACGATGTCCGAGATCTGCCGTAGCGAAGATATCGAGTCCTATGCCGATCGTCCCGGTCTATCGGTCTTTTGGTCGCGAAACAACTTTCGGACACCTGAAGAACGGGCGATCGGATTCGCCTACAGTTTTCTCGGCGTTCGCGTCGAATGCGCCCAATGCCACAAACATCCGTTCGATCGATGGAGCAAGGACGATTTCGACGGTTTCGCCCAACTGTTCGCGCCGATCCGAGCCACGCCCACCAGCTATTCCCGCGATGCTCTACCGACAGTCCGGCAACTGACGGCTGCGATCACTGACGGTGAAGAATTGCGTGGCGGGCCGTTACGGCTGAAGATGACACAGGCGTTGCGGCAGGGGGAGGTGATCCCGTTTCCCGAATTGGTCGTCGCTTCCCAGCAGCCCCAGCGCCGGCGAAATCCACGGTTCCGCAATATCACCCCACCGAAGGTCGGCCGGATCCTCGGCGAAGCCGATCTGGTCGAAATCCAAGGCGACCCGCGAACCGGGCTGATGGATTGGCTTCGCCATCCGGATAATCCCTACTTCGCCAAAGCGATCGTCAATCGCGTCTGGGCCAACCATTTCGGGATCGGGATCGTCAACCCGATCGACGATCTCAATCTCGGCAACCCGCCCAGCAACGGTCCCTTGTTCGACTACCTCGCGGCCGGCTTTATCGAGTCGGGTTTCGATTTGCACTGGTTACACCGACAAATTTTGACCAGTGATGCGTATCAGCGGAGTAGCGATGCCAATGCCTCGAACGCCGCCGATACGAGAAACTTCAGCCGTCACGTTCCGCGGCGACTGCCAGCCGAAGTGCTCCGCGATTCGATCCGCCTGGTCACGGCTGGGGCCGCGGACGAAGCGGTTGCCCGGCGAGAATTGACGTCGTTGGCGATCAGCGGTGACTTGGCGACCGTCCGCCGCGGCCGGGGCGACTTTGCCTTGCAAGTCTTTGGCCAATCGACCCGCGAAAGCAACTGCGATTGTGACCGTTCGGATCAGTCGAACCTGCTGCAATCGCTCTATCTTCAAAATGACTTCGATATCCACCAGGCACTCCGGCAGCCGGGCGGCTGGGTCGATGAGGCGACCGCCGATTGGCCAGTCGCACGTCGCGGCGCCGCCGGCGAATCGTTACCGCCTCGCGGATTGCGAACTCGCCGGCCCGAAACGGCCAGAGGGGCGGTCGAGGGAGCGGCGATGCGACCGGCAATGGAGTCGACAGGAGAGACGATCAGCGAAGCAGTGCTCGAGCAACGGATGCGAAGGCAAGCCGCCTTCCGCGTCCGTCGGTATTTGCAATTATCCGAGCAGCGGCAAGCCGAGATGTTGCCGCGTCTGCGGCGCGAGATCGCGCAGCTCAACCGTCGCTTGGTTCAAGCCGGCCGGCCGCCGCTGCGGTTCAACGAATTATTACGCCAGCAGCGAACGTTGTTAGCCGCCGCGGATGATTCCGTCCCGCCTGGGAACGATCGTGATCGCACGACGGAAGCCACCACGGCCTCGGTCGATGTCGAGCCGGCCGCGATCGAATCGGTCATCCGCCAAGCCTACCTCCGCGCTCTCTGCCGCCACCCCGTCGCCGACGAACTGAAGATCGCCGTCGACTTCGTTCGCGAATCGTCCGACCCGGTCGATGGGGTGCGGTCGGTGGTCTGGGCGTTATTGAACACCAAAGAGTTTCTCTTGACCCACTGAGCGATGCCATTTAGCCGTCCGCTTCATCCTTTTGCCCCTATCGGAACCATCATGACGACTCACCGCACCTGCGACGGCTTGCTCCGCCGCGACTTGATCAAGGCCGGCATCCTCGGTTCGGGGATTCTCGGCGGCTCGCTGACGCTGGCCGATCACCTCCGGCTAGCCCGCGGCGGCGAATCCGAATCGGGTGTCGCCGACCGGGCGATCTTTATCGAGCTCGGTGGCGGCCCATCGCACCTCGACACTTTCGATTTAAAGCCGGCGGCGCCTGACACGATCCGTGGACGCTTTCGGCCGATTAAGACGAATGTCCCCGGCATCGAAATCTCGGAGCACTTACCGCGGCTGGCCAACTGTGCCGACAAGTTTGCGATACTGCGTGGTGTCAGTCACACATTGGCCGCCCACGAGCTTGGTCGCGAATACATCAATACCGGCAGCCGGCCGCTGCCGTCGATGACCTATCCGGGTTACGGCAGTGTGGTCGCCAAGCAATTGCCGACGGCTGAAGACATCCCGGCGAATGTCGCAATTCCCCGTGTGGGACAAGGCCCCGGGTTTCTCGGACTGCGTTACGCCGCCTTGGAAACCAATTCGGCGCCGCAGCCCGGCCGCCCCTATTCGGTCCGCGGATTGTCACTCGGCGGTGGGATCACTGTCGATTCGATCCGTCGCCGACAAACCCTGCTGAATCAACTCGATCGCCGCTTCGCCGCCGTCGAAGCCGACCGACAATTGCTAGACGGACTCGACCAATTCGGTGCGCAAGCCTATGCGATGCTGACCAGCAAGCGAGCCCGCGAAGCCTTCGATTTAACGCAGGAATCGCCCAGCTTCGCTGCCCAATTCGGCGAGGACAGTTTCGGCCTGAGTTGCTTGTTGGCACTCCGCCTGGTCGAGTCGGGCGTCCGCTACGTGACCGTACAACTCGGCGGCTGGGATACTCACCAAGACAACTTCACCCGACTGGCTGACCAGTTGTTACCCAAGCTCGACGATGGCCTGTCGGGACTGTTCAACGGTTTAGCCCAACGCGGCTTACTCGAGTCGACCGCGGTATTGGTCAGCGGCGAATTCGGCCGCACGCCAAAAATCAACGAGCGGAGTGCCGAGGGGGGACGAGACCATTATCCTCGTTGCATGTTTATGCTGCTTGCCGGCGGCGGTGTCCGCGGCGGCCAAGTGATCGGCGAAAGCGATGACACGGCTGCCGCACCTCGGCATCATGCCTACTCGCCGGACGATGTCGCGGCCAGCTTTTACGCCAACCTCGGCATCGATCCGACGACCGAGTTCCAAACCGAATCGGGTCGACCGATCACACTCGTTCGTGACGGCCAAGTGATCCCCGAACTCTTCGGTTGATCCGCACGTTCTCTACAGCGTGTTCGAGAACAAGAATGGTCCGTTTCGTTTCGACAAAACATTGTCCTGAAGTGGGAAGTCGACCGTGATATCGCTGTTTGATACCTGAGCCGCTTTCTGACTATTCGGGTTTTCTTCATCACCGGTGAACACATCGGTGCCGACGACTTCGACGATGTAATCCCCCGGAGCAACCGCATCGAACCGATATTGTCCGACGTGGTTGGTGTGCGTCGATTGCAACACAGTGTTGCTGGACTGATCGAGCAGCCTCACCATCAACCCGCCGGCACGCCCTTCGTTAGCGTCGAGCACCCCGTTGCCGTTCAGGTCCAGGAACACCGTTCCTGAAATCACCGACTCACTGGCACTGACCCTCTGCAAGCCGATCGGGGGAGCGACAACCGCGGCTTCCGCCACAGCGATGTTGGTCAGGACGGCATTCGGGTTCGCGGTATTTCCCGTGAATTGCGGGGTGGTCAGCACTTCGATTTCGTAATCACCCGGATCGACC
>SKZY01000228.1 GCA_007127095.1 Planctomycetaceae bacterium
CGCCAGAACAATTCGACGAAAAAATGAAAGACGCTGGTTCTTGAATCGGGGAAACGGGGGGGGCCCGACCACCCCCCCGGAGATCGCGAACCGAAGGCTGGCGATACGAACTGCAGGACACGAACCGTATCGCGAATCATTCCTTTGGCAGCAATGGCGGGGTTGTTTGGACTGTAGGCACGAAGCATGATAACATTCACGAGATGGCAGCGCAGCTGACATGCACGAAGTGACCTTCCACGACGATCGCGAATTCACGCTTGACGACGTCTTGCCAATCTACGTTTCTTGTGGCTGGTCCTCGGCAAGTAAACCTAGAGAACTGCTCGCCGCGCTCAGGAGCTCACACGCCGTGATCCACGCCCGTGTCGCTGGGCGCATGGTCGGTTTGGGAAACGCGATCTCGGATGGGCACCTTGTGGTGTACTATCCCCACTTGCTCGTTCATCCTGATTTTACTCGCCAGGGTGTGGGATCCGGTATCATGGATCGGCTTTCGGATCGCTTTGCCGGATTCCATCAGCATGTGCTGATAGCGGACGCGGACGCTGTGACGTTCTACGAAAGAAACGGATTCGTGCGTGCTGGGCGAACCGTTCCGATGTGGGTGTACGATGGCGACGACCATTGAACGGCGGACGGCTGACAACTTCAGGGGTAAACCATGCAAAAAATCGGTTTCATTACATCGATACTTCTCAGTTGCTTCGGCGTGGTGCTGCTATCGGTCGGGCTACTCGTGCAGGCGCTACTTCCCAAAGTGGCCCTCATCGCGTTTAATACTCGTGGAGGCCGGTACTCGCCACACGATTACAACCTGGGTCCTGCTTTCTATCTGCAGCAATTCGTGGCCGTAGTTTGCATCGTTTGGGGCGTCGTTCTTGCTCGCCGCTTTCTACGCAATCAACCCGATTCATCGATGACGCGATAGATCCGATTATGATCGCGTGCGGGTCGTCGAGAGTGAGTTACTTTTCCGGATGGGGTTCGACGCCGAATGCTGATCGATCGATACAGTTGGAGATTACACGCCTTCCCGCTGTTTGCCGCGGTGGCGTTGACGATCGGTTTGGTCGGTTGGTACGGGTTTGCCAGTTGGTCTGCCGGAGCGTGGCTGGGCGGTGGCAGTCTGCCGGGATTGACGTTGGGGGTTGTGGCTGCGGCGATCATCGCTTTCGAGATGGGCCTGTGGCCTCGGAAGGCTCTGCGACGATTTCGACTGTTCCCGACCAAGTATTGGCTCGCCGCCCACATCTGGTTCGGCATGGCTTGTCTGCCGATCGCGGTCGTTCACTCGGGACTGCAGTGGGGCGGTTGGTTGTCGAGTTGGCTGCTGATCGCCTTGATCACGACGGTGATCAGTGGGCTGTACGGGTTGGTTGTCCAAAACGTGCTGCCCGGTTGGCTGTTGCGACAGATCCCAGGCGAGACGATTTACGAACAGATCGATCACGTTTCCGAGGCCGCCGCATGCGATGCCGATCAGTTGCTGAGCACCGCTTGTGGGCCGCGTGAAGCGGTGCTGACGATGCAGATTGGCGAAGCCGAGATGACCCGGTTTCGTCAGTTGATGGGTGATCAACCGGAAGCCGAACTGACCCGCATGATCGTGATCGGGGCACCCCGAGAAGCGGCCCGCCGTGGGGAACGCTATCAAGTCGAACCCCGCGGAATCGAACCGAGTGCGGCGACCGAGCAGGACGACGCCAAGTCGTTGTGGAACGCCTACGATGAACTCCGGCCGTTCTTGGTCGATGGCGTCAGCCAGGTCCGGATCTTCGGCCGCCAGGCTCGGGCCGATGCCTGGTTTCGGTTGCTCCGCCAAGCCTGCTCACCCGAGGCCGAACGGGTGATCGGTCCGTTGGAACGATTGGCGGAACAGCGACGTCAGTTTAACTTACAGCAGCGACTGCACCGCTGGCTGCATGCTTGGTTGCCACTGCATATCGGGTTGTCAGTCACCCTTTGCTTCCTTCTGATCGCTCACATCTATTTTGCCCTCCGCTTCTGGTGAGACCACGTCCGATTTCGTCGGCTGGCGACCCGATACGAATTTCAGTGACCCGTCCCGATGGCCCAGTTGATCGACCCGAGTGAACACTCCGGCAAGTCGCGCGCTCAGCGAATTCGGCTGGACTACTTTCGTGGCCGCAGCCATTCGCAGCGGAATCGCCGTATCGCCGTTCTGGTCGCATCAGTCGCCGCCGTGTCTTACCTGGCTTGGATCGGATTGGCTCCTGGCGGAACCGGGCATTTGAGTAGCGGACGGGTCTCGGCGGCCCACGCCTCGTTCGAGCAGAATTGTGCTCTGTGTCACGTCGATTTCGTCCCGATCGCTGCCGACGCTTGGAAACCGGACCCACAAGCGGCGGTGGCCCAAACCTCGGCCAAATGTCTGGCCTGCCACACCGGGATCGACAGCCACAGTGACGGCTTCAACGCCGCCGGCCAACTGGTCGATCGACAATGCTCCGGTTGCCACTCCGAGCACCGGGGCCGGGAGCACCGCTTGATTCCCGGTGATGATCGATCCTGTGTCGATTGTCATCGCGACGTAACGCGGTTTCATGACGGTTTGGCTGCCGCGGATTCGCAGCCACCTATCCGCGTCAGCGGCTTTTCCGCGACCGATCACGGCGATTTTCGATCGTTGGACCGCGATGAAAATTCGCAGCCATCGCGGATCGCTTTTGACCACGCGCTGCACATGCTTCCCGGTCAAGTTGAGGCGGGCCGTCGCGGCGGGATGACACTCGATCGACTCCCCCCCGAACACCGCCAACGGTACCAACGGCTGAACCAATCCGACGAATCGATCGTGCAATTGCAATGTGCCGATTGTCACCGATTCGAATCAGGCTCGGCGGGTCGGGTCCGTTCGGGCGATTTCGATTGGGGACGCCACTCGCTGCCGATCCGCTTCGACCAGCACTGCATCGCCTGTCACCCGTTGACCACACCGGGACAGAGCCTCGGTCAGGCCGTACTGACCCACGGGGTGCCGCTGCGGTCTTTGCAGGAATCGATTCGCAGGCAGGTCGCCGGTATCGGCGATGAGTCACCGCATCCCGAGTCGGTCCGTCGCGGAGACGATCCGCCGGTCCGCGACCTCAGCAAGCCGCCGCCAGCGGCGGGCAATAGCGGACCGGGGCGCGAGTCGCCGCTGCTCGCTGCGGTCACCCGCCAAGTCGCCCAACAGTGCCAGCTTTGTCATCGCGACGAAGACTTGAACTCGCTCGATCGCTTGCCGGCAATCCCGCAGCCGAATCTGAGAGCCGGGCGCTATGATCACGGTGCCCACCGGACGGTCGCCTGTGTCGCTTGCCATCCGGCGGCCGACCCGGAAGCACGAAGCGTCGCCCAGTCGGCTCGGCCGGCGCTGTCCGATTGGTGGACCCGAGATGACGGCATCGCCGGTCGGTCGGTCGCCGAATCGATGATCGTCGGGCTCACTTCGTGTACCCCCTGCCACCGCTCAACTCCGGCGGCAGCCGAATCGATCGATCCGACGGTGGTAACAGCGGCACCACTGGCCGCTGCCTACCGATCGCTGTTCGGTGGTTTAGCCGATCGGGCACCGGGGAGTTGTACCACCTGCCACCAATACCACTCGTCGGGCCACTCGTCGCTGCCCGACGTATCGCCGCTGGACGTTTCCGTATCTGGCGAATCGCAGCCCGCTGCCGTCCCGCCGCTGATGCCCACACCCGCCGCGGCTTCGTCTCCTACATCAAGCGATTCGGGGGAAACCGTCACTACGTTTGTCACCGCCCCGTTCGTCGAACCGGCCAAGGTCGGGCACTGGTTGGGCAGCGATTCCTGTGCGACCAGCACCTGTCATGGTGGCCCGCTCGGGCCGACGGTCGATTGGAATAGCAGCCAGACGGTTTTCAACGCCTTCGACCCACACGTCGGTGCCGGCAGCGTGCTCGAAAGCGATCGGTCGCGACGGATTGTCGAGATGCTCGATCCGGCCACCCGCGGATCGGAGCAGCGTTTTTCGCAGCTGCTGCGGGAGCGTTGCAACGGATGCCACGCGCCGCTCGATGCGGCCGGAAACACGCTCCATCCATCGCTCATTTCCGTTTCCGCTGACGTCACGGCGGGCGATCACCAGGGGCGACGTGGCGAAGGCGTATCGTGCGAAGCTTGTCATGGCCCGGCGGGCGGTTGGTTGGAGTCGCATCTGCGGGATGATTGGTCGATCGGTGGCGGGATGAAGGACCACAGCCGTTTCGTCACCCGAGTCGAAAACTGTGTCAGCTGTCATGTCGGGTCACGTCGGGCCGACGGCGTCGTCCGCGATATGAATCACGACATGATCGCCGCTGGTCATCCGGCGTTGAGGTTCGAACCTTGGTCGGCGCTGCGGCGATTGCCGGCCCACGGCGGGACGGTCGAATCGTCGGCAGGGCAACTCGGTGAATCGATCGATCGATCGGACGACGGCCTGCCACGGCCGGTTGGCGAGGCCGAATTGCGGCGGTTTTTGGCCGGCCGCACGCTAGCATTGCGAGCCGCGATTCGCTTGACCGCCGAGCGGTTTGCCGATGCTCGAGGGGGAAAGAGCGATAGCGTTTGGCCGGAGCTCGCCGATTACGACTGTTTCGCATGCCATCACCAGTTACAAATCACGAACTTCGCCCGCCGGCCGTCGGCTGGGTTTCCGCAGCCGCATCCCTGGCTGCAAACCGGCTTGATCGATAGTGGTTTGCACGCGGTGGCGTCTGAAGACGCCGCAAGCCTACGATCGATCCTCGATACGTTCCGCTTGCGGGCTGCCGGTGGTGCCCAGATCGCCGCCGCCGCCCGCCAAGCCGAAACGATCCTCGACCGCTTCCTCGCGCGGCTGCAAGATCCTCGACCGCTGCCGGCCGAACTCGTTACTGAGATCGACCTGGTCGCTGATCCGGTTGCGGATCACGATTCCGATACCGACGCCGACGCCGGAGCGGAGCGGCTGGGCAGCGAAGTTCCCGACTGGTATGACGCGGCTTACTGGTATCTGCGGTCGCATGTCCGGTTGCGTGATTCGGCGGCTGGCCGTGATCGGGGGGGTGACGAATGGACGGCCCAGCGTCGTGCGGCGATCGCGGACGCCTTCGATGTTCTGGGTGATCAGTTACAACTCGGGCGCGTGTCAACCGCGAGCGGTTTCCGCTCCGACAGCCCCGCAGATTTTGATGCGTCGAACTTTCGACAAGCTGCCCAACGGTTGACCGAGTTGTTAGAGAAGGACTGAGCCCGCGATGATCATCCCGACGCTATACCGTTACCAGAAACGCCGTGGCGGCTATTTGACTCGCGACGATTTGCAGAAAGTCGCCGCCGAGCTGAGTGTGCCGCTCTACCGGATCGAGTCGTTGGTGTCGTTCTTTCCGCATTTTCGGACGACCCCGCCGCCGCGAGTTTGTGTCGACATCTGTCGCGACATGAGCTGCCACCTCAACGGATCGCTGCCGTTGACGCAGCGGCTGGCGGATCATGCCCGCGAAGAGCACGGTGACGCCGTCGAGGTCCGTGGCGTTTCGTGTTTGGGCCGCTGTGATCGTGCCCCCGCGGCGATGATCAATGAGCGGCTATTCGTCGCCCGCAGCGGCAACGAATTGGTATCGGCGATCGACGCCGCCGTCGCCGGGATTCCGGCAAAAGCGGATACCGACGCCGAAGGGACAGTCACCGGTACCGCCGATTGGCAGATCGACGCCGGTTCAGACTCTCGCCCTACCCCG
>SKZY01000473.1 GCA_007127095.1 Planctomycetaceae bacterium
GATTACAGCCTCTACATGGACATCCAACAGGCGATCAACCTCGAGATCCATCGCCGCTTCGAGGCCAACGGTATCGTCTTCGCGTACCCGACTCAGGAATTGATCCTGCGACGCAACCCCGCCACCCAAAAACCCCACCCGGTCGCGGATGAAGGCGATTGAGAATCTCGGCATTTGTAATGTGCGCCGTGGAGATTCCACTTTTCACCAGTGAACGTGAGTGATCGCCGGTCGGACTCTGATTCCCCAAACTCGCCTGCTTTGCCACAGAGACGCAAAGCACACACAGTCGGCAACGGAGCGGGTATCGATCCGGCAGGTCGCAGGTCGCAGGGGCAGGTCAATTTTTCAGCTTGTCCATTGACGGCGGCGAGCGACTCGAAATACTGATTGGCGATCGTGATTCTCGCGATCTCTGCTGCATCAATGCCGCCGCTTCTTCATGCCCCGATCCGTCAACCCTTCACGTTTCAGTCGCACCCGCCCGCCAAGCGTTTGGCGGTTGTTCGCGTTGCTTTGGCTGTTGTCGGGTATCGTTGCAAGCTGCTGGGGTAGATCGTCGCCCGACGACTTCGGACCGCTCTCGCTTGCGGCTCAGTCGGTTGATGATCTGGGTGAGGACTGGCCAGCCGATCGTTGTGCCACCATCCGGTTGCTCGAATCGCCCGCCTGGTTGGCAACCGGTTCTCCCAAGTTTCGCATTGGCGATGAACCGATCACGCTACGTCACTGCGGTGGCCGCCATCTGCGGCTGACTGGCCAGCTCTTGACCACTCCGGCTCGCGTGCGGTCCGTCGGCTCGCTTTGGGCAACTCTTCAGACTCGGGACGTTCGTTTGCAGGTGTAGCAGCGACGCTGATTTCGTCGCATTGGCTCCTTGTTCTTTTATCGCCCGCGACCGCTGCGGTCTCGAATGCCGACAACGGCATCAGCTCGTTGGTTCGAAATCGCACTCGGTGCGGCGCTCGATCTGCCCCTTTCACCTTCCCGAGTCTGATGATGCAACCCTCCGTTCCCTTGAATATCGCCAGCCAGCAGTCGATCAAGCCGCAGCCATCGCAAGCGGTAAAGGATTCCGTTTCACCGTCGACGGTTTCAAACCCGAGCGGTATCGGCTCTACCCAGAAATCGGTCCCATCCGCGATGGCGGTTCGTAATCACGATTACGTCGGACTGATCGCTAAACTGAAAGCGAGCCGACGCGACAACCGGTCGCTCAACTCGCTCGGTGTCTGTCATCTACGTACCGGGGATGCCGCCGAAGCAGTGCGGATATTTCGCGGATTGGTGCTGCAACCCGGGTGTACTTGGGAGCGTGCCGACGTGCCGTTGCACTACCGTCGAAACTTTGCCACCGCGCTATTGATGGCGGGATACCCCAGCGGCTGCCGAGACGTTTTGCGGGCGTTGCCCGACCAAACCCATCCACGGACCCGGGAGCTCTTAGCGACGATCGCGAACTGGCAGCGATCACTCGGTTTCTGGAGACGCTGGGATTGGCGTCTGAACGCGATCGAGCCGCCAAACTGTGTCGTTCCGATCGACTTTGTCCCCGGCGAGTTCGATGACGACCGATTCTAACGCCTCAGTCGGAATGGCTTTGTCGTAGGTTTTCAAATGCTCGCTTTGTTTCCGATTCCGAAAAGATAAAAGATAAAATCGATGCTCGTGACTGCGGGTTTAATGTCGCTGCTTGGGATCGGCGTCTTGACGCTGGGCGCTGAGCTACTGGTCCGTGGAGCGACACGGCTCGCCGTGGCCGTCGGTATCTCGCCGCTGGTCGTCGGCCTGACAGTGGTCGCGTTCGGTACCAGCGCCCCTGAGTTGGTGGTCAGCATTCGGTCGACGCTCAGCGGCCAGCCCGATGTGGCGATCGGCAATGTGGTCGGCAGCAACATCTTCAACGTGCTGTTTATCCTCGGGATCACCGCGTTGATCGTCCCACTGCGGGTATCGCGACAGCTGATTCGTTTCGATGTTCCCGTGATGATCGGACTCTCCGTCCTCGTTTGGCTGATGGCCTATGATGGGCATGTCGACCGATATGACGGACTGGCACTGACAATCGGTTTGCTCGCCTACACGCTGTGGGCATTCTTCCAAAGCCGACGAGAAATAGCGGCGATTCGATCGGCCAGTACGATCGAGTTCGCCGACCCGTCCACTGCATTTAACCTGCGAGGTCTGCTCAGCAACGCTTCGCTGGTCGTCGGAGGGCTCCTGCTGTTGGTCATCGGCGGACGTTGGTTCGTCGACGGGGCCACGACCATCGCTCGCGGGCTCGGAGTGTCGGAACTGATGATCGGATTAACGATTGTCGCTGCCGGAACTTCGCTTCCCGAAGTCGCCACATCCATCCTCGCCGCCTGTAGGGGTCAGCGAGATATTGCGGTCGGCAATGTGATCGGCAGCAACCTCTTCAATTTGATGGGTGTACTCGGTGTCTCCAGCCTTGTCTCACCCGCCGGGACTGCCGTCTCACAAGTCGCGTTTCACCATGACATTCCCGTCATGATCGCGGTCGCCATCATCTGCCTGCCGGTGTTCGCCACCGGGCAACGAGTCAATCGATGGGAGGGAGGATTGTTTTTGGCCGGCTACGCCGCCTACATCACGTTCATCATCGTTGCCGCGAGTTGACCGCTTGCCACGCTCGAGCGAGCGCAGGCATGAGGAGGCGGACCCGCGATAGTTACCCGGAGCACCGCTTGTTGGTCGGATGAATCATCGAGTTCGGAAGACGACATAAGCACAAAACTCTCCCTCGGCTGTCGCTTCCACGGCGGGGACCGGGAGTGCCAGCAGTCCTCCGTCATAGCTGCCTTCAATCACCGGTTGACCGTAAAAGTCGAGCGCGCTGACGATCCGGTAGGCATCGCCCGGCCTGAGAAACCCGCTCAAGTCGACATCGACCGTGGCGGCTCGCCCGCCGTTCAAAACCGCTAGGTTGGCACGGTCGGGATCGTATTGGTTGGGACGTAGCCAACTCTCCTGCGGCATCTCGGCCGCTACGGTAGAGCCATCAACGATGCGATTGTTTTCTGCATCCACGTGGCGAAAACGGGTGATGCTGAGGTCGGTTTTCAACAAAACGTTATCGCGAACGACCGCGTCCTCGTTATGAGGCGCCGTGTAGCCGACACGCAGCGGCACCTCGTAGAGGATGTTTTCACTCGCCACGATCGCTTCGCTGGGGCGTCCGCCGCCGATCAATATTCCCGCCCGACCGCCCGCCTTCAGCGGAGCGAAGGCGATGTTACCGACGATGCGGTAGCCGTTGACGTACGCCCGATCGCTTCCATAGGCCTGAATGGTCGTCGAATAATTTCCCCAGAGGATGTTGTCGGTGATCGATTTCTGACCCGTCTGGTTTTGGGTGTAGATTCCGGGGCCGTGGTAGCGATCGGTGGCGATCAAACCGTTGTCGTAGATCAGACAACCGTGCAATTCCGCATCGATGGCGCCACGCCAAAAACTGACGCCGGTGCTGCTCAAGCCATGGACCACGAGGTTGATGAACTTGCTATTCTCCCCTCCGTGAATCGTCAGGCCTCCGGCCGGATGGTCGCGAGCCGGCCGCGGGTCGGCACCGGCGTGGGACACACGGCGATCCCAATCAGCGGCTTCGGAGACCGTGAGTTCCAGTTCCCAGATCCAGAGGTGCCGAGTGCCGTTGGCGACGGTGACTCCGCCATCGATCGTCACACGATCGCCTGGCAGCGGGCGGATGTGGATGGGAGCATCGGGCTTGCCGGAGAGTCGGATTTCGAACTGGCCGCCGCTCCAGGTCCGTTCCGGGTGCCGGTAGACTCCCTCCAACATGTAGATGGTCGATCCTGCCTCGATTCGTTGGCGTCCCTGCCAGGCCGATTCGATGTCCCATGGTGATTGCCGCGTGCCGCTATTTTCCGCTCGCCCGTCGGGCGCCACGAAGTAGTCGGCCGCCCGGCTCGGTCCGGCCATCAGCAGCAACAGCATCGCCAGGGCGATCAGTCTTTCGGCACCGATCATGTTCCTTCCTCAAAATTCGAATAGAAAAAGTAGCCGTGCTCACCAGTGCGTGATCGCTCACCATCGCTACGACAGAATCTTCGTCAGGACATTGCCGTGGACGTCGGTTAACCGAAAATCACGCCCGCTGTGGCGGTGGGTCAACCGGTGGTGATCGATCCCCAATTGATGCAGTACGGTCGCCCACATGTCGTAGACCGTACACGGATCTTCCACCGCGTGATAACCTAATTCGTCGGTCTCGCCGTAACTCGTGCCGCCGCGGATTCCGCCACCAGCCATCCAGATACTGAACCCGAACGGATTGTGGTCGCGCCCATCACTCCCTTGTGAAAAGGGGGTGCGGCCGAATTCCCCCGCCCAGACGATCAGCGTTTCGTCCAATAAGCCGCGTCTGCGGAGGTCCTGAATCAACCCCGCGATCGGCTGGTCGACCTGCCGGCCCATCAAGCGATGCCCGCGTTCCAAGTCGCCGTGCTGATCCCAAGGATTGGCCGCACCGCCGGCACCGATCGATTTGGTCAGACAAGACAGTTCCACAAACCGGACCCCTTGCTCCACCAGTCGCCGTGCCAGCAAACATTGACGCCCGTAGGCAGCTTCTTCCTGATCGGCGGATTCGATCCCATAGAGGGTCAAAGTTTCCGCCGATTCGCTTGATATGTCACACAATTCGGGAACGGCTGTCTGCATCCGGAACGCCGTTTCGTAATTCCGAATCGCACCTTCCACCTGTGCGTCTTCGCCCGTCTCACTCCAAAAGGACCGATTCAGCCGCCGGGCAAAATCGAGCCGCTGCAGCTGAGTCTCTGCCGCTTCATGCGGGCGAATGTTGGGGATCGCTTCCGCCCGATCCGCTTGTAAAATCGACCCCTGAAAGGCGGCTGGCAGAAATCCGTTGCTATATAAGCTGACGCCACCGTGGGGCGGGATCGCAGTGCCGCTCTGCAGCACAACATATGCCGGCAAGTTTTGGTTGGCGGTGCCCAAACCGTAGCCACACCAAGCACCGGCGGTGGGGTGACCCATCGTCGGAAACCCGGTGTGCATGAAGAAATTTCCTTGCGCATGTTCGTTGACCGGCGTCGTCATCGATCGCACGACCGCCAATTCGTCAGCAACTTCGCGTAACTGAGGAAACATGTCGCTGACCGGTAAGCCGCTGGTTCCTCCCGGTGCGAATGAAAACGGACTGGCCATCACGTTGCCGTTTTGGTTGAACTGCGTCCGCTGAATCGGTAGCGGCATCGGTTGCCCGTGCAATTGTTGAAGCCGCGGTTTTGGGTCAAAGGAATCGACGTGCGAAACGCCCCCCGACATAAAGCAAAAAATAACATTCTTGGCCCGAGCCCGATGGTGCAGTTGTCCGAGCGCGGCGTCGGTGGGCAACGAATCGGACTCCGCCCCGGCGGGTGTAGGCGCGGGTGTCGCCGTGGCTGTCGAAGCATGTTGCAAGCAATGAAACGCCAATCCGCCGAAGCCGATCGAAGACCGTTGCAAGATTTTGCGGCGGGACATCCGATTCCCGACAGAAGCATTCGCAATCATATTGCCTACCGCAGGAAGATCAGTTCTTGAAGGGTAAAAAAGGCTTGGGCTAAATCGACATACGGCACTGCCGGGTCGGTAACGTCGACAGCAGGTCCCAACGTCTCCCGCTGGGCCCGCCACGAACGCCGCTGTTCGGTCCCCCGCTGAATCAGTTCCTGTTCGGCTGC
>SKZY01000270.1 GCA_007127095.1 Planctomycetaceae bacterium
CTGCAGCAGCGTGGCGTGCAGGTCGTGGACATGGACTCGATTTTCGACCGCTTTGAAACCGAACTCATCGGTCGCCCCGTGGACGTAGCCGCCCTTGGTACCGCCGCCGGCGAGCCACATCGAAAAGCCCCAATGGTTGTGGTCACGGCCGTTGATTTTGCCGGCATTGGCTCCATCCTTGGGCAATTCGACCGTCGGGGTGCGGCCGAATTCGCCGCCCCAGATGACGAGCGTGTCCTCGAATAGGCCGCGTTGTTTGAGGTCGGTCAGCAGCGCCGCGATCGCTTGGTCGCACTGGCCGGCAAGTCTCCGGTGGTTGACTTCGAGGTCGTCGTGATTGTCCCACGGCTGGCCGGCGCCGTGCCAGACTTGAACGAATCGGACACCGCGTTCGAGCAAACGCCGCGCGATCAGCAGTTGGCGGGCTTGGACCCCGGGACCGTAGGCATCGAGAGTTTCGCGTGATTCGAGCGACACGTCGAAGGCCTCGGCCGCCTCGGATTGCATCCGGTAGGCGAGTTCGAACGATTGGATCCGCGATTCCAATTGGGGATCGTCGTCGCGGCGCGCCTGGTGCTCACGGTTGAGCGATTGGATCAGGTCGAGTTGTCGGCGTTGGTCCGCGGACGACAGCCGACGGTTTTCGATGAACTCGATCAATTTGTCGATCGACTGGTGTTGGGTGTCGATGTAGGTTCCCTGGTAGATCCCGGGCAGGAACCCGGCTTGCCAGTTCTGGCTTTCCTGGATCGGGTAGCCGCCGGGGCACATCGCGATGAAGGCGGGCAGGTTTTGGTTTTCGGTTCCCAGCCCGTAAGTCAACCAGGAGCCGAGGCTGGGGCGAACGAGCCGGGCTTCGCCGGTATTCATCAGCAGCAGCGATGGTTCGTGGTTGGGGACGTTGGCGTGCATCGAGCGGATCACGCAGAGATCATCGGCGTGTTGGGCGACGTTTTCGAACAGTTCGCTGATTTCGATCCCGCTCTCGCCGTACTTCTTAAACTTGAAAGCCGAGGGAAAGACGGCGCCGGTCTTGCGTTCGGTCCGCGGCGTTTCGCCCGGCAGCGGTTGCCCGGCGTACTTTTCCAACGCCGGTTTGGGGTCGAAGGTGTCGACATGGCTGGGGCCGCCGTTGGCAAAGATGTGAATCACCCGTTTCGCCTTGGGGGCGAAGTGCGGGGCTTTGGGCAACAGCGGGTTGATGCCGGCCGCATCGGCCGAGGCCGGATCGCTGATCAGCGGCTGCATCGCCAAGGCGGCCATGCCCATTCCAGAACGACTGAGCAATTCGCGTCGGGTCAGTGGTGAGAACATCGTGGGATTGATCCTGGGTCGGTGAAGGTTTCGATTTGGGCCGAGGCGACGACCGGGGCGGTCGCTCCGCATCGGCAACTCAATCGATGAAGGCGAACTCGTTCGATGCCAGCAAGGCTTGGGCGAGCATGGCCCAGCGGTCGAGCGGTTCGGGTTGGGGTGTGGGGTGCTGTTTCTGGGAATCGAAGGCGAGCCGATCGGTGCCTTGATAGCGAATGCGAACGGTCCAGGAGAACGAATCGTGGCCGGGGCCGGACTTGCAGTCGGTGACGAAATCGATGAACTGGCCGGCGTGGACATCGATCGAATCGACGGCCGTTTTGGCTTCGTCATGGTGTACGTCCCATTGGCCGACACGATCGCCCGCCACCAACACGGTCGCGCGCACTCCATCGCCTTCTTCGCTGGGATGTTTCAAGGTGCCGTTGATCCGCACGGTGCCATCCTGGGGTGCGATCCAGCGGCGGACGACGGCATGGCTCAGGCTGTTTCCGGGGTGTCCGCCGTCGGCGGTCAAGTGGGCCCAGCCGATCTGGCCGTCGGGGACGCCATCGACACCCTGCCAACGGCCGTCGCGGTAAGCCGGCAGCGGAGTGAAATCCTGCAGCCGCGACGTTTCAGGGTGGAAGGTCCCGTAGCCGCAGAGCCAGCGGATCTCGGTAGCGAGCGATTCGGAATCGACCGGCGAATCGAGAAACTCCTTGAGCAGCGTCGACTCGGCCGGTTCGGGCGACCGCGACAAGACCTGGCGGACCAGCCAGCTGATCGCCTCGTCCGGGCCTTCCCGCAAGGCGAGTTCCCGTGTCTGTCGGCCGAGTTCGCTAGCCATTTCGGCCACAAAATCGCTGTTGAGCAAGTACAGACCCTGCTGGGGGACGCTCGTCTGCGGCCGCGCCGGACTGTGGGCGTCGAGACTGGCCATATCGAAATTGCGGAAAAATCCGGGCAGATTTTGGCGATCGAGATAAGCGTAGATCGTGCGGCGGTTGGGGAACGGAGCTTGATCGATCTTCACGGCGGGGCCGTTGAGTGTGGCGTCGAATCGTCCGCTGGCGACCAGCAAACCATCGCGCATCGCTTCCAAGTCTTGCCGCTGACGATTGGCCCGCCAGTACAACGTATTGGCGGGGTCAGCCTGCTCACCGGCATCGTGGATCAGGCTCGCTTGACGGTAGGCCCGTGAACTGACGATCCGCCGGATCAAACGTTTGATGCTGCCTTGATCGTGTTGAAACTCGACCGCCATTTGGTCCAGCAGGTCCTGTTGGAGCGGCGGTGGGCAGCGGGTCCCGAAATCGCTCGGGCTCTCGGTCAGCGAGTCACCCATCAGATGCATCCAGACCCGGTTGACCAGCACGCGAGCGGTCAGCGGGTTGGTGTCGGCGGTGATTTGGGCGGCGAGTTCGTTTCGCCCGCTGCCCTCACCGAACGGCGTTTGACTCGGATCGAGGAAGCTGACGAAGCGGCGCTGCACCTCGTCACCGGGGCTGCCGGGGTTGCCACGGACCAGGATGCGGGCCTGACGCGGCTTGTCCGCATCGACCAAGCGGTGGGCGAACGGTTCGCCGCCTGGCTCATCGGTATTCAGGAAGACGCCGAAGAGCGAATAGTAGTCGGCTTGGCTGACGGGGTCGTATTTGTGGTCGTGGCAACGGGCGCAGGCGAGCGTCATGCCCATCAAGCCGCGGCTGACGACATCGAGCCGGTCGTCGATGATGTCGTGTTTGTTATTCAAAAACCGCCGTCCGAGCGTCAAAAAGCCGAGTGCCGGCAGTTCGTCCTGGGCATCGGTTTGCAGGTCCGCAGCGAGTTGCAGGCGGACGAACTCGGCGTAGGGCAGATCGCGATTGAAGGCGTTAATCAACCAATCTCGGTAGCGATAGGCCTCGGGGTACTCGCGGTCCTCTTGGAAGACATACCCCTTGGTATCGGCGTAACGGGCCAGGTCCATCCAGTGCCTCGCCCAGCGCTCACCGAAGTGTGGTGAAGCGAGCAGCGCGTCGATCGCCTCGGCGACCACCACGTCATCGGGACGCGGATCGTTTTCAAATCGGACCACATCGGCGAACGACGGAGGCAGACCGGTGAGGTCGAAATGGAGTCGACGGAAGAGGATTCGCCGATCGGCGGCAGGAGAAAACTGCAACCCCCTTTGTTGCAGTTTCGCGGTCAGCAGCGCATCGATCGCCTCGCTGCCGGCAATCGATTCGGACGCAAACGCCCGTCGCGGCGGTTGGTATGCCCAGTGATCCAACGGGTCCCGTGCCGGGGCGGAGGCTGCTGACATCGCTTCCGCGGGATCGGCGGCGGGCATCACCGCCCCCGCTTCGATCCAGGCTTTCAGCAGTGCGATCTGCTGATCCGGCAATTTGCCGTCGGGAGGCATCTGCAGGTCGGATTCACCGTACAACACGGCCCGCAATATCAAGCTGGCAGCGGGATCGCCCGCCACGACCGCAGTGCCTCGGGTGCCACCGGCGCGAATCGCCGCGGCGGAATCGAGCATCAACAGCCCCGCCGATTCACCACTGTCGTGGGAATGGCAGTCATAGCAGGCCGCGGCCAACAATGGCTGGACATGAGTTTCGAAGTACTCGACCGAATCGGCAGGAATCGCGTTCTCGGTATCCCCGGCGTTCTCCTCACTTCCGGGATTCGCTTCGTTCGGCTCGGCAACCACGACGCTAGCGGGCGATGCGGATTCGTCAGCGACGGCGGTTTGACCACTTAGGATCACGCCCGCGAGTGAAGCGACCGTGAACAGAACGACTGCGAATGAAGTGCCGCTGAACCGAGCGACTCCCTGGAGCGGGCAGCGGTGCAACGGCGTTACGGCGAACCAACGGGAGAGTTGACTGAGGCGCATCGAATACAACGATCGAGGGGGATGGTTGGCTTTAAGGCGGCGGTGGGCTGCCGACTGGTGGCGGGGAATCTGCCGACACGTTCGGACCATTCGGCGGTGGCCGGGGCATTTCGGCCTCGAACTCGCCGAGACCGTGAATCGGGTGGGAATTCCATTCTAGACGTTCGGCCTCGAGAAATCGAGTTCGGCGATCACTGCCCGATAAAATGTGTGACTATGGTTATTAAGTCGCCCGTGTCTTGGTTTATACTCGTCCGGAGGTTAGGCTCTGTCCGAAAACCCGTCACAGCGAATCTAGGCGATCAGCCGCGGGGCGTGCGTCCCGGTTTTCAGGAGGCTGGCCCGCCAGTAACCGCGGCTAACGCCGTTCGACGAGAGGTTTTCGGACAGTCCTGGGATCGGCGAGCGATCCTGCGGCCGATCTATCCCGCCATTTTTTTCCCGCCTGGAGCTTACAGCGTGCGTCGAATAGCGATTTTCTGGTTCGGACTGTTGGCCGGTTGTACTTTTTACCTTGTCGACATGCGTCCGTTGGCGGCTGGCGATCCGGTTACAGAAGTGGCTCGCGACGCCGAAAACGTGACGGCTCGAGACGGTTTTCGCGTCGAGAAACTGTTCGACGTTCCGAAAGAGATGGGATCTTGGGTCTGTTTGACGACGGACGGTGAGGGGCGGTTGATCGCGAGTGACCAGGGCGGTGCCGGGTTGTTTTTGATCGAGCCGGCGGCGATCGGGGAGTCTGACGCGGAGACCCGGGTCAGTAAACTTCCGGTCGATCTGAGCGGTGCCCAGGGACTGTTGTGGGCCCATGATTCGCTGTACGTCGTCGTCAACGGTTCGCGTTCGGGGCTGCATCGGGCGACCGACACCGACGGTGACGGATTGGTCGATTCGTCGGAATATCTGATGCCGATCAAGGGTGGTGGCGAGCACGGTCCACACGCGGTGATCTTGGCTCCCGACGGCGAGTCATTGCTGGTCGTTGCCGGCAACCATACGAAGCTTCCCGAGGCAGCGTCGTCGAGTCGAGCGCCGATGAATTGGGGTGAAGACCACCTGTTACCGCGGCGTTGGGACGCCAACGGCCACGCCGCGGGAATCCTCGCCCCCGGCGGCTGGATCTGCAAAGTCGATCGTGACGGCAAGGATTGGGAAGTGATCAGCAGCGGCTATCGCAACCAATACGACATCGCCCTCAATGCAGACGGTGAATTGTTCACCTATGACGCTGACATGGAGTGGGATTTCGGTTCGCCTTGGTACCGTCCGACACGGGTCAATCACGCCACCAGCGGCAGCGAGTTCGGATGGCGGAGCGGGACCGGCAAGTGGCCGACGTACTACGAGGATTCGTTGCCTTCGACCGCCGACATCGGCCCGGGATCGCCGGTCGGGATCACGTTCGGATACGGCGCCAAATATCCGGCGAAGTTCCAACGCACCCTGTTCCTGCTCGATTGGACTTACAGCACGATTTACGCTTGTCACTTGACCCCTGACGGGGCGAGTTATTCCGGCGAGATCGAAGATTTCGTCTACGGCCAACCGCTGCAGGTTACCGACGCCGTGATCGGCCAGGACGGATCACTCTATTTCGCGATCGGTGGCCGAGGTACCAAATCGGCGTTGTTCCGGGTGGTCTATGAAGGAGACGAAGCGACCGATCCGGTCGAGTACGGCGATCCTGGGGAGGAAGAATTGCGGGAGTTGCGTCATCGTTTGGAAGCGTTTCATCGCCCCGGCGAGGCGGATCTCGATTTCATCTGGTCGCAACTCGGCCATAGCGACCGGTTCATCCGCTATGCCGCTCGGATCGCGTTGGAACGCCGCGAGCTTGACGAATGGCACCAACGGACGGTCACGGAATCGGAGCCACGGACCGCTTTGACGGCGTTGATGGCGCTGGCTCGCCAAGGTTCGCCTGAACATCGTGATGAGGTACTCGATGCGTTGCTCCGGATCGCTCCGGGCGATTTGGACGAACAGGGGCAATTGACTTGGCTGCGGACACAGCAGTTAGCCCTGATCCGACTCGGTGAACCGACTCCGGGTCAGCGTGATCGTTTGTTGGCGAATCTGGATGCGATGTTCCCGAGTGGTCAAGAGGCTTTCGATGCGGAACTGGTTCAATTGTTGGTTTACCTGCAATCGCCCACCGTCGTCGGAAAGGCGGTCGAGTTAATCGAAACGCTCGCCGAGGAGACCGAACCGGTCCCTGCTTGGGGTGAAATCGCGAAGCGGAACGCCGGTTATGGCGGGACGGTCCGCGCGATGATGGACAACATGCCGCCGATCCGGTCGATCCACCACGCCTTCGTGCTCCGCAACGCCAAGTCCGGCTGGACCCCTGAATTGCGGCGGCGTTATTTGAGTTTCTTCAGTCGAGCCGCGATGCATCCCGGGGGATCGAGTTTTCCCGGTTTCATCAGCCAGATGCGGGAAGACGCATTGGCGAATATCCCGGTTGGCGAGTTGCCGCTGTACGACGACATCCTGATCGCCCCGCTGGGCGGGAAACCGTATGAAGCGACCCCGCCGCAGGGCCCCGGCCGCGTCTGGACCCAGACAGCCGCTTTGGAATCGCTCGGCAGTGAGATCCGTCAGGCCGATTTCGAGCAGGGCAGAAATCTGTATCACGCCACTCATTGTGCCAAATGTCACCGGTTCGCGGGTGAGGGCGGGGCGATCGGTCCGGACCTGTCGACGGCCGGCCGCAAGTTCTCGTTACCCGATCTGATCGATGCGATCGTCGAACCGAGCAAAGCGATCTCGGATCAATACGGTTCGCATCAAATCCTGACCAGTGACGGGGTCACGTTGGTCGGTCGGGTCGTCGAGATCGGCAATCAACTGCATGTCTACACGGCCGATGTCAACCTGCCGCCGCAGGTCATCGACCGCGACGACGTCGAGCAGATGGCCGAATCGAAGGTGTCACAGATGCCGGCAGGTACGATCGATCAGCTCAACGCCGACGAATTGAAACACTTGATCGCCTACATCCTTTCGGGTGGCAATCGCCGGGCCGATTACTTTAAGTGAGTAACCGCGTGAGGTTCACCAGACGATCTGGCTGGCTTCGAACACCGGCCCCTCGACACAGGTCCGTTTGTAATCCCAAGCCTCTTCGGCTGAAGGGCGGACCATGGCGACGCAAGAGAAGCAGATGCCGATGCCACAGGCCATCGGCGTTTCCATCGATACTTCGCAGGCGATGCCTCGTTCGAGACAGCCTTCGGCGACTTTTCGCATCATGATCTCCGGCCCGCAGGTCACGACCCGGATCCGCTGGTCGGGTCGGGATGCGGCCTCGCGGTCGAGGATCGTGATGAGGCGATCGGGAACGCGCCCCTGGTCACCCGTCGACCCGTCGTCGGTGCAGAGTCGGACATCGATACCGACGGCTTGAAAATCGTCGACACCGGCCAGCAGATCCGCCGAGCGAGCGCCGTAGACGAGTCCCACTTCGGTCGCCCAACCGTTCGGCCGCGGTCCGTCATCGGCGGACGCTTCGCAGCCGATACCGTAGTGGCGTTGCCCGAGCGCCTCTTTGGCGAGCATCAGCATCGGTGTCTGGCCGACGCCACCGGCGGCGATCACCAAGCGGTCGCAGGGCGTGGTCGAAAAGCCGTTGCCGAGCGGTCCCCAGAGCGACACGGCGGTACCGATCGGGGCAGAGGCCAACGGGGTCGTCAACGCCCCTTTGCGGACGAATATCAGATCGATGGCCCAGGGGGTCCCCGAGTGATCGTCGATCACGTCCCAGACCGCCAAGGCACGGCCGATCAGCGGGGCATCGCGACCGGTGAAGCGGATCATCACGAATTGGCCAGGAACGACCTTGGCGGCGATCGTCGGCGCCGCGACTCGGATCCGAAAGGTCTCTGCGGCGATCTGGTCGGTCGATTCGATCACCGAGTCGAGGCATTCGAGCTGATCGGCGTAAAACGTTCGGTCGCAGCCGGTGTTCATCTTGGTGGCCTTTGTCAGTCCCGCTTTTTTCGTTTACGTGATGCCGACGGTTTTCCCGACCGGCCGGTCGATTTTCCCGCCTGCGTCGGCGACGATTTCTTCGGTGGATGGGACTCCGCTTCGTCACCGATCACGACTCCGATCGGCCGTTTGGGTAAACCGAGCAGGTCGAGCGGTTGCGGTTCACCGTGACTTCTCGGGGCTGACGGCCGCTTCGGTTTGCCGCCGGGCGAACGAGTCGATGGAGCATGTTCGCGGTTGCCACCGTGCGTCGGGCGTGGCGCCCGGGTTGGGGACGGTTTCTTTTCGGCGGTCTGACGGCGTTTGCCGCCCGCTGTGGGGCGGCGTTTCGGTGGCGGGGCGTCGGAGCCTTCGGTAGCCTCTCCGGCCGTGTTCGTTTCTACCAACCGTTGGATCTTCCGGACTTCTTCGGCCGACAGTCGGCGGTAGGCCCCGGTCGGCATTTCGCCCAGCCGGATCGGGCCGATCGCGATCCGCTTGAGCGTTTGGACCTTGTGGCCGAGCCGTGCCAGGATCCGGCGGATTTCACGGTTTTTGCCTTCCTTGAGCGTGATCTCCATCTCGGTCGCACGCGGTTTCGCCTTCAAGATGCGGGCGCCTTCGACCCGGACCAGCCCTTCGGCGATGAAGATCCCTTCACGCATTTTCTTCAGCGTTTCGGCCTGGACATTTCCGGCGACCGAGACGCGATAGATTTTTTGCACCTCGTAACTGGGATGGGCCAACCGTTGGGCCAGATCGCCGTCGTTGGTCAGCAGGATCAGTCCTTCGCTGCTGCGGTCGAGTCGTCCGACGGGGAACACCCGTTCGTCCGGAGGCACCAGGTCGATCACTCGGGGACGACCCTCGGGGTCGGCGTTGGTCGTGACGACACCGGTCGGCTTATTCACGATGTAGTAGACCAACCGGCGGGCCTTCAGCGGCGACCCATCGACGAATACTTTGGCGTTTTCGGGGTCGATGGTAATGCCGAGTTGATCAGCGATCTGGCCGTCGACTTCGACGCGGCCTTCGACGATCAATTCCTCACATTGCCGGCGACTACCGAAGCCCGCGGAGGCGAGGGCGCGTTGCAGCCGCACACGTCCCTTTGCCGGCGCTGCTCCGTCATTCGCCGCCGCGGGTTTTGCGGCGGGCCGCGACGGGGTGGAGCGTTTGCCGACTGAGCGAGTCGATGGCTGAGCAGCCGGGCCACGGGATTTGCCGGGACGGGCCGTTTTTTTGCCGGCCGTTTTTTTGCGAGGGGCGGTCATGAAAGATCGAATGGGGCTGAGGTCGGCGGCGGGATCGTAACCGCACGTCCTTACACGCTACCAGAACCGCTGGTCTGTCAAAGGGGGAAAGCCGCTGCAATCGCGATCGTTCACAGCGATTACAATCGCTGATCCCGAGCCGGGCATAATCGCACACGAACCGATCTGATTTGGCTAAACTAGACCGGCGGTCGCTTCGTCCTTCGTCAACCATCGTCGTATTCAACCGAGTCGCGGCCCGGTCCTGATTTACCCCCTGAGACGTGCCCCATGTCGTTTTTCCTTGTCCCCTCGGTCTCGTCATTGATCGGTTCGGCGTTGTTGGCCCAGCAAGACCTTCCGGCCGCCTCGTTGGGCCTGATCTTCGCCGTGCTGGCCGTGTTGGTGGTCATCCTGGTGATCGGAGTCGTCTTTGCCAACTACTTCGGGCTCTGGATCCAGTCGCAATTGACCGGCGCGAACATCACGATTTTCGACTTGATCGGGATGACGTTTCGAAAGGTCAACGCCCGTTCGATCGTGCGGAGCAAGATCATGGCGACGCAGGCGGGGTTGATCGATCCCGAGCTGACCAGCCGAGCTTTGGAGGCTCATGACTTGGCCGGTGGCAATGTTCAGCAGGTGATCCGGGCGTTGATCGCAGCCAAAAAGGCGAAGACGATCTCGTTGACGTTTCGTGAAGCGACGGCGATCGACTTGGCCGGCCGTGACGTGTTGGAATCGGTTCAGACGAGTGTCTATCCCAAAGTCATCGAATGCCCGCCACGGGGTTCTGCCAAGACATCGTTGGACGCCGTTGCCAAGAACGGAATCCAGTTGAAGGTCAAGGCACGGGTCACGGTTCGCGCCAACTTGCAGCAATTGATCGGAGGGGCGACCGAAGAGACGATCATCGCCCGGGTCGGCGAAGGGATCGTCAGCGCGATCGGCAGCTCGGATACGCACAAATTGGTGATCGAAAATCCGAATGTGATCAGCGAAACGGTGCTGAAACGCCGGCTCGATTCACAGACGGCGTTCGAGATCGTTTCGATCGATATCGCCGATATCGACGTTGGAGCCAATGTCGGCGCCCGACTTCAGGCCGACCAAGCCGAAGCTGATATGCAAGTGGCACGGGCTGCCGCAGAAGGAAAGCGAGCGAATGCCGCGGCGACGGAACAGGAAAATATCGCCAAGATCGAGCAGAGCCGGGCTAAGTTGGTGGAAGCCGAAACGGCCGTGCCGCAAGCAATGGCCGACGCCTTCCGCAGTGGCAAATTGAGCATCATCGATTACTTCAAGCTGCAGAACATCAACGCCGACACCGAGATGCGGGAAGCATTAGCGAAATCTTCGCGTAGCACGCCGAAGACACACAACCAGCGATTGGCTTAGGATCGAGCGGGAAATCAGTGTCTGGTACCTTTTGTGCGAAGCACCCGAAGGGCGAGTTCCTCGCAAAAGGTGCCTGACACTTTTTTCCCGTAAATTGCTGAAGGATAGCCGCGTTGGATGTCATTCTGATCGTTACGCCGGCAGGCGGCTTGCGTTGTGAGTCGCCCCCGGTGACCGGCGAAGCGACCACCGCGGCGTCACAGCGGGCGGCGATCCCCGCTGAGCTAGCAACCGCGTTGATCGCCGACTTTGCCGAGTCGACCGCCGCCGGGCTGCTCCGGTTGGCCCGTCCCGATCTGGCGATCACGTTGCCTCCGGAGTTCGTGTTTTGGCGAGCTTGGACGCTGCGACTGCTCGCCCGTGTCACCCATTTGGATGAACAGCAGTTTGCCGAGTTGGGCAGCGGCAAGTCGGTCGATGTACCGCCTCCCGATGCGGTTCAGCGACAATCGCTGGCCGCCGAAGCGCCGCCGATGCGGGGACTTGAGTACCTTACGGCCGATACGCTGGCGGCGATTTGGAACGGATTGATCGCAGCACTGGTCGATCGAGCGAAGTCTGTCAAGGGTGGCTTGGCAGCGGTGATTCACGATATCAATCCGCATGCTCATCTGGTCGGCAGGGTGACATTTCATCTGGCGGAGAACCGACGTGACCCGGCGAATCCGTTCGCCTTTCTGGCCACCTACGCCAATCGGGTATCGTCTCGATCGAGGCTGACCCACCTGCCGCTGGGTGAGGCGTTGCGGCAGTACGCCGACCAGCAGGACCACGACAAGCTGGCCGAATTGCTTGCCCCGGTCCGCGCCGCGGCGACCGATTCGGCGGTCGTTCGGGAATTGCTCGATTCGCGTGCACTATTCCGGCCCCAAGCCTGGACGATCCGCCAAGCCCATCGATTCCTCCGTGAAGTTCCGAAGATGGAGCAGGCCGGTTTGGTCGTCCGGGTACCCGATTGGTGGCATACCCGTAAATCGCAGAGCCCGAAGGTCCAAGTCCGGATCGGCGATCAAGCGACCTCCGCGTTGGGGCTCGGCGGGCTGATGGATTTCTCGGCCGATCTCGTCGTCGGCGGTGAACCGCTGACCGAGGAAGAACGCCAATCATTGCTCGACAGCGGCGAGCAGATGATGCTGCTGCGGGGACGATGGGTCGAAGTCGATCGAGAGAAGTTGTTGGAGACGCTGGAACATTGGCAGCGACTGCGAAAGGCGAAGGCCGGCGGGATCGATTTCATTGCCGGGATGCGGTTGCTCGCCGGTGAGTCCGGCAGCAACGAAGAAGCTGATGATGACGATGTCAGGCAGTGGACCGGGGTGATCGCTGGCGAGTGGTTGGCGAAAACGCTCGAACAACTTCGCGATCCGACCCAGATCGATGGCTGCCGCCCTGGGAAAGGGTTGCAAGCGACGTTGCGGCCCTACCAAGTCGATGGGGTTCGCTGGTTGTGGTTCATCACTCGGTTAGGACTCGGTGGTTGTCTGGCCGATGACATGGGGTTGGGTAAAACCATCCAAGTGATCGATCTGATCCTGCGTTTGGCCGAGCAGAGTAAGGGCGATCAGAAATCGGACGGGGCTGCTGCTGAGCCACACTTGCTGGTCGTACCGGCATCGCTGGTGTCGAATTGGAAGCAAGAATTGGCGCGGTTCGCGCCTCAATTGCGGGTGTTGGTCGCCCATCGCAGTGAAACCGAATCGGCGGAACTCGACAAGCTGGCCCGATCGCCGGCCCGAGTGCTGGCCGCCTACGACGTTGTGATCACCACCTACCACGTCGTTCGGACGGCGAAGTGGCCGTTGGCGGTGTCCTGGACGTTGGCGGTCATCGACGAAGCGCAGGCGATCAAGAACCCCGGTAGTGGGCAGTCGAAAGCGGTCCGCAAGCTATCGGCTGGCTGTCGGATCGCGTTGACGGGCACACCGGTCGAAAACCAATTGGCCGACCTCTGGTCGCTGTTCGATTTTTGTTGTCCCGGACTACTCGGGACGATGCCCGAGTTCAGTCGCTTTGTCAAAGGACTCGACCGGCGGCAAGACGCCGGCGCCTACGCGTCGCTCCGTCGCCTCGTCCAGCCCTACGTGTTGCGAAGGATGAAAACCGATCCGACGGTGATCGCTGACCTGCCGGAAAAGACTGAGACCGCGGTCGATTGTGGGCTGACCCGCAAGCAGGCGACGCTGTACGAAAAGTACTTGGCGGATGTCGCGAAGTTGATCGAATCCGCGGACGGTATCCAACGACGCGGGATCGTGCTGGCGATGCTGACGCGGCTTAAACAACTCTGCAATCATCCCGATGCGTTTCTCGGTAGGGACGCCTACCAGCCCAATCAAAGCGGCAAGTTCATCCGCTTGGCAGAACTCTGCGAGCCGATCGTCGAACGCCAAGAAAAAGCGTTGGTTTTCACGCAATTTCAAAGTCTCTGCGAACCGCTGGCGGATTACTTGGAATCACGTTTCGGCCGTACCACGCTGATCCTGCACGGTGGTGTACCGGTCCGCAAACGGGCCAACCTGGTCAAGCGATTTCAAACCGAGGAGACGACCGGATTCTTCGTCATCTCGGTCAAGGCCGGCGGGACGGGTTTGAACCTGACCGCCGCGTCACATGTGATCCACTTCGATCGTTGGTGGAATCCTGCCGTGGAAAATCAGGCGACCGACCGTGCCTACCGGATCGGCCAACAAAAGAACGTCCTGGTGCATAAGTTCGTCTGCCGAGGAACGGTTGAGGAACGGATCGACCAGATGATCCGTGACAAGCAAGCCTTGGCCGAAGAAATTCTTGGCGAGGGCGGCGAAAAGATGTTGACCGAGATGAATGATGAAGACTTATTGCGTTTCATTTCGCTCGACATCAACCGGGCCACTGTCGACGGGTGACGGAGAGGCCTTGGGCGACGACGTAAACTCGCGCGGCGCCAGCCACCGCTGCGTCGGACCGGGCAGGTTGCGGGCGATGAAGTAGGCGACCATGACGGTCACGATGATCGTCGGCAACGTAGTGGAGGCCGATGGCTTGCCTTGCCAGCGTCGCCAGATGAGCCAGAGCATCAACAACGGACCGCCGACGGTCAGCAGTGGATTGAAGGCGAGCGCCGCCGCGAAGTTTCCGTTGGCCAAGGCATGGAGGGCTCGGGTGGAACCACAACCGGGGCAAAGCAACCCGGTCCAATCGGCCAGTGGGCAACGCGGGAACCAACTCGCGTCGACGGAATCGATCGACCGCAGCAGCAAGACGACGACGATAACGGCGGCAGCGATCGCGATTCGGCGGCCGGTTACGGCAGGAACGACCGGTGGCCGATCAGCCATCGGTGGCCAGGCAGTGTCGGTTCGCCATGCTGATCCCGCTGAGGATCGCGCCGACGATGCCGACAAACCCCTGATCGGTACCGCAGAGGAACAGGTTGTCGAGGTGGGTGGTACCGTCGAGTTGTTTGTCCGGTGCGCCGTAGACGGCGCCGTTATCGTGCCAGGTGAACCGCCGGATCGTTTTGGGCGTGAAGATATCGGTATCGATCGTGTGGCGGCGGAAATCGGGCATGAAGCGGACTGCCGAATGGACCGCTGCCTCGTATTGGGCGACCTTTTCGGCGCGGTACTTCGGATCGGGTAAGCCACACCAGCGGTCATGATTGGCCAAGGTCGTGATCCGGATCACGCCATCGGGCAGTACTCCGTCGCCAGCGGTATAGCGATAGTTATTCGGTGAGCAGATCACACCGGTACGGGCATCGCAGAGCGAGTCTTCGGGCATCCGCCAGTGAAAGGTTTCGCTGTCGTTGTAGAACACGATCGTACGATCGAAACCGATCTGCTGCGGTTGGGTATCGAGGATCGAGATCGATTCGATGAAACTGAGTCTTCCGGCGCGGGCGACATCGACCTCGGTGATGTCGTCACAGAGTCGCAGCGTTTCGACCGTCCCGGCCGAGGAGAGGATCCGTTTGCCGGCGATTTCGGTACCGTCATCGAGTACGACGCCGACGGCGTGGCCGTTGTCGACATGGATCCTTGCGACGCCGCTGCGGAGTTTCAATTCGCCACCGAGTCCGCGGAACTTGCGGACCAGGTTTTTCAGGATCAGTCGGACGCCTTTGAACGGACGAGCAAATCCTTCCAGGTAGCAGGCTCGAAACATGATGCAGAATTGGCCGAAATCCATATCGTCTTCGCGGGCGTTGCCGTACCACATCAGCGGGCAGAGCAACATTTCGCGGAGCAGCGGATCGGGGATCAATTCGTCGAGGACCGCCCGGGCGCTGCGGGTGAATCGGCTGTCATCACCGTCGAGGTCGTCGTAATCGAGCAGTGAGGCGCAAAGTCTTTGGAAACCGTCGATACTGCCGGGAAACTCACGGGCGATCTCGTCCTGCAGCAGTTCGATGTCGTTGCCGAAGTCGAGTTGGATACCGGGGAATCGGATCGACGAACCGATCTGTTCGGCCAGCGGGAAGTCTTCCCATTTGAACCGCAATTGACGGATCAGCTTGGCCAGCGGCCCACGTTTGGTTCCCTTACGAGAGAAGTTAGTCATCGCGTGCAGGCCGACGTCATAATCACGCCCGCCCATACGATAGAACGAATTGAGCCCACCGATCGTGTAATGGCGTTCGAGGATGCAGACACGTTGGTCAAACAGGGCCAAGCGAATTCCCGCGGCCAATCCGCTCATGCCGCCGCCGATGATGATCGTGTCGTACATCCGCTCGATCAAGCCTTGACGATGTCCCGCATCTTCGGTTCCAGATAGGTCACCGTCGACTGCATGCTCGCCAGGTTACCGTAATCTTCCTCGGGGATCTGAACGCGATGGCGTTTGCGGAGTTCCATGACGATGTCGAGGAAATCCATGCTATCGAGTTCCAATTGGTCGCGGAAACTGACCTCATCGACCAGTTCATCGAGGTTCTCGTCCGGGGCGATATCGCCGAGGATATCGATAATCTCATCGCGAATTTCGGCGGGACTCATGGGCGCTGGATACTCCGTAACGGACTCGAAGGTGACATTGAAGGAAAGGGAAACATCGCCACGGCAGGCCGGTTGCCGACGGCGATCGATGCCCCGAGGCTAGACCCGGCGGATGATGACGACCGAATTGATCCCCAACATTCCGAACGAATTGTTGAGAATGTAATCGACGCCGGCCATTTCGACCGGTTCATTGGTGACCAATCCGGGCAGATCACACTCGGGGTCGAGGTGGTCGACGTTGATCGTGGGATGGACGACGCCATCGGTAAAGGATGGCAGGTTCCCGGCTAATTCTAACGCTCCGGCAGCCCCCATGGCATGACCAATGAAGCTCTTGGTGTTGTTGATTCGGACCGACTTGCAGTTGCCAAAAACTTGTCGTAGGGCGAGACACTCCTGGGCGTCACCGCTGCTGGTCCCGGTCGCGTGCGTACTGACGATGTCGATATCGTCGGCCTCGAGTCCGGCCCTTCGCAGAGCGAGTGCGACACATTCGGCTTGCCGTTGGGGGTTCGGCAAGACGAAATCGGTGGCGTCGGTGTTGATCGCATAGCCGACCAATTCGCCGTAAATCTCGGCCCCGCGACGTTTGGCGTCGCTGAACCGTTCCAGCACATAGATGCAGCTGCCTTCAGCGACGACGATGCCGTTGCGATCACGGTCGAAGGGGCGACTCGCTTTGGACGGGTCATCGTGACTGGCCAACGCGTTTTGGCTGTTGAAGCTAGCAAAGATGCCGAACGTGTGAATGCTCTCGCTGGTCCCACCCGCCAGGGCCACGTCGCACTCATCGAGACGGAGCATTTGGGCGCCTTGAATCAGCCCCGCGTTGCCGGCGGCACAGGCCGCACCGATCGTGTAGTGCGGTCCTGTGATCCCCATGTTCAACGCGATTTCGCCGGCCGGGTTGTTGGCGACGGTGCGTGGATTGTGGTGATGTGACCAGACCGACGTGTCGTAGTCGAAGCCTTTGATCTGGTAGATCTCGTTCTCGGTCTCGACGTTTCCGTGTTCGGTGACACCGATGTAAATGCCGACCCGTGACCGCTCGACCCGATCCCAATCGAGACCGCTGTGACGCACCGCCTCGCTGGCAGCGTAGATCCCAATGCTGCCGGCACGAGTGCCGCGACGGATCTCCTTTTTGCTCTGGTAACGCAGCGAATCGAAGTCACAAACACCCGCCAGCGTGGCGCCAAAATAGCGGATTTCGTACGGCTTCACACCGCTCTGCTTTTCCAGCAGGGCTTGGCGATACGTCGGCCAATCGTTCCCGTTGGGCGACGTCAAGCCGATGCCGGTGATGACGATCCGCTGGGAATCAGGAAGCGAATCGACTCGAGAAGGCGCGATCACGTAGAACCAAATCCGCGGAAGTGGGAAAGAAACGATCCGAGGCGCGTGTCCGACGGACTCCGCCGCGCGCCGTATTCAAAAACGTAGCGGTTGGACCGTTCTTTGACAATGAGCGCCACAGGGTGTCGCCACTTTCACTCCGCCAGCGGGCGGATAAACGTCGCTTGAATCGCAGCTGTCGACTCCGCGTCGACGATCCGACCGAGCAGGACGACTTTCGAGCCGCCGTGAGTGGGGTCGACCGTGCCACGGATTTCGACCGGAGCCGGCCCGTGCCAATCGAGAAACCACAGGTCGCCGTCGCGGCGGAGATCACCTCTGGCCAGAATCCCGTCGTTGGGGCGTTTAACATACCGCACCCAATTCGGGGCGGCAGGGGCGAGATCCTTGATCAAATCGGCCTCGATTAATCGGTCGATCAGGTCGGCCAAGAACGTGTCGTCTGCTGCCGTGGCGATCTCACCCACACCAGCGACGCCAGCAAACAGCCCCGCGAGTCGCCGCTTCATCTGGCTGACGTCCTCCGCCGGATCAAGTCCGATTACCTCGGCCAATGCCCGATCGGCCTCCGCCAACGCCGCCTCGACCGCCGGCGACGAAGGTGTCGAAGGCGTCGATTTCAAGGCGGTCGTGGCGTCCGATTCGGCAGCGGTCGCCACCGGTGCCGGGTCAACCCTCGCGGGCCGGTCGTCACCGGTCGGTAGCGACGGCAATTCGGGCAATTCGGGTAGTTCGGTCAGTGGTGGATCGATCTGAGGCAGGTCGATCGCCGACGCCCGTTGGGCACCTGACGACGCGGCAGAGACGTCGCCCGAATCGGAATCGATGCCAGCCGTGATCGAATCATCTTCAAGGCTCAGCGGGTCATCGTCGAGCGTCGGAGGAATGCTGGCCGTCTTCGGAACCGGCATCCGGATAGGAGCGTCATCAGTGATGGCCGGTTCAACCAACGACGGCGGCGAATCGACAGCCGCATCTTCGATAGCCGCTTTGGCGGCGACGGTTTCCGGATCATCCGCCACCATCGGTTGCTGGCCGTTCGAGTCAGCGTCCTCGCGTTCTGACAAAGGGTCAGCCGTCAACAACGGATCAGCGTCCATCAACGGATCGGCCTCCATCAACGGATCCAGATCCGCGACAGGATCGTCCTCCAGCAACGGATCGGCCTCCAGCAACGGGTCGGCCTCCAGCAACGGACCCAGATCCGCGTCAGGGTCGGCCTCCAGCAACGGATCGGCTTCAGCTAACGGATCGGGAGCTGCCAAGGGGGAATCGAGTCCGAGCGGATTATTATTGGCGGGCCGTCTGGCGGAGAGGCTATCACCGATCGGTTCGTCCAACGAAGTCGATTCTTGCTCGACGTCGACGGCGTCCAACGAATCGGCCAGCGACTGTTCGTCGGCAGCGGGTTCATCGGCAGCGGGTTC
>SKZY01000391.1 GCA_007127095.1 Planctomycetaceae bacterium
TGTCGGGGTAGTCGGGAGCGATCTTGACGAGTTGTTCGAGTCGCTGGGCTGCCGCGGTCGGACGGTCCCGCTGCTGGTCGATCAACGCCAACTCATACACCGCGTGAGCCCGGTTCACCCCTTCGGCACCGTCAGCCAGAAAGGCCGACAACGTACGTTCGGCCTGGTCGAGTTCTCCGACCGCGCGAAGACACATCCCCTTGGCCAAGCGGGCATCACCTTGCAGCCGGTGGTCGGCGTGATCATTGACCAGTCGGTCCAACAGCGGCAACGCCTCGGCAGCACGGTCCGCCCGCATCAGGTTCCAGCCGCGACCGTACAGCGACGCCGGGATCAGCTTCGCATCGTTGGCAGAGTCGAGCACTTCCTTAAAGAGCTGGGCTGCCCGTGCATATTCACCCGAGTTGGAGACGACTTGGGCGAGTCGAAATCGAGCCTGATCGATGCGGCGACTGGCGGGAAACCGCTCGATCAATTCCCGCCAGGTTTCCGCGGCGGCAGCCCGGTCGCCGCTGATCAGCTTCGCTTGCCCGAGTTGCAGCAACAACTCGTCGGTCCGCGGCCACTCGGGAGCCACCTTCGCGGCCGATTCCAACGCTTTGATCGCCTCACCGCCCCGTCCCTCGGCGAGCTCCAGTGTGCCGCTCAGGAACCACGCCTCGGCACGCTGCGGCGGATCGAACCGATCGCGGTTGGCGGCGAGTAACTCGATCGCCGCCGGGTTTTGGCCTGCCAGCGACAACGCGGTTGCCGCCCTCAACACCCACAACGGCCGCTGCATCTTCTCCTGCGAGACGGGATCGTTGACCAGCCGCAAGTACTCGGCGGCCGCAGCCTCGTGATCGCCGGACGTCAATTGCGACTCGGCCAGGATGTAACGAACGTCGGCGATCAACGCATCTTCGGGAAACCGATCGATGAACTCACTCGACCAATCTTGCGCCTGATCCGATTTGCCCAACTGCAACGCCGCGAAGGCGGCGTTGTAGAGGGCCCGTGGGGCTTCGGCCGCATCAGGAGCCGAGCGATAGACCTGCTGATAGGCGTCCATCGCGGCCGTTGTTTTGCCTGGTATCAACATCAACGCTTCGGCCAAGTCGAGCTTGATGGCCGGCGCGTACGGCCCAGCGACACCCGCGGCGAGCCGCGCTTCCGCCAACTCGGCCGCTCTCTCGGGCTGGCCCTGACGCAGTGCGATGGTCGCTAACCAGTGTGTCGCTTCGGTGACCGCCGCTGGGGCATCCAGCTTCAACACGCGGCGGAATCGCTTGGCGGCCTCATCCAGGTCGCCGGCGCGAAACGTCGTCTGCGCCGATGCCAATGTCGCCGCCGACGTGTAGGGCGAATCGGGAAACTCGGTCACCAACCGCTCGTACAACGCCGCCGCTTCCGCCGGACGATCCGCCTGCACCAGCGCAAAAGCCTGACGATAGATCGCGTAGACCCGATCAGGCCCGGCCGCAGCAGCGATCTCTGCGAACCATCGGATCGCCTGTTCATAGTCCTGGGCCGCCAGGTTAGCATCGCCCAGCCGGAGTTTGGCGTCGGCCAACAGCGTCTCGTCCTGACACAGTTCCAACAGTTGAGTGTACGACTTGATCGCATCAACGGCACGCCCCGCGTCCTCCAAGGCGATCCCGCGGGCGTAGAGAGCGTCACAGCGGAGCGACGAATCGTTGACCGAATCGAGTGCCAGCAGGCGGTCGTACAAGCCGATCGCGGTTTTTAACTCGCCGAGCCCGTAGGCCGCGTCGCCGGCATAAAACAACGCCCGGTCGACATACTTGCCACTGGGATTCGCCTTGACCACCGCCACAAAGGCATCGAGTGCCGCACGAAGTCGTTTCTTGTCCCGCTGTTCGCCTTCGCCAGCGGCCGCCAATTGACACCAACCGAGGTTGATCAAGCTCTCCTCGCGGAGATCCGATTTGGGATCCGCGGCGGCGGCCGCGAACGACTTCGCCGCGGCGATATGGTCGGGCCGCTCTTGCTGCATCAGACAGACGCCGAGGTAATGCGACGCCTTCGACACCAAACCGGATTCGGGATACTCCCGCAAGAACTTTTGCCACGCCTCGATCGCCAGCGGAATCGCTCCGTTGGCCTGAAAGTTCGCCGCATCGGCGTAAGCCGCCAACGCCGCTTCGTTGGTCGACGTGTTCGGCTCCTGCCCGCCGGCCACACCGATCATCCCCAGTCGACCGGACACTCCCAGCCACCCGGGCATTCCCGGTTGCTCATGGCCCCCCGGGTGATCGAGCAGACCGGCGATCGACAAGACGATCAGGCCGACCGTTAACGAACGTATGCGACCCAACAGGGCTCCTGGGAAATCCATCTCGACATCGTTTTTGGTGGGAGCGAATGACAGCGAATCGTCTGCCGACCAGTGTACCGCTGGCCCCGAAACCCGCAAAGGTTCAAACCGCGGCTACATCAGCAGCATCGCGAGCGCCATCACGATCATCACGCTGTTTTCGATGATCGTCACCGCCGACATCGGCAGGTTGAACGCCGTCCCCAAACAGGCACAGCGGATCGCCTGCCGCTGCGCCACCGCCCGTGCTACCCCGATCAGGCCAATCCCCATCACCAACACCGTCACCAGATTGGTCGCCACCGGGTAGGCCCCGAACAGATAGGCCAAGCCGAGCCCGAATTCGATGAACGGGTAGGTCAAGGCATAGCCCCGCGACCGCGCCGCGACGATGTCGTAGGTCGAGAATGCGTCTGCGAACTTAGGTACGTTCAACAACTTAAAGAAGGCAAAGGCGAGAAAAAAGAAGCCCATGAACGAGCCCATCGCCGCGGACCACGACCACTGCGAACCGAGCCACTGAACGAATGCCGTCGCCCCGCAGACGTACAGCAAAACCAAAATCAACGGCCAATACGTCGCCAGCTTGACCGGTGCGACCTCGTCACCTGGTCCGGCCGAGTCGGATGAATGCTGAGCCGTTGCCCCGCCGTCGCCGGAAGGCTCGCTACCGAAACCACCGTCTGCGGTCGCCTCAAAGCCGGCTCGCCGAACCGCTTCCACCACGTCGTCGATCACGTCGGGACCGCTGTAAGAAATCGAGAGCGGTTTGGCAGGGTTATCGGTATCGACCGACCAGGTGGACAGTCCGTCGATGGCGTTCAATCCCGGCGTCACCTTGCTAACGCAAGAGCCGCAGTTGAGATTGGTCTTCAAGGTCGTTTTCATTTGCTTTACCTTTGGGCCGACCGATCGGGGCGTCGGTTCGGGGCGTCGGCTGTTGTCGCCGCGGATCGTTCGTCATCCGACCGCCGACGTCCTCATTTTCCTCATTCGATTCGAAATCAATCATGTTGGACCTGTTCGATAAAATCAACGACGCCAGTGAAGTGATCCGGCGGCATTGGGATCGGAAACCGCAGGTCGCGGTCGTCCTCGGGACCGGGCTCGGTGGACTCGTCGGCGATATCGACGTCGAAGCGACGATCGAATACGGCGACCTGCCCCACTTTCCGCAATCGACCGCAATCGGCCATCGCGGACGATTGGTTTGTGGACAGTTGCGTGGGGTCCCCGTGGTCGCGATGGAAGGCCGCTTCCACTATTACGAAGGCTACCCGCTGAAGCAGATCACCTTGCCGATCCGCGTCTTCCGGTCACTCGGCGCCGAACTGTTGGTGCTGTCCAACGCCTGTGGCGGATTGAACCCCTATTTCAATACCGGCGACATCATGGTGATCGAAGACCAGATCAACCTGATCGGCGATAACCCGCTGATCGGGATCAACGACGATCGCTTGGGACCGCGGTTTCCTGACATGAGCGAGCCGTATTCGCAGCAATGGGTCGATCGGGCGATCGCGATCGCCCGCCAACACGACATCGAAGCCCATAAGGGCGTCTTCGTCGCCGTCGCCGGACCGAATCTCGAAACGCGGGCCGAATACCGGTTCCTGCGGATGATCGGTGCCGATGTGGTCGGGATGAGTACCGTTCCCGAAACGATCGTGGCCGTTCACTGCGGCCTGAAAGTCGTCGGACTTTCGGTGATCACCGACATGTGTCTCCCCGATGCACTCGGCCCAGCCAACGTCGAAGAGATCATCCGCGTGGCAAACGAAGCCGAACCGCGACTCCGTCAACTTGTCGGTGGTATCGTCGGTGAAGCCGGGACGGTCCGAATCGCTTAGACTGGACCGATTCATCGGCCGCAAACCCCGGTCCCTAAGCTCTCCTCTGAAAAACGCTCCCATGACGATTTCACGCCGCGGCTTCTGTGCCGCACTCGGCGCCGCCGGATTGTCGGTGACCACAGTCCCCGCGTTTGCCGACGACCGGACGACCCGACCGCTGACGGTGATCGCGTACAACATTTACGCCGGCAAAGGCTGGCCCGATGATCGACCGCTGGCCAAGCAAGCCGTCCGACAGGGGCAGATGGCCCGGCGACTGGCGATGGAACTCGCCCTCTACAACCCGGACATCATCAGCTTTTCGGAATCGCCCAGCGAAGCGATCGTCGCTGAGATTGCCGAACATCTCGGCATGCATCACGTCCGCTTCCCCAGCGGTGGCAACTGGCCCGGGTCGCTGCTCAGTCGGTTCGAGATCGGCGATTCGGAAAACGTACCACTCGGATACGAACGCCCTCAGGAACTGTTCACCCGGCATTGGGGACGAGCGACCGTCCAGTTCCCCGATGGAAAACCGCTGATCGTCCATTCGGCTCACCTCCACCCGGTTCCTGATGCCACAATCCGACTGCAGGAAATCGCGGCGATGCTCCGCTCGATGAAAGAGGATCTCGAAGCGGGCCGGTCGATGTTGTTGATCGGCGACTTGAACCACGCCCCGGATATGCCTGAGTACCAACATTGGATCGATGCCGGTTGGGTCGATACGTTTGCCAAAATCGGCCAAGGCGCAGGACCGACGATCAAGGCGGATGACCCGAAGTACCGTATCGATTATGTACTCGCTGCCGGCCCGATCGCGGAACGGATCGTGGAATCAAGGCCGCTATTCGAAGGCGCATTCCGGCTGAATGTCAGCGATCCAGCCGCCTTCGCCCTCAGCGATCACCTGCCACAGCTAGCCGTCTTCGCTTCGAAAACCGATACCAGCCAATGAAAAATCACAGCGTTTGGTCGGGAAATCGGCTACCGGTTAGCCTTCCTTCTTTCGAATGGCCGATACCTTCGATTTGAAACGCTGTCTGGATGAGAGCCGCGAATGACGCACGTCGACCCGTATGCCCCACCGCGTCATGCTGAACTCGATTTCACCCGCCAGGGCGTCACCCTCGTTCCACGCCCACTCGCGGTTCAAACGCGGAAAATCGTCAACCGATTCGGCCTGTTCCAGTTCGTCTGGCCGATGGTTGTCGCCTACTGGACCGATTCGTTCGTGCTTGATCTTTGGGCCTTGTTCATTGCTACCAATGGCCGCCGTGTAACCCCCGCCTCTTTCAAGCGGTTCCCTTGGACCGCCGTGATGTGCTTGGTCTATCCGATCGCATTGGTTGCCTCAATCCAATCAAACGACCCATTGGACATTTGGAACTGGGTACCAGCCCGCTTTTCTCCCGTGCTGAGCTTGCAACTTGTTTCAGCGGTTTGGTCGCTCTACGCCGTCTTTTTGATTCTTAAATGCCACTTCGCTCACAACCGATTTCAGGGGTGAATCGCGCAGGCTCGAAAGGCAAA
>SKZY01000044.1 GCA_007127095.1 Planctomycetaceae bacterium
CAGGTGATTTCGGAAAGTGTCTACGCCGAGGGCGATGCCGACACCGAAGTCCGTGCCGTACGAGTCGGTAGGCAGGCCAGCACGGCGTCGGCTCGCCAGGATGTTGCGAAGCTGGAAGCTAAAATCGCCAAGCTGAAGCAGCAGCATGACGACATCCGGGTCCGGTTGGAAGTCAACGCCAAGGCGGTCCAAGACATCGATCGACTCACCCAATTCTCGCTCAACACCGGCGCAGCCGACCTCGGTCGCGGCGTTCTCGATGCCGAGGCGCTGACCAAACTGGTCACCTTTGCGGCCGAGTCGAGAGATAAATTGTCCGAAGCGGGACAACAACTGCGACGTGAGTCAGAAAAAATCGAAGACGAAATCGAGCAAGCCGAAAGTGAACTCGGACTGCTCACCGAGTTTCCCAAACAGACCAGCTACGAAGCGAAGCTGACGGTCCGCTCTGCAACGGGTGGCCAAGTTCGACTCAGTTATCTCGTCGCCGAATGCGGCTGGAGCCCGAGTTACACCATCCACGGCGACTGGGCCGACCATCGGATCACGTTGAAATACAGTGCGATGGTGCGCCAGATGACCGGCGAAAATTGGCCCGACGCGCGGCTGACCTTGTCGACGGCCTCGCCACAGATCAGTTCATCGGGACCGGTGTTGATCCCGTTTCGCGTTTCCGTCGGAACCCCGGCTCCGTTCGGCGATTCCCAGTCCGCCGCGGTGCCCCAGTCGAATCAGGAACCGGGGACACAGCTTAAGGAGGCGGCGAAGGGACTGCGACAACGTCAGGCATCCGCCGAATCGTCGCTCGGTCCGGCCGTGGTTGACCGCGCCGGCGAAATCCGCCGTGACCTGATGCTGAACTCGATCGCCGGCCGGATGCAAGGGCTGGAGTTCCAGGCCGATGCACAAGAAGTCGCCAGCTTGGCCGTCGACGATGCAACCGAAGTCGATTCGCAAACCTACTTGCTCGAAGAGCCGGTTAGCCTCGATTCACGCCGAGAATACCAGTTGGTCAAAATCATCGAATCGACCTTCGATGCCGAGGTCTACCACATCGCGCAACCGCTGCTCAGCAGCTTCGCCTATCGTCAAGCGGAAGTCACCAACGCGCTCGACATCGGCCTGCTCGGCGGTCCCGCCACCGTTTATCTCGATGACCGATTCGTCGGTCGGGCGCCGTTGCCAACGACGGCCAGCGGCCAAAAACTGACGATCGGCTTGGGCGCCGACCAGCAGGTTCGAACCCGCCGCGAATTGATGAACAAGCGAGACGAGATGCAGGGCGGCAATCGTCGGCTGCACTTCGAATACCGGCTCGTCGTGGCCAACTTCAAATCCGACCCGGTCAAGCTGCGGTTGGTCGATCGGATTCCGGTCGCCGAAGACCCGAAAGCCGTATCGATCCGGTTGGACCCGACCGAGCAACCGCTCAGCACCGATCCGCTCTACCTGCGAATCGAACGCCCCCGAGGAATCCTTCGCTGGGACCTGGAAGTCGCCGGGGCGAGTTTTGGAAGCGACGCATTCGATGTCGACTACACCTATTCGGTCGAGTTCGATCGTTCCAAGCAAATCCTCACCGACTCCGACGAGACCGGGCTGTTCGACGATACCGGCTCGATCCATCCCAACGATCGGATCCTGTTCGAACGCGGCATGGGAGGCATGGGAGGTATGATGGGAGGTGGCATGTAACCGATCACCCGTTCCAACCACCACTCACGCTGCAAAACACCACGATATCGAGTCGTCGATCGGCGATCGCTGCGTCACCCACGGTCCCGTCCGGCAACCCCAAACTGTCTTCTTCCGGGACAGTTAAGTCGTCGAGCCAGGGCATCACTCCCAAAACCGGTGCACCACCACGTTCCTCAAGCAAGCCAACGCCTCGATCGAACAATCGAAGATCGCCACGGAATTTGTTGACGACCAGACCGGCGACCAGAGCCCGGTCCGCGGGTTCCAGTAACCACAGTGTGCCGAGGAGTTGGGCGAAGATGCCGCCGCGTTCGATGTCACCGACCAGCACGACTGGCGACTGGGCATAACGGGCAACCGCCATGTTGACGATTTCTTGTTCGGATAGGTTCAACTCGGCAGGGCTGCCGGCGCCTTCGATGATCACGAGATCGTAGGTATCGCGAAGTCGGTCCAAGGCCGCGGTCACTCGTGGCCAGAGTTGCTGTCGACGCTGGTAATAATCGCTCGCCGCGAGTGTCTCCCAGCACTTCCCATCGACGATGACTTGCGAGCGCCCATTACCTTCTGGCTTGAGCAATACCTCGGCTATTCGAACCGCATTCGATAAGCATCGTGCGGATTTTTATAGTCGCCTTTCGCTCCGCGAAAGAACGCCAGAACGCTACTTTCGCGGAGCGAAAGGCGACACTTATTTGCCGCAAGATGCTAACTGCCACCGCTACGGTTCGACGAGGGTCAGCACTTGTCCTGGGGCGATGCCGCTGACCTGCTGGCGGCTACCGCCGGACCATTCGATTTTGAGATCGACCGGTCGGTCGCCAGGCCAGCGGAAGAACAGCTCCTGCTGGCTTTGCGACAAATAGCTGCCGCCACCATAGAGCTGTCGCGACATCATGTGATCGCCGGCAGCGGCGTGGACGACGGTACCGATCGGTGTTCGCGGGCTGCGGGTACCGATCAAGCGAACACGCAACCAAGCGTGTGTTTCACCGGGGAGGTTCCGTAGAATGACCGGCGGTTCGAAGAGATGCGTGATCACCACATCGGGGGCACCGTCATTGTCCAGATCCGCGAACGCCAATCCGCGACCACACGATTTTCGACGGAAATAGTCACAGTCGGGTGGAATCTGCCGTTGAAACGTGTGACCGTCGACGTTCTTTAGCAAGACCGGTTCCTGTTCGATACCACCGCTTGCCGCATCGTATTGAATGTGGCCGCTGGTCAGCAGCACGTCTTCGCGGCCGTCACCGCTAAAGTCGGCGGCAACGATGCCAAAGCCGACGACTGCCGCATCCAAGGTGTTGAGTCCCGATTCCCGACTCGCGTGACGAAACAGGCCTCCGCCGTCGTTGCGGTACAGAGCGATTTGTTCATGTTCGAAATTGGTGACCATCAAATCGAAACGCTGATTCCCAGAAAAATCAAGCACCGCAATGCCCATGCTGCCGTTGGGGGTGCCGGAGGCAGAGACGGCAACGCCCGAGGCGATGCCGGATTCGGCATATTTCCCATCGGGCATTTGCCGGAACAGGAGATTGGCTGACAGGTCGTTGGCGACGTAGACGGCGGGAGGCTGCGACGGTTCGATGGTCGCCGTGACCACGCCGAGCGCCCGGCCGTTTCGCGGACTGTCACCCCAATCAGGGGCGAGTCGGAAACGTCCCTCGTCGTCGGCCAAAAAGACTGCGTCTTGTCCCCCGCTAAAGGCGTTGGGAGAGCAGACATCGGCATTACCGTGCCGCGACCGGCATGTCCGGTGAGTTTTGAAATCCCACTGCACGTACGATCCGAGATAAAGGTCGAGCATCCCGTTACCGCTGAGGTCTGCCCAGGCGGCTGCTGTGGTCCACGGAGCGGCTGTTAATCCTGCCTCGTCGGTCACATCGCGAAAGGTTCCATCGCCCTGATTGCGATACAAACGGACACCGCTGTAACCGTAAACCAACAGATCGACGAACCCGTCGTGGTCGAAATCGGCCGCGGTGACGCCGTGCGTGTAGAGATCGGTGACGGCGATCCCGGCAGCCTCTGTCGCATCATCGTAGTCCCAATCGTCCCCCGCCCGTAACAGCAACGAAGCTGCACCCCTGACCGTCTCGGCTTGAGGATCGATTTCTCCGCCGCCGGGGAAGAACAGATCGCAGCGGCCGTCCAAGTCGAAATCGATGCAAGCCACTCCGCCACCGACGATTTCCAAGATCGACTTCAATCCTGCATCCTTGCCGCTGCGATAGACGAAATCCTGCAGCGCGTCCGGAGCCGTTTCGGCGAACCGTATCGGGACGGCCGCCTTCGCCGGGCGGACATCGAAAGTTCGGCTCGGTTCGACCGGCGACTCGCGACGATTACAGCCGAGGCCAGCGACCAGCACGAAAACCGGGACCGCAATCAACCATAGGTGGGGCGACGGTAATTTCGGCGTTCCCTGGGGCATCAGTGGCTTCCTGTGCGATCGTGTGGCTCGCTCAAGGTACGATCCGCGTCCGCTTTTTGGCGAAACACCTCGGCCTGTAGTTGCCGAGCGCGCGTATGCCCTGGTGCGTCCGCAAGGACTTCACGCAAAACGAGGTGGGCGGACGCCAAAGACTCGCACTGAGCATACAATTCCGCGAGCCGGACGCGTGCTTCGATATCATTCGGGTTGTCGCTGATCTGGATGCGTAACTCAGAGCATTCCCGACGCATCGCCAGCAATTCCTGATGTCGCGCAGCGTACGGTTCCGCTTCCGCGTCTCGACCGCTGCGGCGTAGCACTGCGACCAAGGCGTCGTAAGCTTCGGGGTTGCGGCTATTGAAGCGCAGAGCCCGCTTCCAAAGTGGAATCGCTTCTGTCAGACGGTTTTGACTTTCCAAGATCCGCGCTGCCGTGACCGCGGCACGATCATCATCGACGAAGTCGTCGACTTGTCGATAGAGGTCGGCATACTCCAAGGGGGACCGATCGAGTTCGGATTCGACGTAGCGCCACGCCGCTTCAGTTTCACTTCGTTCCCAAAGTGCATCTGCGATTTCGATCCGTGCGATGGAATCGTAGGGTGAGTCCAAACACTGCCGCAGCGCCTGTTCGGCACGATCGAACTGCCGCTGTTTCTTCAACACCATGCCCAATCGGTAGGCGGCTTGGTACAGATGGGGCTGCAGGTTCAAGGCCGACTGATAATCATCCGCGGCCGCTTCGAATCGGTTGGAAGTTTCATGCATCCTGCCGCGATGGTAAAGGGCGGCACCGTCGTCCGGGAGTTGAGCGATCCACATGTCGGCGATACTGATCGCCCAGTCGAAATGTCCGTGGTAGTGACCGTGACGAATCACGCTTTCAAAGACGACCTGGGGAGGAAGATATTCGCCGCCGTACTCGGTCAACCGCTGGACCGCCGTCGCATCGCCATGATGGGCAGCTGCCAAGTCGCGATAAAAACTCAACCGACGGGCATCACCGCGTCGCCGTGCCGCTTCGTCCAAGGCGGCGACAGCCGAGTCGCGGAGGTTCAAGCGAAAATAGGCGAGCGATTGCAGTCGCGGCGTGGAATCGTCGGGCGGAAGCAGACGCAGCGATTCGCTTCGCACAGCCCAATCCAACCAAGCCAGCGCAGCGTGAGGCCGGTTATCACCCATCGCGTGCAACGCCATCTTGCGACACAGATATCCGGCAGCGTCAGCCTGCCAGGCGACCAAAACTAACGCGGCGACTGTCGGTAGCAACCACCGCAACCTGAGACGGCGGCGGCGAGACACTTTCGCCAGCGATGTGTCTGGCTCGGAAACCGGTTCAGCCTGCAAACGCTTCGGCAAGGGTCGGCGAGACATGGCGGACAAGATTCGAGAGAAAAGCTGGCGGAGCGCAACACCTCCGGCTGGTGATCGACGACGAATGCCTCCATACGGCGGGCCGACGAACCGGAAAGTCAGTGTGAACGAGCAGTCAGAGCCAGTCAAGCGTTCACGACTTTACC
>SKZY01000012.1 GCA_007127095.1 Planctomycetaceae bacterium
GCTGGTTGTCGGGGTCCGCCTTTTCCAATGCGTGTAATTCATTCGTTTCCGACTTCGCCTCGGCGCCGGTGACGAACTCGGTCTCGGTCAGCGGCAGCAAGTCGCCCAGTTCGGTGGCATCGATGAAGTAGTCGGCGCTCAATACCCGCTGGCGGCCCGATCGTAGCGCCGCGACGGTGACTGACCGCACGGCGTCGCCGGAGACGTCGGCGGCCACCGGGCGGTGTTCGCTCAGCAACGTCAGCTGGCCGCTGCTGAGCCACGGTGCGAACCAATCCTGGAGTACCGCCAGGGCGACCCGAGGTTCGTGACAGAGTCGCGAAACGCTGCCGTTGCCCGGGTTGAGCAGCGTTTTCATCGACGCTTCCGCGGTCAGCGGGTAATGGGATCGGTAGTAGTCACGGATGCGGGTCCGCAAATCACGATACGAGGCGTTGGCGCCGTGCGTTTCGATCCAGCGGTGTTCGTCCGGCGGGACGGCCTGCGACGTCAATTGGCCACCGATCCAGTCGGTTTCCTCGGTCATCACGACGCGTAAACCGCCACGCAGTGCGGCCAGAGCCGCGGCGCAGCCGCCCAGTCCGCCACCGATGATCGCTACGTCTGACTGCAATTCGCGTGTCGTCAGTCGGTCGGCCGCGTCGGCGGCCCAAACCGCCCGTTCGACCGCGGTTGTCGCCAGAAAGCCGCTGCCTCCGAGCGTCGTCAAAAAGTTCCGCCGGTTGAGCGTCATCTCGCGTTCCTATTTACGATCGGTTGGAGGTTGAGCCTTTGAGCAATGTCATCAGTCCCGTCATTACCAAGTCGTGATAGCTGACCACGCCGGAGACCTTGCCCGCTTCGATCACCGGCGCGAGTGTCAGGCCGAACCGCTGCATCAGCCGGGCACAGTACTTGAGGTTCATCTCCGCCGGTACGCTGAACACCGGCTTGGACATGATCTCATAGAGATTGACCCGTTCGGCCGAACGATCGGCGGCGAGCACCTGTTTGGCGATATCGGCGATCAAGACGATGCCATACTCGTCATCGCTGTGGCGTTTGTCCACCAACAAGCAGCGGGTATCGGGATATCGCATCCCCAGCAACGCTTCCTTCACGGTCAACATTCCGTCGACCAAGTCGAACTCTTTTCGCATCACGTCACGGACACGAACATCAGCTAATTCGCTCACAATTGATCCTCGACCAGTTTGGAAAGGGTTTCGATCTGATGCGCCACCCCGACGGCATCTTCGACGTCGATTTGGAAGGCGATCCCGGTTCCCGAGGTCTCATCGAACTTGGCGGTGTGCGCGATCGTCTCGAGAATCTTGCGGCTCAGATGTTGCTCGACCAACAGCAAGACCACGTCACGTTGCGATTCCAATGAGAGCCCGAAGAAGGTGCTCGCCGGCTTAATCCCCTCGCCACGGGCGTTCCCGATCACGGTTGAGCCGGTAGCCCCGGCCACTCGAGCGGCCTTCATCACGTCTTCGGTCTGGTCGTTGTCGACCAACGCGATCACCAATTTGAAATGCATGATTCAACCGCCTGTTGAAGAGGAGGAGGAAGCGGAGATTGCCGGCGCGTCGTCTCGTTGGCGATGGGCCAAGGCAGCACGACGTCCACGGCGCTGAGTTTTCCAGTGCGATATTTGGGCGTATCCCATGACCGACATTACCGGAAACAGCGATGCGAACGCGATCAGTCCGAAACCGTCGATCAGTGGATCGGCTCCTTCGATCTGGGTCGCCAAGCCGAGTCCCAGTGCCGCCACGATCGGGACGGTCACCGTCGATGTGGTCACCCCACCGGAATCATAAGCGATCGGGATGATCGCCTTGGGGGCGAACACTGTTTGAATGATCACAATCAGGTAGCCGGGCAAAATGTAGAGCGGTAACGGATGACCGACGACGATGCGAAAGGTTCCCAAGGCGACCCCGACGCCGACGCCCAACGCGACGACCAGTCGCAGTTCGGTCTCACGGATCGTGCCGCCCGAAACCTCGCCCGCCTTGGCAGCGACAGCGATCAAAGCAGGCTCAGCGATCGTGGTGCTCAGCCCGATCGTGAACGCAAAAACGTAGACCCAATAATAGTGATACCAGTGCCGTACCGACTGGCCAGCCGCGACTTCACTCGCCACCGCTAAATCATCGCCTGCGGCTGGCTCGACGGTCACCCCACCGACGAACTCGGGTGAGGCGAGTTGCTGGGCCATCGCCTCGCCGAGCGGAAACAACGCTAATTCAAGGCCGATCAAGAACAACGCCAAGCCGAGCACCACACAGACGAAACCGGCGAGCAACTTGTGTGGCTCGGCGAATGCCCGGCGGAGGATCACTAACTGAAAAAAGACGACGATCACGGTGATCGGGACGACGTCCCGCACCGTCGTCAGCAGCGTTTCGCTCAGCAACCCCCAGGCGTTCATGACCACACCAACCCGAGGATGAGAACGAACATGATCGGCGATAACGCCGCCAAGGCGATCAGCCCGAATCCGTCGGTCAGCGGGTCGCGTCCCTTGATACTCGACGCCAAACCGACCCCCAACGCGGCCGTCAGCGGGACCGTGATCGTCGATGTGGTGACCCCGCCTGAATCATAAGCGATCGCGACGATGCGATTGGGCGCCAGCATCGTCAACACCATGATCACCGCGTAGCCGGTCATGATGAAGTAGTGCAGCGGCCAGCCGAGGATGATCCGGATCACGCCGACGACCAATGCCAAACCGACCGACACGGCGACGGTAGTCCGCAGTACCAAGGCGTAGCGGGCCTGTTCGGCGGCCAAACCGTCGGCTCCCTCGGTGACGGCCAACTCGGCCGCTTTCCCGGCGACCGCGATCAACGCCGGTTCGGCAAACGCGGTGCCGAACCCGAGCGAAAACGCGAACGCCACCAGCCAGCCGAGACTCCCTTTGCGGGCGAAGTCGTGCGCCATCCGCTCGCCCAACGGGAATAAGGCGATGTCCAACCCGAGCAAGAACAGGGTCAACCCGATCACGACGCAGACCAAGCCGATCAGCAGTTGGCCGAAGTCCGCCAACGGTTGGCGGAAAACGAAGAGCTGAAACACCGAGATCACGACGATGATCGGCAGCAGGTCGCGAAAGCTCTGCCAGATCAACCCCATGAAGGCTTTGCCGCCATCGACCCAGCGTGAGATTCCGACCATCACCCGGTTACTCCGCAGGCCTGTCGGTCGGCTGGACTGGCGAGACAAACCCGCGCGGCTTGATCGCCAAGACGCCACAGGTGACCGTCGACAACAGGTGTTCGGCGGTGTTGCCGACCAGCAAACCGGATAAACCGCTGCGACAGACAGTGCCCATCACGATCAGATCGGCGTCAACATCCTTCGCCGTTTCGGCGATTCGCTCCGACGCCGCGCCGCGAAGCACATGTACGCGGACCGTGAGGTCTTGCGGCAGGTGTTCGGTATGCCAGCGGTCGACCGTCCGCCGCACCCGCGCCTCCGCTTCGGCGATCAACCGATCGCAGGCCGTGGTCCCCAATCGACTTCGCAACGTCCGCTCCATCGGCACGCTCCAGACACTGACCAAATGCAGTACCGCCGATTCAGCCCGCGCCAGCGATGCGGCGAGGTGGAGGATTGTCTCGTTCAATTCGAGGTGTTCGGGGTCGTCGGCTAGCGGATCGATGGCGGCCAGTACCTGGCGGTAGTGTGCGCCCGAACCCGGCTTGATCGCCCACACGGGGCAGGGACAAGTCCGCATCAAAGCTCGCGTGACACTGCCCAACAGGTGCTGTAGCCCGGTCCGGGTATTGGCGGTCTTGATCACCAAGTCGTGACCGCCGGAGATCACTTCGGAGACGATTTCGACCGCCGCGTTACCGGTCCGAACGACGACATCGACATCGATTCCGGTGGTCAGGTATTCCGACGCGATCCGCAGCAACTCTTGCCGGCGTTGCTCCGCTTCGGTGGCTTGCAAAAGTACCTTCGAATCGACGTCTGCCGTCGAGAAAAAAGCTGACCGCAGCGGGGCGACGACATCGATCAGCGTCAGCCGGGCGCCGTTTCGCATCGCCAGGGCGACGCCGCGGGTTAAGGTCGCGTCGTACGGTTCGCCGCCGATCACGACCAAAATGCTTGAAAAACGCTCCAATCGTCCGCCTCCCGTGACCATGCGTACGCGGCCTCGACGGCCCCGCTCGACGACCTGACCTCATCCCTGTCCGGCGGATGAACGCAGCGGACCGTTTCGATGTTCGAATATAGCGGGCGAGCGCCCTCGGGGCAACTACGCGTAGCGATCGTGGAAGCGGGTTTCCGACTCGGCGTCGCCGATGACGACGATTTCGGCTTCCGCATCCAGCGTCACGGCGGCTTCCGGGTTGATCTGGAAAATGCCGTCGCGGACGATCGCGATCACGTTGCAGCCGGTCGCCTCGCGTATCCCGCTGTCTGCTAGGTTTTTACCGCACAGACCTTCGGGGGTCGGCATCCGGAAGACATGCAACCCTTCGGCCAACAGCAAAACGTCACTCCGCCGCAGCAGGTTGAACAGCGAATTCGCTCCGGTGGCAGCGTACGACATGACGAAGTCGGCTCCGGCGCGATGCAACGTCGAGACGTTCCGCTCCACATTCGATCGCGCCAAGATCTGCACGTCGCGGCGGAGGCGACGGCAATAGAGTGTCAGATAGACGTTCATGTCATCGTCGTGAGTCGTGATCACGACCGACGTGCAATCTTCGATCCCCGCCCGAGTCAACACCTCCAGTTCCGCGGCGTCACCTAACACATAGTGTGCCGGGTCGCGAACCCGGCCCGGTTGACGTTCCACGATCCGGTAATCGATATCCTGCCTTGCCAGCGCTTCGCCGACGGCGCGGCCGACCCGACCGCCACCGATGATGATCACCGGCTTGTCGTTCGACTTGTAGATGCAAAACAGCGAATCGTATTGTTCCAACTGTTCCCGCGACCCGGCAAACACCAACACACTGGTCGGTTTGAGTAACGTGTCGGGACCGGCGACGGAGAACTTGCCGCGGTCCCAAACACCGACGACGTTTACGTTGGCGTGCGCCCGCAAGCCGATCTGACGGAGCGTGCGACCGACCAGTGGCGTGTCGGCGACCGCCGCATCGGCGATCAACAATTCGTCGAATTGACCGATCACGTGACCCTTCGAGTCGCGGCCGAGGACGCGCCGCGCGAGCGCCTGGCCGAGCATTTCGCCCATCCGCAAGACCCGCGTGCAGCCGGCCAATTCGAGAATGTCGACCGAGGCAGAAAACGACGCCGAGGCGACCACGGGGACCGTTTCGGTGATCTCCCGGACCGTGAAGGCGATGTTGGTATTGGCCGTATCGGATCGGTTGGCCACCACCAATGCGGCCCGATCGACCCCCGCGTGTCGATAGGTCTCGGGATCGTCGAAGGCCCCCAACATGACGCGGTAACCTTGGTCGTGAAGCGATAATGCGTCGACCAATTCATCGACCAAGAGGATGTAATCGACGTGCGCCTGTTGCAACATCCGAATCAATGCCACTTCGACCGTATCGAGCCGCGTCAGGATCACGTGGTCGCGGACCGATGGCGACAGCGACGTCGGGGCGCGGGCCGCCTCCCGCGCTTCCATCCAGGGCAAAAAAAAGAACTGGATGAACGTGAACGGCAGCAACACCAA
>SKZY01000192.1 GCA_007127095.1 Planctomycetaceae bacterium
CGTGGGTCACGGGCCTGGGCGAATGCTTCATCGATTTGGTCGATCGGAAACCAATCGGCGACCAGATCGGCGAATGGGTGACGCGTGTGGGCGGCGGCGAGAAACTCGACAGCCTGACGTAGATGTTTCGGGGCGTAATTGTGGACGCCGACGATCCGCAGGTTGCGGCGAACGATCCGTTCCAACGCGATCGGGACATCGGGGCCGGGTGAGACCGAGCCGACCAGCACGATCGAGCCGCCGATCCGTGCAAACGGAAAGGCATTGGTGAAGGCCGCGGCGGCGCCGGAAGCTTCGATCAGAAAATCGGTGCCGTGGCGGGTCAGCGAGCCGAGCAGGTCGCCGAGACTCGCCGGGTCGGCAACGTGGGTGGCACCGAATTGGTGGGCGAGTTGACGGCGATGTTCGTCGGGATCGACGACGATGATGTTTGCGGCGCCTTGGCTGTGAGCCATCGAGGCGGTGGTCAGTCCGATCAGGCCGGCGCCGAGGATCGTGACTGTATGGCCGTTGAAGGTGCCACCGGCATATGTCGCGGCGTCGACCGCAGCCGCCGACGTTGCGGTGGCACAATTGGCGGGGCAGGCGACTTCCAGCGGCAGTGCGTCGGGGAGCCGCATGATCGAGGTGCCGGGGGCGAGCAGACAATACTCGGCAAACCCGCCATGGAGTTCGTAGTCGTCGCGGAGAGGTTCGTGGCCATATTTGACGGCATGCTCACATTTTTGCGGCAGCTCATGATCGCAGAAAAAGCAGTCGCCACAGTGGGCGACGATACCCCAGGTGATCCGGTCTCCGAGCGTCAGCGGTTGACCGCTGAGGTCGCTCGGCGGCGGGTCATCTGCGAAGGCTTCGATCCGGCCGACGATCTCATGGCCCAGGATCGTCGGCACGGCGACTTGGCGGCGGCCTTCGAAGCTGTGTCGATCACTACCGCAGATCGTCGCTCCGAGGACGCGGACCAGCAACTCACCGGGCCGCGGCCGCGGCACATCGAGGGGGCGGAGTTCGTGCTGTCCGATCCGGCCTGCGAAGACAGCTGCCAGGGCGCGCATTCAAAGACCGTCGATGGGGGTGAGTTGAACGGATCGGTGGCGACCGGCGCCGTGGGGAACACGGCGGTAGATCCCACGGCGGAATCGACGGAGATCAGCTGTAACGCATGTCGCACGTCACGCCGCCGGCGGCCCACAGGTAGCTGTGTTGGCTGTAATCGGCGACCATCCGGTGGCTGCTGAATCGCCACGCCAAGGTACTGATGCTGTGCATCATCCGACGGATCCAAGCCTTCGGCAAGCCGTCATGGTCGCGATCGTAATAGCAGGGGATGACGTGATTGGCCAAGGCATCGTAGAGCGCTTCGGCGTCGCGGGCGTCGGTGATTTCGTCGTCGACATGGCTGGTGCCGTGGCCGATCGCGAAGCCGTTATCGCCGTTGAACGCTTCAGCCCACCAGCCGTCGAGGATACTGCAGTTGAGCCCGCCGTTCAGGACGACCTTTTGGCCGCTGGTTCCGGACGCTTCGAGCGGCCGCCGAGGGTTGTTGAGCCAGACGTCGACGCCTTGGATCAAGTGACGACAAACATTGATGTCGTAATCCTCGATGAATGCCACGCGACCGGTGAACCGGGGGTCGTGGCGGAGGTTCGCGATTTCTTGGATGAAGCGTTTGCCGGGTTCGTCCTTGGGGTGAGCCTTGCCCGCGTAGATGAATTGGACCGGCCGTTGATCCTGGCTGATCAGTTCGGCGATTCGGTCGAGTTCCTTAAACAGGAGGTTAGCGCGTTTGTAGGTGGCGAAGCGACGGCCGAAGCCGATCGTCAGGGCGTGAGGGTTAAGTATGTTGCGAGCCGCTTCGACGGCGGCATCGCTCTCGCCGCGGCGGCGAGCCTGGCGACTCAGCCGGCGGCGGACGAATGTCAGCAGGTTGTACTTCAAGGCATTGTGGGTTTCCCACAATTCGCCAGGATCGATCGAATGGATCGCCTGCCAGATTTCGGGCGATTGGACTTGGCGGGTCCAGCCGACGGGAAAGTGCTTGTCGTACAGTTGCCGCATTTGGTGGGCGAGCCACGAATGGACATGAACGCCGTTGGTGATGTGACCGATCGGCACCTCTTCCTCCGGTCGGTCGGGCCACATGCAGGACCACATCCGCCGGCTGATCACGCCGTGCAGGTTGCTGACCGCGTTGACATAGTGACTCAGCTTCAGCCCCAGGACAGTCATGCAGAACGTTTCGTCGACGCGACCCGGGTCGACACGTCCCAGTCCCATCAACTGTTCATGAGAGATATCGAGCGAGTCACGCAACGGGCCGAGGTGTTCCTCGACCAATTCGGGCGGGAATCGGTCGTGTCCGGCCGGCACCGGCGTGTGGGTGGTGAAGCAAGTCATACGAGCGGTCTGTCGAGCGGCTTCGGCGAACGACAGTCCATCGTCTTCCATCCGTTGGCGGATGACTTCGAGCGTCCCGAAGGCGCTGTGCCCTTCGTTGAGGTGGTACGCGCCGGGGTGGATCCCGAGAGCTTTGAGGGCCCGTACGCCACCGACGCCGAGCACCAGTTCTTGGCGGATTCGCGTGCGGATATCGCCGCCGTAGAGTCGGCTGGTCAGCTCACGTTCCTCGGGGCTATTGCCGTCGACGTTGCAGTCGAGCAGGTAGAGCCGCACGCGGCCGACGTTCATCATCCAGACTTGGGCGTCGAGACTGCCGGTACGGGTATCGATCGTCACCTTCACCGGGTTGCCATCGGGCCCCAGAGCCGGGTCCATCGGCAAGTCTTCGATCTTCGTGTTCAGATATTCCTCGCCTTGCATCCCGCTTTCGTCGAGGTGCTGGCGGAAATAGCCCTGGGAGTAAAACAGTCCGACGGCGACCAACGGGATGCCGAGTCCTGAAGCGCTTTTAATGTGGTCGCCGGCGAGCACGCCGAGGCCGCCGCTGTAAATCGGGATCGACTCATGAATCCCGAACTCGGCCGAAAAATAAGCGACTGGTTTGGCGCCGAGCACCCCCGAGTTGGTGGCGCCCCAGGTCTGAGTGTCCTCCAGGTATTCGTGCAGCCGGCGATAGAGATAGTTGATCCGACTCAGCAAAATCAGTTCGCTCGCGCGGCGGGCGACTTGGGTGGGAGTCATCTCACGCAGCAACGCCACCGGATTGTGGTCGAGTTGACGCCACCGGATCGGGTCGATTTCACGAAACAGTTGGTCGCACTCCGGGTGCCAGGACCACCAGAGGTTGGTAGCGATCGCCCACAGCTTGTGATAGGTCAGGTTGGCATCGGGAAACTGCGGGTCGCCGGAATCACCTGCCGGAAGCTCAGGTAAAGTGATCGACATCTCGATTTCGCTCGTCGTTTATCAGGAATGAGTCTGGAGTTGAACAAGCGGGATCGGTCCGAGGGGAGAGATACCACTGGGTCCAGAAGATAACGGTTTTTTCGCCGTGCCGTCAGCAGGTGCGCCACAGAGGCTTGTTGGGGGTCATTTTCTGCCATCTAAACGGCATAAAACCCTCGGATCGTGGCCGTTCATCCGTGCCGACGCGGCGGTTGACCGCTAGAATTGCGAAATCCAACCCGAAGTGACCAAGATGCACAAAACCGAACACGACGTGATCACCTCACCGGACGATGTCGCCCTCGACCGGCTTTGTCAGAGTTTAAAAGAAGCGGCGGATCGACGTCACGGTCCCGACGATTGGCCCGCCGATTCGCTCGCCGCCTGTGCCGCGGCCGGTGTTTTTCGTTGGTTTTTGCCCGAATCGCTCGGCGGACTCGGTTGGGATGACCTGAAACAGACGAAAGGTTACCTCAAACTGGCCGCGGCCGACCTGACCACGACTTTCGTGATCACGCAGTTCAGCGGCGCGTGTCGGCGGATCGCCGGCAGCGAAAATCGGGTGGTCGGGGAGCGTTGGCTGGCTCCGTTGATCGCCGGAGACGCTTTCGCCACCGTAGGAATCAGTCACTTAACGACAAGTCGGCGTCACTTGGAGAACCCGGTTTTGGGTGTGGCGGCCGAACCCGACGGCGGTTTCCGGATGAATGGCGCGGCGCCGTGGGTTACTGGGGCGGCGCATGCCGATGTGATCGTGGTCGCCGGAACGATGGAGGACGGTCGCGAGTTGTTGGCCGCCGTCCCGACCGATCTGCCCGGTGTCGGCTGCGGTGGTGGCGCCGAATTGGTCGCGTTGTCGGCCAGTTGCACCGATCAAGTGACACTCGACGATGTCTTGATCACCGCCGAGATGGTGCTCGCCGGGCCGATAGCCGACGTGATGCGGAGCGGGGTGGGGGCATCGACCGGCGGTTTTCAGACGTCGACGCTGGCGATCGGGTTGGCCCGTTCGGCCGTCGATTATCTGTTTCATGAGTCGACCCGTCGCGATGAACTGGTGATGGTCGCCGAGCGGCTCGCGGTTCAGGTCGATGAGCTCGAACAGCGATTGTTGACTGCGGCATCCGGCGGTCCCTGCGATGCCGGAGAATTGCGAGCCGACGCCAACCGATTGGTGATGCGGACGACCCAGGCGGCGATGACGGCGGCCAAAGGGGCGGGATTTGTCGAGGGGCATCCGGTCGGCAGGTGGTGCCGTGAGGCATTGTTTTTCTTGGTCTGGAGTTGTCCTCAACCGGTCGCATCGGCCCAGTTGTGTGAATTGGCAGGGATCGCGTCGTGATCGGCCGAGCATTGACGATTCTCGTCGTCGGCTGGTCGCTGAGCGGTGGTCTGGTCTCGGTCGCATCGGATCGTCCAACCGCAAACGGGACCGCCTCGGTCGCCCGAATCGACGGCCAGGCGAACGTCGGGGCGAGCGGTGCCGAGGCGCGACAGCTCGACCTGCCCGCGGAGCCGTGGCGATACTCGTCGGACGAGTTGCCGCCGCACGTCGCCGAGGTCGCTGCTCGGTTTGATAACACGCCGCCAGAGAATCCGATCAGTGATCACGGGGCGACGCTCGGTCGGGTGCTGTTTTACGACCGGACGTTATCGATCAATGGCACGACTTCGTGTGCGTCATGCCATCGGCAATCGGTGGCGTTCAGCGACGATCGTCGCCGCAGCGTCGGGTTCGATGGTCGTGAACTGACTCGCAATTCGATGAGTCTGATCAATCTGCGGTATTACCCCGACGGCCGATTTTTCTGGGATGAGCGTGCCGGGTCGCTCGAAGAGCAGGTGTTGATGCCGATCGAGAACGAGCTCGAAATGGGGCACGACCTCAATGAACTGGTGACGCAGTTGGCCGGCGACCCGCTCTATCCGCCACTGTTTGCAGCCGCATTCGGAGATGCCGAAGTGACTCGTGAGCGGATCGCCCGAGCTTTGGCTCAGTTCATTCGGTCGATCGTGGCCTTTGATTCCGCCTATGACCGCGGCCGGGCCGAGGTCGCATCGGTGTTTGACCCGTTTCCCCATTTCACCGACGAGCAGAACGAGGGGAAGCGTCTGTTTTTTGGCGAAGCCCGCTGTGCCAGTTGTCACGTCAGCGAGGTGCCAGTGATCGGCCAGCAGACTGCTGATCGGCTGCTCGGTTCCACGACACCCGATCGGCAATCGGCGTTCTTCTTCATCGAGGGTCCGGTCGTCAACGGTATCGACATCGATCAGTTACCCGCGATCGACTCCGCGTCCGTCGAC
>SKZY01000161.1 GCA_007127095.1 Planctomycetaceae bacterium
CTTCACCCGCAGCATCGATCTGTTCGGCGACGGCGGTGAGCAGCGTCCGACGATCGATCGGCTTGACCAGAAACGCCTTCATCCCCTGGTCGAGGCAGCGGCGACGGTGTTCCTCGGTGGCGTGTGCCGTCAAGGCGAGGAACGGTGGCGAACGGAGTTCGCGGATCGCGTCCTGCTCGACCATCCGCTGCATCGCCTCGACGCCATCCATCCCGGGCATCTGGAGGTCCATCAGTACACACGCGTACCGTCCCGAGCGAGCGGCAATGATCGCCTCTTCACCGCTCGCGACCACATCGACCCGATACCCCGCCGCGACCAAGAAGTCACGGATCACCGCTTGGTTCACCGGGCTGTCGTCAACCAATAACAGTTTCGCTCGTTCGTGGGGCGGGGGAACTTGACCTGAGGACGACGCCCCCGACGGTTCCGTGGAGCGATCCTCGGGCGGCGTCGATATCGGTGACCACGCCCGATCGTCGACCGTTGACGGAGCTTGCCGGCTTGAAACGAGCATCGCTTCGGCGGCACTCCCCCGCAACAGCGTCAAGAGGTCATCGGGCAGGATCGGCTTTAACAGCACCGGGTCGGTCGGCGATTGGGCGACATGGTTCGGCTCGTCGACCCGAGCCAGCCAGATGGTCCGTGCGGCAGGCGAGTTGTTGCTCGATGGGCTGTTGCCTGACGGGCCTTTTCCGTCAGTCGACGGTTTCGCCGCCGCACGCTTCGCCCGCTTGGGGCGTCCCGCCTTCGATGGTTGATTGAGGCGAGGTTGCGACGACACCGGATTCTGCCACCGGTACCGCGGGTTTATCGGGCGGGGAGATGTCGGCGATGCCTGGTCGACGATCCGAACGGCCGCATCGGCGGTGATGCGGTAGCCATGGGCCTCCAGCAGTTCGGCGATCGCTCGACGTTGGACCGGGTGGGGGATATCGAGCGCTACGGTGTTCGCGGCGGAATCGTCGATTTGAGTCACGGCATCCGCGTTGCCGCGATCGGCGGTCTCGGACCGAGCGGTCGGAGAGGCCTGATCCACCGCTGGCGCCGCTCCATCCGCGGCCGTTGCGGATTCGACTGCGACCAGCGGGATAAAGCAGCGGAAGGTGCTGCCATGGCCGACCCGGCTGATCACATGGATCGTTCCGCCCATCCGGCGCACCAGTTGGTCGCTGATCGATAGCCCCAATCCGGTTCCACCGAACCGACGTGTCATCCCCGAATCGCCTTGTTCGAACGGTTCGAAAATTTTACTCAAACGGTCTTTGGCGATACCGATCCCGCTGTCGACCATTTCCAACTGCAACCAACGTCGCGGCGTCGGGGTGGTCGTGGAGTCGGTTTCGGTGACTCGGTCGTCGTCGGTATCGGTCAGTCCTGTAACCGCTCCCTCGTGAATGCCGACCTTCAGCATCACATGGCCTCGCGGCGTGAACTTGATCGAGTTACCGGCCAGGTTGATCACGATTTGGCGGAGTCGGTTGGCGTCGATCTCGATTTTGCGGGGGACTTCCGGATGAATCGACAACACCATTTCGAGATCCTTGCCCATCGCCCGGGTCGCCAGCGAGCGAAAGGCTTCGCCGACGCAGCGATGCAGGTCGGTCGGTTCGGGCTCGATCTGTAGGCGACCGGCTTCGATCGATGCCAAATCGAGGATGTCACCGATCACCCGGCTGAGCAGGTTGCCGCTGTGGCGAATCATCTCCACATATTGGCGAGCCTTGGGCGGCAGGTTCATTTGGGCCAGCAGTTCGGCCGATCCGGTAATCCCGCCCAACGGCGTACGGATCTCGTGGCTGACGCTGGCCATGAACTCGCTCTTGATCCGGCTGGCCTCTTCGGCGGCGATTTTGGCTTGCTGCAAAGCCGCCACGGCACGGTGTCGCAGCGTCACGTCACGGATGAAAATCGCCAGTCCGAATGAGTTTTCCAGGGGAATCGGGTGGACCGACACCTCGGCCGGAAAGTTGGCCTCACCGATCGGCCGCAAGACGATTTCACGTCGCTGGCCGTGCGGCAGATCGGACCATCGCAGCGGCCGTTGGGGGGGAGCCTTCTCGTCGTCGTTCCCGGTGCCGGCTCCGACCGCAGCACCGCGTTCGGGCGGTCGGATCGGCGCCAATTCGTCATCGCCCCCCGCCAAAGCTCCCTCGGGGACCGCGATCTCGTCGAGTTTACGGCCCGGCAGGACTTTACCGCCCAGCGACAAAAGCGTTTCGGCCGCCGGGTTGGCCTCGACCACGACGCCGGCATCATCGACCAGCAACACCGCCTCGCGGGCAGCGTCGAACAAGGCCCGTTTCCGAGCCTCGCTGCGACGCAGCTCGGCGGTCTTGCGGTAGCTGTCGGTGACGTCCCAAAAGACCATCTGGATCCCGATGATCCGGTTTTGGTCGTCGTACTCAGGCGCCTTGAAGACTTGCACCCAGCCGGTTCGCCCGTCGGGCAACGGGTGTGATTCGATATGGTCGACCGCTTCGCCCGATTCGATCACTCGTTCGTCGTCGAGCCGGTAAGCGTGGGCCAACGCTTCGTTGTAGAGGTCGGCATCCGTGCTGCCGATCACTTCGTCGGCCGATCGGCCTACCCCGCGACAGAACGCTTCGTTGGCGTAGGTGATCACACCGTCGATGTCCTTTCGAAGCACCTGCAGCTGCATCCGCAGGGCCAGCGACTGGAGGTGTGTTTCGGTCCGGTCAAGCTTTTGTTGGGTAGCCTGACGGCGGGCGATCTCACGCCGCAACGCTTCGTTGATCCGGCGGATCTGTACGGCCCGCCGGCGGACCCGGCGCTGCAATTGTTGACGGATCGCCAACCGCCGTCTCCGCCGCTTCTGATTTTCAAAGTGATAGAACCCCGCGCAGGCCAAGGCGATCAAAACCCACAATCGCAACGGTTCGAAAGCGGGCGACGGATCATCCGATACCGCGCGGATACCGTAGGGCAAGACGGCCAGCACGGCCAGGATCGCCAACATCCGCGGGACAAGCTGCCGGGTCAGCCGCTGCAACGACAACCAACCGATCGCCAATTGGAGAACCGATAGACTCCAGCCAGGCGCCTCGTAGTCGGCGATCGCGACCGCGACGGCAGCGATCGACCACGGCACCAACGTGGAACCCCAGCGGAGCGTCCATTCGTGAATCCGCTTTCTCACGCCTTTCCCATCCCTTCGTCCCTCCCGCACTCAGAACCGTCGCCGACTCGGAGCGCTACCCGAACGCCCGGAAGGTTGAGATTACCCCATGCCCGCTGCGGTGGGGAGACGTTGTCGGCGGGGTCGCAGCGATGGTGCCGTCGGTACCGCCGATAAAGTTCCACCGAACCGGCGTGATCGCGACGATTCATCGCGATTGAACCTATTCGCCCAGCCTCGTCACCCTACAATGGCAGGTCGCGCCGTAAGGCCATCTCTCCCAGAAACGTGGCTCGACCACGATCGCTCATGCAATTGCCCATCATTCAACCGACCGACGAACCGCTCGTCCCGGCTCGTCCCGCCGCCCTGCGACCGAGCGATACCGATTTCCTCTCGCGACTCGGCCAATCGGTCGCCGGGATGAATGAGCCGACCCGCCAGCCGACCGGACCGGTCGCGACCGAAGCGTTGCCGATGAGCATGGACGAGGCGACCCGCCGAGGCTGGGACCAGCTCGATATCGTCTTCGTCACCGGTGATGCCTACATCGATCATCCCAGCTTCGCGATGGCGATCCTCGGCCGCGTCCTCGAAGCCGCCGGTTATCGAGTCGGTATCGTCAGTCAGCCCGATTGGCGGTCGTGTGACGATTGGCGACGGTTCGGCCGCCCGCGGCTGTTCTTCGCGATCAGCGCCGGCAACATGGATTCGATGATCAACCACTACACGGCCAACAAAAAGGTTCGTAACGACGATGCCTACTCGCCCGGCGGCCGGATCGGACTCCGCCCCGACAGGGCGACACTGTCGTATTGCCAGCGGGCCCGAGAGGCGTACAAGGGCGTGCCGGTGATCGCCGGCGGCGTCGAAGCGTCGCTCCGCCGGTTGGCGCACTACGATTACTGGAGCGATAAGGTCAAACGCTCGATCCTGTTGGACAGCAAGGCCGATCTGGTCGGGTTCGGGATGGGCGAAAACGCGATCGTGGAGATCGCCGGACGACTCGCCGCCGGCGAATCGGTGAAGGATTTACGCGACATCGCTGGTGTCGCCTACGCGCTGGGCGCTTCGGAATCGCCTCCCGAGTCGGTCGCTGACAAGTTATTGGAATTGCCCAGTTATGAGGAAGTCGTCGCCGATAAGATCGCCTTTGCCGAAGCGACTCGAATCATCCATAACGAAACCAACCCACTCAACGCCCGACCGCTGGTCCAACGTCACGGCACCCAATCGGTCGTCTGCAACGTGCCGCAGTTGCCGATCAGTGAAACGGCGATGGACGCGATTTACGGATTGCCCTACACCCGGCGGCCCCACCCCAGCTATCGCGAAAAGATTCCCGCCTTCGAGATGATCAAGAATTCTGTCACGATCATGCGAGGCTGTTTCGGCGGTTGCACCTTCTGTTCGATCACCGCCCATCAAGGACGTGTGATTCAATCGCGGAGCAAAGCTTCGGTGCTCGGTGAGATCCGGCAAATGACCGAGGACAAGGAGTTCAAGGGCGTCGTCAGCGATATCGGTGGACCGACCGCCAATATGTATCAAATGAAGTGTACCCGCCCCGAGGTCGAGGCGGTTTGTCGGCGGCAATCTTGCGTCCATCCCAAAATCTGTAAATTGCTCGGCGTCGACCATAAGCCGGTCATCGAATTGATGCGCGAAGCCCGCTCCTTACCCGGCATCAAGAAAGTGCTGGTCGCCAGCGGTATTCGCATGGACCTTGCCAGGACGTCGCCGGAATACCTCAAGGAACTGACCGCCCACCACGTCGGCGGCAAACTGAAGGTTGCCCCCGAACATGTCGATGCCGGCGTACTCAGCAAAATGCGGAAACCGAACAACGACGACTTCGAACACTTTACCGACGTCTTCACCGAAGAATCGAAACGGGTCGGCAAAAAACAGTTCATCGTCCCCTACTTCATCGCTTCACATCCCGGCAGCGATATCAACGCGATGATCGAACTGGCATTGTTCCTGAAACGAAACGGCTACAAGCCCGATGCCGTACAAGACTTCATTCCCGCACCGTTGGACGTCGCCACGACGATGTACTACACCGGGTTGGACCCCTTCAGTAAACAACCCGTCTACGTCGCTAAGGCACTTAAGGAACGTAAATACCAGCGAGCGTTGATGCAGTTCTTCAAGCCCGAAAACTATTTCGAAGTCCGTGAGGCACTCCGGCAGGCCGGACGAACCGACCTGATCGGCGACGGTTGTGACGGCTTGATCCCGTCGAAACCGCCCCGTGAGGCGGTCGAGCGGAGGCGGAAGGACGCCGGCAAACGGTTCCGCGGCGATTTTGTCCATACGATCGCCGGCGATGCCGCCGAGCAGAAGTCAGCGGCCCAATCCGATGGTTCCGCCAAGTCGGGCAAGAAACGCCGCCACCGTCAGACGACCGGATACCGTCCCGATCGCCGCGGAGCGAATTGATTCGAGCGACCTCAACGACGCAGCGAAATCCACACAAGCCAAGACAACGCCGGCGAAACGAAAG
>SKZY01000115.1 GCA_007127095.1 Planctomycetaceae bacterium
ATCCCGTTCGGAACCACCTGGTCCTACCTTGACCTAGCCATCGCGATCGGCAATCGCCGCGCGGTGCGGGCCGTGGGAGGCGCCAACGGCCGCAACCCGCTCCCGATCGTTGTTCCCTGTCACCGGGTGATCGGCCGTGATGGCTCTTTGGTCGGCTTCGGTGGTGGCTTGGATCGCAAGCGATGGCTGTTGAGCCACGAAGGATCGGGGTTGCCAATCCGACAGCGATGATCCTATTGGCTATCCGCAGCTTCGTGAATCGAGTCGGTATCGCAGCAGGAGTTGATCGTTGCCAGTCAGTCAAATTGTGTACGGTGTCGGACCGACCGCGGGGACGGTCCGCACGCCCGAGGGTCAAATCCTATCGGTCCCGTCGGATTGGGAATTGCTGCCTCCGGGCGATCCCGGTCTGACCCGGCGGGTCAAAGCGGCCGGCGACCACTGGCCGGTGTCGGAAAAACGGGGGCGACGGCAGTTCTCGCGGGGCGTTTGGGCTCCGGCGGCGACGATCCGGCGCCTGCGGATCGAACTCGAGGCGGAACGTTCGACCGAGACCTATGCCCGTCGTCGCGAAGCGGACGCGAAACGCCGTCAGCGGGTGCAAGGTGAATACGTCGAAGACTTCACCGCAGCGGTACGTGATTTCCTCAACTTCGACCGCCGCTACGCTGAGCTCGCCGAACGGATGGCGACGGCGATCGCGGCGCACGCCACCCCGGTCGGCAGCGGCACGGTCGCGCGGACCAAGCGAATCCCGATCGCCCAACGGGCTGAGGCGGCCGTGATCGCCTGGATGCGGCACCAGACGACCGGTTACGATTCGATGGTGATCCCGCGGGTCAAAGGCAAGCGGCGGGAAGTCCGTCGCCTGCTGGCTCGCCGATCACACGAATTACTGTCAAAATATCGTGCCGGTGAGGCGATCGATGATTGCCCGCTGCACGCCGCGATCGGTGATTCGCCGACTCCACCACCCAGAAAGGCTGCTCTTGAAGGCTCTCGTTAAGGCCCACTCCACCCCCGGCCTGTGGATGCAGGACGTCCCCGAACCGACGATGGGGATCAACGACGTATTGATCGAAGTGCTCAGCACCGGCATCTGTGGTACCGATCTGCATATTTACAACTGGGACGCTTGGGCCAGCAAGACGATCCCCGTCCCGATGGTGGTCGGGCACGAGTTCGTCGGCCGCATTCTCGACGTCGGCTCGAATGTCAACGATTTCCGTCCCGGCGAAATCGTCAGCGGCGAGGGTCATGTCGTCTGCGGCCGTTGTCGCAACTGCATGGCGGGTCGTCGTCACCTGTGCGCCGAAACGCAAGGCGTCGGGGTCAATCGCCCCGGGGCCTTCGCTGAGCGGATCGTGTTGCCGATGACCAACGTTTGGCATCATGCCCCGGGTTTACCGCGGGAAGTCCAGGCGATCTTCGACCCGCTCGGCAACGCGGTTCACTGCGCGTTGTCGTTCGATCTGCTCGGCGAGGACGTACTGATCACCGGTGCCGGGCCGATCGGCGTGATGGCCGTGGCGGTGGCTCGTCACGCCGGCGCTCGCTTTGTCGTCGTCACCGACGTCAATCCCTACCGACTGGCCCTGGCGAAGCGGCTCGGCGCGACCCGGGTCGTCAACGTCGCCCACGAGGACTTGGTCGCTGTCCAAAAAGAACTGGGGATGACCGAAGGGTTCGACGTCGGCTTAGAAATGTCGGGCAACCCCAACGCGTTTCGGCAAATGCTGACGCAGATGAGCCATGGTGGCAAGATCGCGATGCTCGGTATCCCCGAAGCCGAGATGGCGATCGATTGGAACACGGTCGTCTTCAACATGTTGACCATCAAAGGGATCTACGGGCGAGAGATGTACGAGACCTGGTACAAGATGACCGTTCTGCTGCAAGGCGGGCTGGACATCTCGCCGGTGATCACTCACCGTTTCCACTACACCGACTTCGAACAGGGGTTTGCCGCTATGAAAGGCGGTGACTGTGGAAAAGTCATACTGAACTGGGCCACCTGAGACCGCCGAGGCTGATCGCATGCAGGGATCGACAACCCACATCCACGAGGCGCTGGAACAGATCCGGTCAGCCGGTCTGTTCAAGACCGAACGGACGATCACGACGCCTCAGAGTCCGAACATTCGTGTCGGTGACGAGCGGAGCGTGTTGAACCTATGCGCGAACAATTATCTCGGTCTGGCCGATCACCCCGACGTGATCGCAGCCGCCCATCAGGCGCTCGATCGCTGGGGTTATGGCTGTGCCTCGGTCCGGTTCATCTGTGGGACGCAGTCGATCCATCGCGACTTAGAAACGCGGCTGACCGACTTCCTCGGGACCGAAGACACGATCCTCTATTCGTCCTGTTTCGATGCCAACGGCGGACTCTTCGAGACGCTGCTGGGCCCCGAAGACGCGGTGATCAGCGATGAACTCAACCACGCCTCGATCATCGACGGCGTCCGACTCTGCAAGGCCAAACGGTTTCGTTACCGCAACAACGATCTCGGCGATCTGGAGTCGAAGCTTCGCGAAGCGAAATCGGGTGGCGCACGGCAGATCATGATCACCACCGACGGCGTCTTTTCGATGGACGGCACCATCGCCGACCTCGCCGGCATCTGCGAATTGGCAGATCGGTATGGCGCCTGGGTCCATTTCGACGATTGCCATGCCACCGGTTTCGTCGGCAAATCGGGACGCGGGACGCACGAACACCACGGCGTCGTCGGCCGGATCGACCTGACCACCGGGACGCTCGGCAAAGCACTCGGCGGCGCCAGTGGCGGTTACACCAGCGGGCGGGCCGAAATGATCGAACTGCTCCGCCAACGCTCGCGACCCTATCTGTTTTCCAACTCGGTCGCCCCGCCGGTCGTCGGCGGCGCGATCAAAGCGCTGGAATTGGCCGCCGGGTCGCACGAGCTTCGCGACCAGCTCGCTTCCAACACTCGCTATTTCCGCGATGCGATCACAGCGGCCGGGCTGCAAACCGTCGCTGGCGAACATCCGATCGTCCCGGTCATGCTCGGCGATGCCGGTCGGGCCTCACGGATGGCCGACGCACTGCTCGAGCTGGGTGTCTACGTGATCGGGTTTTCCTATCCTGTGGTACCGATGGGCAAAGCGCGGATCCGCGTGCAGATGTCAGCCGCCCATACCCGCGAGGACCTCGACTTCGCCGTCGAACGTTTCCGTCAAGTCTACCGAGACACCGCCTGATGCCGGTCGCCGACAAGCCCGACGCGCCAGCGAGGAAAAGTGCCTATCGCTGCAAAGCCATCCGCAGCAGCACAATGCAGGTCGGGGCGTGCGTGATCTCACCCCGCAATACCGACTCGATCGCTTCATCCAACGGCATCACGACCGGACGGATCAATTCGGTCGCCTCCGGTGCGGCTGTCCCCCAGGTCAACCCGCGGGCGACGAACAACGCAGTCGGCGAGTGAATGCTGGCGGTAAAGGGATCGGTGATGCCGACCGGGATCATCTCGCGAGCGACGATCCCGAGTTCCTCTGCCAATTCGCGATGCGCGGTTTCCAACGCCGTATCGCCCGGTTCGATCCCGCCGCTGACCCCTTCGACCGTGACTCGGCCGACGGCGTAATGAAACTCCTCGGTCAAATGCACCCGCCCCTCGTCGTCCAACGCGATCACACAGACACCAGGCTTGATCGCCACGGTGGCATAGCTGCCGTCGCTGCCGTCGGGACGCAACACCTCGTCGCGGCGAACCGTCAGCCAGGGGTCTTGGTAGGCGAGACGCGACGACTTGATTCGCCAAGGGCCATGCGGTCGCGGTTCCCCCGCGGCATTCTGAGCAGATGCGTTGTCGGATGTGGAGTCGATTCGGGGATCGGTCATGATCTCGCGAACTCATCGATCGGGGAAAGGAATCGGACGGTGATGCTTGTGAACCATTCGGCACGATCTCGCAATCCCGATTGGTCTGATCGTACGGGAAAACGGTGTCGGCTGCTGTTGCGAATCACCCGCCCACTGGACAACGACCCGCGTTGGTTTGACGATTGGAGGCTCGGTGGTCGGTCCTGGTTAGGATCGAGCGGAAAATAAGTGTCAGGCACCTTTTGTGCGAAGCACCCGAAGGGCGAGTTCCTCGCAAAAGGTGCCTGACACTTTTTTCTGGCACATCGCTTACAGGTTGATAGTTCGGTTTACACGACGGTGGGAGTTGGGTGATGGAGTTTCGGCGATTGGGCTCGAGCGGTTTGTCGGTATCGGACCTCTGCTTGGGGACGATGACGTTCGGGTTGCAATGTGATGAGCCGATGTCGCGGCGGATCATGGACCGCGCGGTCGACGCCGGGATCGACTTTCTCGATACCGCCGAAGTCTATCCGGTACCGCCTCAGGCCGAGTTGGTCGGTGTGACCGAGCAGATCGTGGGGCGTTGGCTGCAGACCAAGCGACGCGACTCGGTCGTGATCGCGACCAAGGTAACCGGACCGCGTCACGGCTGGTTCGCCGCCCCGGTCCGTGGCCACCGCTGTTTCGTCGACCGTCACCAAATCTTGCGATCGTGCGATGAGTCGCTGCGACGGTTAAAAACCGATTACATCGACCTGATGCAGATCCATTGGCCCGACCACGGGCTTCCGTATGAAGAGCTACTCGGGGCGCTCACGGAACTGCGAGAAGCCGGCAAGGTTCGGGTCATCGGCTGCAGTAACGAGACTTGTTGGGGCGTGATGAAAAGTTTGTGGGCGGCCGAAAAGTCTGGCTTGGCACGGTTCGAGACGGTCCAGAACAACTTCAGCCTGATCAATCGCCGTTGCCAAAGCGAATTGGCTCAAGTGCTGCGTCAGGAAAAGTTGAGCCTCTTGCCGTACAGCCCACTCGGCGGCGGCTTGCTGACCGGCAAGTACCAGAACGGCCCACCGCCGGGAGCACGCTTCAGCGAGTACCTGACCGGTGACGGCCTGCGGCAGAAACAGATGGCGGAGCGGTTCGTCAATCCGCGGTCACTCGAGACGACGCAGCGGTTGATCACGATCGCCGACGACATCGGTGTCACGGTCACGGCGCTCGCACTGGCCTGGAGCCGCCAGCACGATTTTGTCGCCTCGACCATTTTCGGCGCGACCTCGGTGGACCAACTGGAGGAATCGCTGGCGGCCGCCGACCTGATTCTGGACGACGAGACGCTGGCCCGGATCGACCAGATCGATGTCGAAATCCCGACACCGATGACCGAGGACGGCTTGCGGCGTCTGTAGTCGCGTCAGCCATGTCCGGGGCTAGCGATCAAGCGGAAGATAAGTGCCTGGCACATTTTGTGCGGAGCTCCCGAAGTGAGAGTCGCTCGCATCAGGTGCTTAGCACTTTTTTTCCCGTACAGTGCTAATGTGTCATTCCTTGACGACCCGGCCGAACAGGTGCCCACCCTTTTCGTCGTGTGACCAGGTGCCGCTGTAGCGACCCTGGTGGATCAGGACGCGGGCGGAAAACTTGCCCATGCCGGGAATCCAGATGTCATCCAACGTGATCACCGGTGTGCTGCCCGACCAAAGGATTTTCAGATCGATCGGCACCTCGGCATCGGTGTCGCCGTACTCGATCCGACTGGTCAGCCGGTAGCTGTCGGCAGCCGGCAATTTTTCGACTTTGCTGATCGTATAGGTCTCGGGTTTGGCGTTTGCCGAAGCGTCGCTGTCAGTGGTATAGCGACCGACGAATTTGGCCCCCGAGAGATAATCAACGATTCGTTGTTCCCGCTCGCCATTGGTGGCGGGTTCATCGGCGTGGCCGGTATTCAAGCCGGCGACATTCGCCGCCAGCAGCATCAGGCAGACACAATTCAACGGTCTCATCAGTCGGAACTCCAAGAAGCGGGACGGGAATGCGAAACCGAGAAAATCAGCCCTGTTGGTCGACTTTTTCTCGCGGACATCAACCTCATTTGTAAGCCATACTTGCAGAAGATAACAACGGGAGCGATCGGTTTCACGTAGCTGACAGGGCGATGATTCAACCAATTGTCAAAGCCGAGCCGGACGGCGGCACTGATTGGACCTTACGGGCGATCATCGCCTTGCTGGTGATCGTCGCCGGTTGGCTGCTGGCGCTGCCGCTGTCGAGCCACGTCCGCCGGGTCGCTATGGACCGCTATCACCTGCAGAGCGGCTCGTTCGTCGGTTGGGCGATCCAAGCGCCGGTCCCGGCGATGTACAACTTTTACAACCGCTATCGACTCGAGCCCCAACCCTGGGACGCGACACCGCTGAGCCGCCCCGTGAGCGGTACGATCAACCATTTTCCGTTGCGGTTGTACACGTTTGGCGACACGCGAGCCCGGCTGTTGGAAGATCCCAACTTCCGCATGTTGACGTTGCGGAGCGATTATCGGGGCGACTCGATCGCCACTCGCTGGGTCGTCAACGAGACCGCGGACGGCGGCTTCGAATTGCGTGATGAACTGCTCGGTCGCTTGATCGATGGCGAGCCGCTGCCATGACCGCTGCCGCCCAGGCCACCGGGCGACCGCGGCGGTCGGCCGGAGCGTTCCGCTTCGTCCAAATCGCTTTATTAGCGGGCCTGCTGTGGAAGGTGACATTCTTCTATCAAGCCACCCAGGTCTATCAACTCTGGCCGCTGCGACAACCGTTTTTTCCCGACTGGCTACGGGCGGCGGAAACCTTCGCGGCCGCCTATCTGGTTGCGGTACTGTCGATCGCGGCGACGATCGTCCTGCCGACGGGCCGCCTGCGTCAAGGATTCTCCTGGCTAAGCTTGGCGGCGATCTCGCTGCTGTGTCTCCATCAAGGCTCCTACAACGACGCCACCTTCACCACCGCTTGGTGGACGGCGCTCTGGTCGGCGTGGCTAGCCGGGCGGCTGACGTGGCTCTCATCCCGGTCCGCAGCGACGACCGTCGGCGCCCCACCAGCCGAATTGCTGGACGAAAGACTATACGCTCAGGCATCGCGATTGGCGGCCGCGATCGTCTCCTTGATCCTGCTCGGTGGCGCGGTCGGTAAGTGGACCCAGGAGTATTGGTCGGGCCAGGCGCTCTATGAGATTTATTTCGTCGACCGCGACTACTGGCTGTTCAACTCGCTGCGGTCGTCTTCCTCGGCCGGTGGCTTACGCTCGATAGCGACTTGGTATTCCCGTGCCGTGGTCGTGATCGAGACGGCCTGTGGGTTGGCGTTGTGGCTGCTGCCACCCCGGATCGCCGCGATGATCGGTGTCGTGGTGCTGACATCGATCGCACTCGCGTCAAACCTGTACCTCTTCTCGGTCCTGCTCGGACCGATCGCCCTGGCGTCGATTAACTTTGGGGCGCGGCCGGCTTGGCGATGGTGATTCGTCACGCCGTGCCGGTCCGGATCATTTCGATCAGTTCGTCGGTATCGAGTCGGGCGGCCTGTTCGGTGCCGCCGAGTACGCTGGCGACGAGTTCCCGCTTGTTGCCGTGCAGGTCGATGATCTGTTCTTCGATCGTCCCCTTGGAGACGAGCCGATAGACCGTGACGGCCCGCTGTTGGCCGATCCGGTGGGCACGGTCGGTGGCTTGGTCTTCAACCGCCGGGTTCCACCACGGGTCGAGGTGCAGGACATAGTTGGCGGCGGTCAGGTTCAGTCCGGTACCGCCGGCTTTGAGCGAGATCAGGAACAATTCGCCTTCGCCGTTCTGGAACGCGTCGACGCGGCGCTGGCGTTCGGAGGCGGGGGTTGAACCGTCGAGGTATTGATAGCTGATGCCGCGTTCATCAAGCACTGTACGGATCAGATCGAGGTGCTTGACGAATTGGCTGAAGACGAGGGCGCGGTGTTCGCCCTCACGGAGTTCCTGGACGGTTTCGATGAACAGGTCGAGTTTCGCTGAACTCTTTCGCCATCCCTTATCGACCAGCCGGGGGTGGCAGGCCAATTGGCGAAGTTTGGTCAACCAGGCGAGAGTCCTCATCCGCTGGTCACCTTGGTTGCGTTCACCCTCGCCGTCGTGGCTCAATTCGGCGATCGCAGCGATCCGAGCGTCTTCGTACCGCTTGCGTTCTTCGCTCCCGAGTTCGGCATACAGCGTGACCTCGGTCCGTTCGGGCAACTCGGTCAGCACGGTCGACTTGGTCCGCCGAAGGATAAACGGGCGGACGAGCAGAGCCAGCGATTGGCGGCGTTGTTCATCCTTGTGTCGCTGGATCGGTTCGGCGAACCAAGTACGAAAACGCTCCCAAGAGCCGAGCAAGCCGGGGCTGAGCGTGCGAAACAGGCTCCACAGTTCGCCGAGGTGGTTTTCCAACGGGGTGCCGGACAGCCCGATCCGCCAATCGGCGGGAATGGTCCGGATCGCCTGTGACGTCTTGGTGGCGGCATTCTTGATGAATTGCGCCTCGTCGAGCACCAGGGTGTGCCAGTCGCGAGCCGCGAAACGCTTGGCATCGCGTTGCAGCAACTGGTAGCTGACGATCACCAAATCGCCGGGTCCGGCCGCATCGATCAATCGTTGCCGATCGTGTTCACGATACGAATGGGCATTCAGCGAAGGGGCGAAGTGGGCGGTTTCGCGAACCCAATTGTCACCGACGCTGGTCGGGGCGACGATCAATGCCGGCCCGTCCGCGGCGCGATCGAGCAAGACGGCCAAGGCTTGAACGGTTTTCCCAAGCCCCATATCGTCGGCCAGGACGCCACCGACACCCCAGCGACTCAGCCGTGACAGCCAACGATAGCCGTCGACCTGATAATCACGCAATTCCGCGTCGAGATTTTTCGGGACTTCAGGAACCCAGTCGCGAATCTCGTCGAGCCGACGGAGCGTTTGTTGCCACCGCTCGGATGCCTCGATGGTGACATCGTCACCCAGCAACTCGTTGACGATCGGCGCCGCGGCGTCGGCGATCCGCAGACCACCCCGCTCGGCAACGACGCTGTCACCAAGCTGTTGCAACCGCCGCCGGAAAGCGTCGCTGATCTGGGCGAACTCGCGGTCACCGACACGGACCAGGTTACGGTTGTCGCGAACCGCGGCGAGCAGATCGCTGAGCGACACCTCTTTACCGTCGACATCGATCGACCCCGACATCCCGAACCAGTCACGGCGATCATCCAGTTTGATCCGCAACGATTGCGGCGTCAGTTCGCCACGGACCTTCAACGTCTGGCCTTCGGGCCAAAGGATCGCGGGGGCTTCACTACCGGCCTGATGCAGGCGCCCGAGCAGATCGAGCGCCGCGTCGTCGGTCGTCGCGACCCAGCTTTTTGTTCCCTCCAGCGGTAGCGTATCGAGGCCGAAGCGGGTGGCGATTTCGCCGGCCCGAGCGATCTCGATATCGAGCTCCCGCTGCAGCCGGACCGGGCCGGCCGCAGAACTGCAGCGGACCAAATCGGGACCTTCGCCGGGGATCTGCGTTTCCACGAATCGCGGTTCGTTGATGCGGATCGCGACATGCAGCCCGGCAGCGGGCCGAGGCCGCAACTCAACGATCAGATCCCATTCCGCCGCTTCGATCGGCCCGGAAAGTTCGCCGGGCAACTCGACACGGAGCATCGGATCGAGCCGCGCGACCGACATCGCCAGCCGGCCAGCGGTTTCAGAATCGAGCACGACGTCGTCAAGGTCTTGGGCGAGCATGTGTTCGACCAACCGCGACGCACGCGTGTCCTTGAGTTCACACAAGATGCAGCGGTCACGTGACTTCGGGACCACCAACAGCAGCGGACGATTCGGGGCGACCTTGCCATTGACGATTTCGCACGATCGCGAAGAGACATCAAGGTCGATCCCGGCGACCCTCAGCTTGGGAAGGTAACGAGCGAGAGAGTTGTTGGCGACGGTCGTCGGTTCGGCCTCGTCATCGATCGAGCCGTCGGTCGCGGCTCCCCGGCTGGCGTCTCGGACGATCGCCAAAGTCAGCTCCCCGCGGTGGATTTCGACCGGCGTCGCTTCGGCGTCGTTCCAGCAGACGTTGGGATGCCCGGCGAGACTCAACATCGCCTCGTAAAGGCTGTAGGACTGGGGACCGAAGCTGGAAGAGGCGCGGACGACGAGCGAAGCGACACGGCTGTCGACCGGATCGAGGAATAACTCGGGCCGGTTCTCGATATCAAACAGCCGCAATTCGCGGCCTTTGGTCCACCCACCGCCTCCCTTGCGAGGCCGTTGTTCATACGGGGTGATCGCCAACGAATTGAACTCGGGTGCCCCGGCGATGCGAACCCGCCACTGAATCCGGGCACCGGCCTCTTCCTGTTGAGGACCGGTGACGCGATTGGCGATCTTGAGCAGATCGTCGACCAACGAGCGTCCCAAGGAAACCGGATCGACTTGCAGTGAAGCGAAGAAAGCGGCGATGTCTTCACTGCCACGGCGCCCGAGCTGTTCCTGCAGCCACCAAGCCGCGGCGAGCGTGTGAGGACACTGGTCGTGCGCCGTGAACAGGTCGCAGTCACAACCCGGGATCGCCATCAACGACAACTCTCGCTGGCCGCCTCGCGTCGGCCCTTGATCGATGTCGGGCATGATCGCGATCGATGGCGAAGCGACGATCGTCTTGCCCGCGCGAACCGAAAAGATAAAGTCGAGCGACGAGTCGGCTTGGGTCAGCGCCGGCGTGGTCAGCGACAGCATCGCCGCCCGTTTGTCGAGTTCCGCTTCGTGCTCGTTAACCAATTCCTCGATCGCCTCGAACATTCCGACCCGAAACTCGGCGATGTCGGAGTCGATCGGCAATTCCATCTGTACGATCCTTGCGGAAGGGTTCGGCGAATCAAACCCGACATTCTAGTGCCATCTCGTGATCGACAACCAGGGTCGGCCCCCGGTCGCCGCAATCGCCAAGGATCCAGCGGAAAATAAGTGCCGGGCACCTGTTGTGCAAAGCACCCGCAGGGCGAGTTCCTCGCGACTGGTGCCCGACACCCTTTTCCGGCTCGTTGCCATGGTTGCCATGGTTGCCGATACGAGCGGAAACCGTCACCCTGTGAGGCTGATATGTGACCTTTGAAGATCCCTCATGGAGCGAGCTGTAGCGATGCCACGATTAACGGTTCAAGGTGTTGGCGAATTCGAAGTCGCCGAAGGTAAACGGCTGGTCAAGGCGTTGGTCGAAGACGCCGCGACCGATCAGTTGCACGCCTGTGGCGGCGCCGCCCGCTGCACAACCTGCCGGGTCAAGTTCCACGCCGGCGAACCGGCACGGATCACCGCCGCCGAACGCGACGTGCTGGCCGCTCGCGGGGTGACCGAAGCGGGAGTGCGATTGAGCTGCCAAATCGCCTGCGACGAAGACATGACGGTGGAACTGATCAGCCGGCTCGAGGGGAGCGGCCGCAAGGACCAAGGGGGAGCGGTCGACGACCAAATCGTTCCCGAGCCGGTTTGGTGCGACCGCTAAGACTGCCTTCGGATCGATCGTACCGCTGGCCACCGAAGCGGTTTGTCGTCTTGAACGCGGCTTACCGTTCCTCTGGCAGCGAGAAAGTCTCGCCCGCGTCGACCGGCCAACCGAGTGCCCGCTGAAGGCGAAATTGGGCTCGGTTGTAATCGGCGACGATCGTCGTGTATCGCCGCAGCGATTCGTCGAGCGCCTGGATCGATTGCAACACTTCGATCGGCAACCCCTGGCCCTCGCGAATCCGTTCACGGTTGCGGCGGTACGAGTCTTCGGCTGCGGCGATCGCCTCGCGGGCCGCGCTGAGCTGCTCACGCCGAGCGCTCGCTTCGGCCTGCGCCTCGGCGACATCGGCCGCGACCTGGTCCATTTGTTGCAACTGTCTCCAGCGAGCCTGCTGCACTCGGGCATTCGATCCTTCGCGGGCTGCCCGCTCGCCCCAACCCAGATTGCGGACCTCCCAGAAAGCCGCCACGTCAAAATCCATCCGGTCGCCGAACTGCTCGATCGTGCCGCCCAGGCCGCCGCCGTTGCCGCCGTAGCTCATCCCCAGCAGGACGCTCGGCACCAGCGGCGCGTAACGTTCCCGCCGGTAACGCTCGACCGCTTCGCCAACCAGGTGCCGCGTTTCAGCCAATTCAGGTCGATTGACGAGTCCCGTCGAAATCAAGTGCGGCAGCGGTCGATCGACGTCGACCAGTTCGATCGGTATCAACATCGGTTCGATCGGAACCAGCGTCGCACTCTGGTCGGCGCGGAGCAGCCTGGCTAGGCGGATCGACGCCCGTCGCACGTTTTCATCGGTCCGACGGATATCGACTTGGCGAGACGCGGCATCAGCCCGTGAACGGTCCGCATCGGCGGGCAGCCCTTGGCCGGTCTCGGCGAACGCCGCGGTCGTTTCGACCAGCAGGTCGGATTCGCCCAATATCTGCTCGGCGACGACTCGTAACTGCATCGCTTCGAGCAGATCGACATAGGCCAACGCGGTATCGAGCATCAGGTCGTTGGTCACCGCCCGGCTTTCGCTCTGGCGTGCCCGCAGTCTCTGATCGGCGATCCGCGGCATGAAGATCGCATCGCGGAGATGGAAATCCATCAGTAACCCGTGGATGTTCGGCGACCCGGCACCGACAGCCAAAGCTCCCATCCCGGTGTAGATCGATCCCGGTCCGCGGCGGCGAGTCGCCGGTGTACATTCGCGACCTCGGCTATGTCAGCGATTCGTCCGACGCTCCGGTCGGCTACGCCTTGGCCAACGGACGACGGGCGGTCTACATCCTGGCGACCAAACGGGCCGACGCGTCGACGATGAGTGTGATTCACAACATCAAGGGATCGCTGCCCGACATGCAGGCCGCGCTGCCCGACGATATCCGCGTCAGCTTCGAGTTCGATCAATCTCCCTACGTCACCAACGCGGTGACGGGAGTTGTCATCGAAGGCTTACTCGGCGCCGCGCTGGTCGGGTTGATGGTCGTCATTTTCCTGCGCGACTGGCGGACCGCGATCGTCGTCATCCTGAATATCCCGTTGGCGATCCTGGCGGCAACGTTCGCGCTGTGGCTCTCGGGCGAAACGATCAACGTGATGACCCTCGGCGGCCTCGCCCTGGCGATCGGCATCCTGGTCGACGAAGCGACGGTCGAAGTCGAAAACATTCACGCTCAACTCGAACACGGCCAGCCGCTGGCCCGCGCCGTGCGGTTGGGGAATGCCCAGACGGCGATTCCCCGCCTGCTGGCAATGCTCTGCATCCTGGCGGTGTTCATCCCCACGTTCTTCATGCAGGGGGCAGCTCAACGACTGTTCGCTCCGCTCGCCATGGCGGTCGGCTTTTCGATGCTCTTTTCTTACATCCTGTCGAGCACGTTTGTGCCGGTGATGTGCGTCTGGCTGATGCGGGAACACCGAAACGGAGACAAGCGGCCGCCGGGATTCTTTGCCCGCTGCCGCAACGGTTACCAGTCCTGCCTGTCGGGCTTGGTCGCCGGCCGCTGGATCGTGATCGCTGGCTACCTGCTGATCGCTGCCGGACTCGTCGCCGGACTCGCTCCGCAGTTGGGACGTGAGATTTTCCCGTTGGTCGATGCCGGCCAGTTCCGCATGCGAATTCGTGCTCCCGACGGAACGCATATCGAACGCAGCGAGCGTTACGCGAAGGAGATGCTGGCGATGATCGACGAAGAAGTCGGCCGCGCCGAGATCAACCAGACGCTCGGCTACATCGGCATGATCCCTTCGAACTTCCCCGTCAACGCGGTCTATCAATGGTCGCGGGGGCCCGAGGAAGCGATCCTCTATGTCGACCTTACGGAAGGAAGCGAGGTCGACGTCGCCCGGTTGAAGGAGCGGTTGCGGCAGCGGGTCCGCGAGGAAATTCCCGAGCTGCGGGTCTCGTTTGAACCGTCGGATATCATCAACGAAGTGATGAGCTTCGGGTCTCCGACGCCGGTCGAGATCGCCGTCAGCGGCCCCAACTTCCCGGAAAGCCTTGCCTACAGCGAACGGCTGCACGACGAACTGGCCCGCATCCCGTCGCTCCGCGACCTGCAGTTCGGCCAATCGCTCGACTATCCGACCATCGAAGTGAACGTCAATCGCGAGAAGGCGGGCCTCGCCGGACTGACGCCGCGGCAAATCGCTCAGGCTTTGGTGACGGCGACCTCGTCGAGCCGCTTCGTCGTACCCAACTACTGGGCCGATCCGAAATCGGGGATCGCCTACCAGGTGCAGGTCGAAGTGCCGCGGCCGGTGATCCGCACGCCCGACAACGTTGCGACGATCGATTCGGCCGACGACCTGGCTCGGCTGCCGCTGCGGGCTACCGAAGAAGGCCAGGTGCTGACCCGCGACGTCGCGACGCTGCGGGAAGGCAGCATGCCCGGACAGTTCGACCGCTACAACATGCGTCGCCAGGTCACCTTGACCGCGAACATTTCCGGCGAAGACCTGGGATCGGTGTCGCGAGCGGTCAATGACGCGGTCCGCCGCGCCGGTGAGCCGCCTCAGGGGGCGCGCGTCGAAGTCCGCGGCCAGATCGTCCCCATGGAACAGATGACCGCAGGGCTGACCGTCGGCTTCGGCCTCTCGGTGCTCGTCGTCTTCCTCGTCCTGGCCGCCAATTTCCAATCGATCCGCCTGGCGTTTGTCACCGTTTCGACGGTTCCCGCCGTGGTAGCCGGCGTGGTGACGATGCTTTATCTCACCGGCACGACGCTCAACATCCAGTCGTTCATCGGCGCGATCATGGCGGTCGGAGTGGCGATGGCCAACGCTATCCTGATGGTCACGTTTTGCGAAGAGTTCCGCCGCGGCGGTGCGACCAGTCGCGAGGCCGCGGTCCACGGCGCCGGTAGCCGGATGCGAGCCGTGCTGATGACCAGCTGCGCCATGACCGCCGGGATGATCCCGATGGCGCTCGCGCTCGGCGAAGCCGGGCCGCAGAACGCTCCTTTGGGACGAGCCGTGATCGGCGGCCTGGTCGCCGCCACGATCGCCACGCTGCTGGTCCTGCCGACGATCTTCGCGGTCGTCCAGTCACGGGCCGCCGTAACCTCCGGTTCGCTCGACCCCGACGATCCCGCAAGCGTCCATTACCAGCCCGAGGCACCCGGTGCCGAGACCAGCGGAGCTTTGACATGACACTCGAGCAAGATCATAACCCGACGCGTCAGCGAGGGCCTTGGAAATGGCGACCCGCTACCGTGACGCAAACCATTTGCTCGCTTACTCTTCGGGTTACGAATGGCACGGTTCCCGGCAAGCGGGACAAAGCGGGACGGACACGTTTTTCCTGCTCATCGCTTTGCCTGCCGACGCTGCTACTCAGCGGGCTCCTCGTCGGCTGCGGCGACAACCGTGGCAAGGACATCGACGTGACTCAGGCCGCGATGCTGTCGAACGACGCGCCGCTCGACCGTGTCACCGCTGGCAGCCCGAAACGCAAAACGCTCGAACTGTACACGACTCAGCCCGCGACGATCCGGGCTTTCGAAGAAGCAGCGCTCTACACGCGAGCTTCGGGATACGTCAGTAAGGTCAATGTCGACATCGGTGACCGCGTTCAAGCCGGCCAGGTGCTGATCGAAATCGATGCTCCTGAACTGCACGATGACGTTCGCCGTCACGAAGCACTCGTCGCCCAGGCCGAAGCTCAGTTGAGCCAGGCGGAAGCTGCGATCGTTGCCGCCGAAGCGGCAACCAGAACGGCCCAGGCGCGACGGGTCGGCGTCGAAGCCGGGTTGGCCCGCGCCGCAGCTGATCAGCAGCTGCGCAAAGCCGAATACGATCGCATCCGCGATCTGGCGGGCCGGGGCGCCGTCAGCGAAAAACTCGTCGACGAATCCCGTAATCAGTTTCGTGCCGCCGAAGCCGCGTTGGCCGAAGCCGAGGCCGCGATCGAGTCGGCTCGCGCGGTCGTCGAGGAAGCCGAAGCCAATCGCCGCAAAGCCGAATCGGACCGGATCGCAGCCGAAGCGAACGTCCAGGTTGCCGCCGCCGAACGGGAGCGGACCCGCACGATGGCCGACTTTACCAAGGTCGCTGCCCCGTTCGACGGCGTGATCACGCGGCGCAAGGTCGACACCGGGCACCTCGTCTACGCCACCGCCGAAGCCCGGCAACCGCTGCTGGTCGTCGCCCACGATGACGTCGTGCGGGTCGTGGTCGACGTACCCGAAACCGAAGCCGAATGGGTGACCGCGGGCGGCGACGAAGCCGATCCGGCCGTGATCACGATCGAGGGGATCGAAGGCCGAAGCTTCACAGGCCGTGTCGCTCGTACCGCCTGGTCGCTCGACCCGGCCAGTCGCTCGCTGCGGACCGAGATCGACATCGCCAATGACGAACGCTCACTGAGAGCCGGGATGTACGCCACGGCCCGCATCCGGCTGCAGCGTCGCGAAGACGTCGTCGCCCTTCCGGTGACGGCGATCGTCGACGGCGACGAAGGCCCGCGTTGCTGTGTGGTCGTCGACGGCAAGATCGAGTTCCGCTCGGTGGAACTCGGTTTACGCAGCGGTGGGGAGGTCGAAATCGTCTCCGGAATCTCAGAGACCGACATCGTCGTCTTGGCCCGTGCCGCTGCGCTCGCCGACGGACAACCGGTCGAAGTGATCACGGCGGAAACCTGACGCCGCAGCGCAAGACATTCCCCAACGCGTCGGGCTTGTATTCGCTGCAAAAGTAGCGCTGTCCAGTTAGGCACCGACCGGCTCCATGGAGTCGGGCGGCGAACGAGGCGAGCCTGGGGCGGTGCCAGATGGCTGCGGGGGTGGATGCATCGCTGCCGTCCATCGGGGCATCGAATGTGATAAGCACCCCCTGACGTGTCTTTCGGCTTAATAGCCTTTGCGACCCGGTCCTGACCGACCGGCCGGCTACCAGCGTCTGTATCCCGAAGGGATTTTTACCATTAGCCATTAGCCGGTGGTCGAGCGGAGCGAATACCACCGGAAAAACGGCGCCCCCGGACGTGCTCACCCCGAAGGGGTGAAAGCAAGGCATCACGCTGCGACGCCCTTCGGGGTCGGTTATCTGTCGGGCAATTTTCCTCCGGGGGTGGTCGCTGCGCTCCAACCCCCGGCTAATGGCTTGTATCCCTTCGGGATAATCACCGTCGAGTCTATCCCGATCCCGAGGTGCTCGCCGCAATCCATCACGCAACCAAGCCTCCTTCGTAAATCTTTGCGAATAAACGCCCCAGCGATCTGGTCGTGCCCAGAGGAGCGTTTCGCCCAAAGACTCCTTCGACTGTGCTTAGGACGTCCGCACGCCCCATTTACCCATCAAGCAATCTGAGGTGGTGACCAAAATCATGGCGCGCCCGGATTTTGGTCACCACCTCAACTCACGCCCTTCGTTCCTCAGGGACGTGCCACCCCACCCATGGACACCCCACCCAGGGATGTGCCACCCGATGGCTCGCGGTGATTGTTGTCGATCACGATCGAGGCATTCTCGATCGACCGACCTCAGCTTGACGACTTGACGGCAAAATTGGAGCGACGCTGTCATCGGCTCAGTCCGTCGCTGCGGGGACATCGGGTGGCGATTCGGTTGCCGATTGCGGTGATCGCCAGAGGAGCAGAAAGGCGAGCAGGCCGACCATCGGCGCCCAGCCGAGGATGGCGAGGTTGAGGTCGTAGGACCCGGTCGTGTCGACGACATAGCCGAACAGTGTCTGTGTCGGTGCCGAGGCGATCCAGCCGATGAACGACAGCAGGCCGGTCAGCCGGCCCATGTGAGTGACGGTGACTTCCTGGGTGAATGAGTAGTAGCAGGGGAAGACGCCGAGTGTTCCTGCGGCGACGCACAACAACACGGCTAACAACGGCCAGCCCTGGGGCAGTACCGCCGCTATCGTGCTCATCCCGGCGAGCAGTGAACAGCCGAAAAAGACCAGCACGCGGCTGCGATGAACCTGAACGCCGCGTCGAACCAGCCAGACGGTCGCCAGGCCGGCGGCGATGCAGCCGACATCGGTAAAGATGTAATAGGTCGAATTGAACAGCAGCGCCTGGGCTTCGCTATAGCCGCGACCTTGTTGAAGGAACATGGGGAGCCAAGCGCGGACCAGCTGCCACGATGTGTTGATCGCGATCACCATCATCGCCAACGCCCAAAATCGCCGGTCGGTGAAGAGTGTGATCAACCAGCCGGCAGGAATTTTCTCGGCCGTGGTGGGGGCGTCGGCCGGTTTTTCCCGTTGCAAGTCGCCCGGTTTGATCACGGCCAGCCAAACGAACGCCCACAAAATGCCGACCCCGCCGATCACGAAGAAAGGCAGTCGCCAGGCTTCGGGGTCGGTCGTATTGCTGACCATGCCGAGAATCACAACCGGCGTCAGGATCGCGCCCAACGAAGCGCCGCTCTGCAAAATGCTGTTGCCCATCACCCGGTTGCCACGCGACATCACCGCTTGGGTGACGATCAGGGCGCAGGGCCAGTGTCCCGCCTCAAAGAAACCGAGCAACGTGCGGCAGATCAGCAGCGACAGGTAGCCGTGCGAAAGCCCGGTGGCAAAACCGACCGCCGACCAGGCGACCAGGATCGCGGGGTAGAGCAGTCGGACCGAAACACGATCGGCAAGGA
>SKZY01000272.1 GCA_007127095.1 Planctomycetaceae bacterium
CGACCCGGGGCTAATGGCTGTAATGCCTGCGGCATTGGGTGCTCTCTCCTTCGCTCGATCGTTAGCGGGGGCGGTGGTTTCGGGTGGTGGGGCTGGCGGGGGTGATCAGCTTGTGGGTCGCTACGTGTGGTGAGCTTCGATAGGGGATTTCGCCTTCTCGCAACAATGCTTGCAGGTAGCGGGCGATCAGTCTGCGGGCGTGCGATCGATAGCCGGTTTCCAGGGTGTCGACGAATAGTTGCCGGAAATCGAGCGGTAGTAGTAAGGAATGCGTCTCGGAGTTGCCGTTCGATTCGGTGGGATCTTCGGACTCTCGTTGGTGCCAAATCCAATCTGCAGGCAGGCCGCCGAGTCTCGCGGGGGTCTCCCATGCGGCCAATTCTTTACAGAGGCACTGCACAAAGCTGACCACGGTTGCTCGATCGGCTGACTGAAATACCGATTCGGAGAGTTCGAAGATTTCATGAACCATGTGGTTGGCCAACCGATCGCAGAGCGCTGGTGGATAGACTTGGCTACCATCCGTCGTGTCTCCGGTCTCCTCGATCACTTGGACGATGTCATTGACCAGATGCTGGAGCAAGCCGCACAATTTTTCTCGGCCACCGACCTGAAAGACGGCGTGGGGACTGCCGCGGTGCAGCTGCTGAGCCGCGGCGGCGACGACGGTTAAATGAGCTAGCCACCAATTTTTCCGTTCGGCAAGCTGCTCTGGAGAGATATTGGCGCTGTCGTCCACCGGACAGATTTCGACGAAGATTTCGGACAAGTTAGATCTCAACTTTTCGTCGACGTTTTCGTTGTCGGTGCTGAGTCGATTGACGTCGATGTTGATCGCGGCCATGTAGCGGGCACGGACATCGGCGTTGTCGGTGAATTGGCTGAGCCAATAACGGGCGTGGTCGATCGGGGCGATGCTGGATCGGTCGGCGGCGTCGCTGCCGTCGATAGGCCGGTTACCGAGCTCGCGCAGCCTGGCCGCGGCTGCGGCGAACGTGGGGTAGACGCTCTGTTGGGCACTGGTGATGTCGTCGCGCCAGATCGATTCGCCATACACATCGTGCTCCGAGAAATAAAACTCCTCGTAGCAGGCTTGGACATAGGAGCGTTTTAGGCGTCGGCGGATCTCGTCGATCAGCGGTTGGCGATCACCACGAGCGATCGCCGGATCGATGCTGGGTGTACCGTTTTTGGCTTGAAGCGTTGCCGCGTTGATGGTCTCTGCTGCGGTCCAGCGTTGCAGGTTGGAGCAAAGTCGGTTGCCGATGTGGTAGCCGAGGTCTCGATAGGCGGCGACCTGGTCGGGGGTGTAGAACTGGTTGGTGGTTGGCTCATCGGGGAACGATGGGAAGCGATGCCGAACCTGTTGGATTTCAATCGGATCGCGTTCGGTAATGGTCATCTGGACATAGAACATCAAGCCGTCACGGGCTGGGGAATCACCGTCGGCGGGATACTTGATCCGAATCGCCAGGAACGCTTGCGGCGACATCTCTTGATCGTTTTTGCGGAGTCGGGCGAACTCGACCGGCGTGTCGTGATCGAGATCAAAGAAACGGACTCCGAGTTGCGAACTGGCCCGTTCGCACATCGTCGCCAACGATTCCAACGAGGTCGCTCCGGTATTGATCCCGGCGTCGCTGACGATGATCAGTTCGCAACGTCGATGCAACAGTTCGGTGACGCCCAAGTAGTCACAAAAGCCGCCGTCGGAAATGAACAGGGTCGGCCAGACCTGTTTCATATCGGGTGCCGTTCGGTCCAATCGGTTGCTGGATGATTGAGACCTCAGCAAGGCGGAGCGAACCAGGGCGCGGATGTAGGCCGGATAGCCGGTGTCGGTGTTGATTTGCCAAACGGCCAGTCCCGCTAAGACGCTCAGTCCGACCGGTAACAACCAGACTTTGGCGATCGGATTCACGAACAGTGCCAGAATCAGCCCGTAGCAGGCCAGAGCACCGACGCAGAGCATTGGCAACCAGAGGCAGATGCGGAGGATCGACTGCAACCGGGCTCGGTCGGGAGTCAGCGGTAAAGTGGTTGGTCGGCGGGTTGAAGGGGCGGGTGCCGGTTCGTCGGCGTCCGCTGGCGCTCCGCTGGTGGTGCGGGCGGTATCGTTACCCGGCTCTCGCGGCTCCTTAGGACGATTCCATCGCATCCAGAAGCCGAGTCGAGCGGAGAAAAAATCCATCAGCAGCCAGAGCGCGGTCGAGTTGGTCATCATCGGCGTCACGGCCGCACCGGAGGCGGCGACGGCATCGGCCAAGCGGATCTCACGATCACCCCAGGGGTCGGCAAAGCTGGCTTGGGTGACGATAGTCTGGTCGTCGCGGACGGTGACGCCGTCGGGTGAAATCGCGACCGGAACGGGGACTCGCCCGGAGCCGATTTTGCAAGCTTCTTTGAGCCAGGTGGTCAGGAAGATCGGTATTGGCAGCCCCGACTTTTCAGGTGTCATGTCAGTGATGCGTGTCGACCCATCGATGCCGCCGCTGCGTCCGGCCAAGAAATTGCCGCCGATCGTTTGGCGGTAGTAATCGAACAGGTAGTTCACTCGGTTGAGGTCGCGGGTCAGCAGCAGTGCGATCGCCAGCAGGACGATCCAAAAGATCGCCCAACGGACGCGGGCCGCTTGGTCGTGTGGTTGTACGACCCAAGTGCTGGCGATATCGATCGCCTGAATGATCCCTTTGGCGTCGGTTCCGGTCAGCAATTCGAGCAGGTAGCGATTGAGTCGTACGCGGTCGGACGCCGTCGGCTCGGTTAGCGATCCGCCCTGTGGCACCGTGGATACCCAACGGGCCCAGGGAGCGTCATAGCCGGTTGGCTCAACCGCACCGTCAGAGACGGATTGGGAATCGAATCTCAATACCGAATCGATTCGGACCGGTTCAAACCCAGGCAGGATTTTTAGGTCGTGATCATCCAGCAGTGACGCGATCCGGTTGCGATCGGCAGCTGAGAGGCGAGCGATTCTGGCTGTAAGATGGGGTTGTTCCGCCAATCGCGGCCAGGATACGGGGCGATAACGCGGTCCGGTGATCGCCTCGTCTGCATCAGACTTCGTGGATTCAGTTAGCTCAACCTCCGTCTTCATGAACTCGATCTGCGCGACCATAGTGGTCGCGGTTTTGTTTGTTGAGGTTTCGGTTTTTTCAGGCTGGATGGCCTGAGCCAACAATAGGTCGGTAAACCACGCCGATTCCAAGATCGCGTTATGGTCGGTCAAGTAACGTTGTTGGTTGGCGTGAAATCGGTCGGTCACTTCCCAAATTTCTCGGTATCCGATCGGGCCATACGGGGCCGGCAGGACTATGTGATCACGATCCACCAGTTTTCCGGACGACTCGATGCTGAACCCTTTGAACCAAGGCCGGTAGAGAAAAGAAAGCATCGTGTAGGCGTAGCGGCGGATTCCGCCCGGCAGGTGCTTAGCGATACGGTCGCGGGTTTCCGCCGGCGATTCGGGGATCGACGTTTCGTTGTCTGACAACAGCGATCTCCAGTAGCGGAGCGCACCGCTCTGACCGGCAGTTGATCTCTCTGCCCAGGTGTCGACGCGCAAAAAGGGTGACACGTCGGGTCGCTGATTGGCGAGCTTCGATTCGGGCGATTGCCCTGATGTGGTTGTTCGGAACGTTTCGAAAGCTTGGAACAGACTGGCCAGATGATCCCAGTCGACGACATCGCCGCAGACGAGGTAGGGTTCGCGGACCTGGGTATACCGCGAGATATTTTCGCGGGCCATCACGTGGATCATCGTGAAGATCATGAAAGCGACCACGCCGTTGGTGACTACGGCTTGTGTCACTTTCCGCCATTTCGACGCATCGGACTTCTCGGACCGGAACAAGCGATCTCGGCCGAGAAAGACCAGTAACTGGACGACCGCGGCAAGGATCGTCATTTGCAGGGCGAACTGATTGAGGCGGTGATGGTTGGGGACGTTCCGATTCGACGTCGCCTTGGTCAAGTCGTTACCCAAGTAGACCGCGATACCGACCATGAAAAAGAAAACAAACAGCCAAAATCCGAGTTTTGCCAATGGCCGCAGGTAGGTTTTTTGAATCGGCAACGGAGCCCCCTTTTGCCCGTCGTCGCAGCGGTCACGACCGGTCCATGGTGACAAGAACGGGGGTGTCCAAGCGAGTGTGGCGAGGAACAGCGTGGCGACCAAAGTCAGCAGCGACGGAACCAAAGCAAGAAAAAGCTCGTCACCGAAGCGGTTCTGCAGCAGCCGGAGGTAGATCGTACGAAACAGCGGTTCGTCGAAGCTGCGAAAATAGAGGGCCAAGCAGGTCGCGATCAGACCGGTCAAGGAAATGTAGAACAGGGCCGTCGGGATCATCCGCAAGCCGAAGCCAGCGAAAAACTTCAGCGATTGATTGAGGTAACCGCCGATTCCGGGTAGGCGATGCCGGGCCTCTAAACCGGTATCGGGGTGACGGCCGAAGTACCAATCGGGCTGCTCGGTCGGCGGGCCGTCGTGGAAGCAGTGGCTGGCGGCGGGATCTGGTTCGGGAAGCCCCTCGACGTCGTCCGTGACCGAAACATGGCTCCGCCCGGGGGCGTCGCTGTGTTCGGGATGTTGACCGCACTCGGTAGCGTCGTCAGCGGAATCGCCACGTTTGGCGGTTGCGTAGGTCATCAGGTGGCCAGCGATGTAGCCGCCTCCGGAGACGCTGCAGAGGTAGTCGACGTAGCGGAGCAGGCCGCGGTGCGAAAGCGCTTGCAGAAATCCGTCGTTGAAGAGTGCTGACCGCAGGCCACCACCGCTGAGCGCCAACCCGACTTGGTCTTCGGGACGGTGGGCGGGTCCCGTTTGTGGTTTCGGGGGTAAGCCGAATGCTCGCCACCGCCGCGAGCGGATCCGCGCCCACTCGCGGCGATAGAGCGACTGCTCGTCGCTGCAAGGCAAGCTGGCTAGTGAATGATCCCTCGTTTCCTCTGGCCCCTCCTGGTGATCTCGATCGGCTGCGGTCATTGCATACCCCTCGGAGTTCCGGAACTGCCCACTGGAGGGATTCTGGCGGTTTTGGTTGGGTGGTTACAAGCGATTTATTAAAAAAAAGTGAAATTTTGTGGTGATGGGGAGGGGGGGAGTGAGGCAGTAGGGCACTGAGGAGGCGTTTTGGGCTGTCCGGATGGTGGGTTACTACATTGTCTTCTCCTGTGGGCGGGGTGTTTGAATGCCATGGCGGAGCCATATGGCCTGGGTGGGGCAGACGGCGGCGACCGGGCCACACGGCTTCGCCGTAGCGTTGGGATGGGGTTTTAGACGCTCGGGAATTGGCCAAGCGGCCTTCCGGACGCTGTGCGGTGGTTGATTTTGAGGAGCAGTTGGCAGTCGCTCCTCTCGCTTATGCTCAACCCTCCCGCGGGAGGATGTCTTTTGTTTTGCAGTCGAGCGCAGCGACCACCGCCGGAATAAGAGCGACAAACAGACGTGTCGACCCCGCAGGGGTCGTAGATCGCTGCGCCCCCTGCGGGGTCGGTGGGTTTTTTCTGGGGCGCGTACCCCGGGTGCGCTGCGCGACCCGGGGCTAATGGCTGTAATGCCTGCGGCATCGGGAGCTACGGTTCGGTGGGGGGGTTACATCCCGACGGGATAATCAGCCATTAGCCGGCGGTCGAGCGCAGCGAC
>SKZY01000005.1 GCA_007127095.1 Planctomycetaceae bacterium
GGTGCCGATCCGACCGAGTACATCCGTGGCGTTCGCGAACAGATGATCGACGCCGTCGCGACCCGACTCGAAGCCGATGTACCGGTCGGTTGCTACCTGTCCGGCGGGATCGATAGCTGTTCGATCCTCGGCCTGGCGACCGTCCTGCAGCAATCACCGATCAAGGCCTTCACGATCGCGTTCGACCATAGCGAATACGACGAATCGGGGATCGCGACCCGGATGGCGGAACGGACCGGGGCCGAACAGGAATTGTTGCGACTGACCGAGAAACAACTCTACGGGGCCGCCTTTGAACGCGCCACTTGGCACGCCGAACGGACCTTTTACAACACGTTGGCGGTCGCCAAATGGCACATGAGTCGGCGGGTTCGCCAGTGCAATTACAAGGCCGTAATCACCGGCGAGGGTAGCGACGAACTGTTCGGCGGGTATCCCTTTTTCAAGCGAGACTACATCGGCCGCGAAGCCGATGCGGGCGTTTTCGCCGGGGCGATCCTGTCCGAAGAAGACCTCCGACACGACGCCTGGCAAGACCTCTGTGGCTTCACCCCCTCCTGGATCCAACCCTGGATGGCGACACTCCGCCAAGTCGGCCCGCTGCTTTCTCCCGACCTCCGCGAACAACTCGGCAACTACGACCCGATCGCCGAAATCGCTAGTCGGATCGATCCCGACCAGGTCCGTGGCCGTCATCGCCTCGACATCGCCCAATACACCTGGTGCAAGACGATGTTGGAGGGACAAATCCTGACCTGGGGCGGCGATCGGATGGACATGGCCAACAGCATGGAAGCACGCCCCGCTTTCCTCGATCACCACGTCGCCGAATTCGCCGTGACGATCCCGCCCGATATCCGGATCCGCGACGGGATCGAAAAATGGGTGCTGCGGGAAGCGATGGTCGATGTCCTGCCGAAAGAACTTTATGAACGCGAAAAGTTCGCTTTCATGGCCCCTCCGGCACATACCGACCCCGAGAAACGGGCCGCCGTCGGTCGCCTGGTCGACAAATGGCTCAACCCCGATCGGATCGCCGCAGCCGGCCTGTTCGACCCCGCGGCGGTCAGCCAACTGATCGATGCCGCCTGGAACGAAACCGACACGACCCAGGCCCGACGGACCGACATCCTGCTCAATCACTTGCTGCAACTCCATATCCTTCACGGCCAACTCGTCTTGGATGAACCGCCACCCGAACTCGATGACGCTTCCGCCGCTGCTTGATTGTCTCATGAACGCCGATTCCAACCCATCGACATCGACCAACCCGTCGACATCGACCATCCCGTCAACCGACCCGCCAGCGGCCGAGAATGGCCCACCCGCGGCGTTGGCCGAAATACGGATCGATGCCGAACGGATCAAAAACGAAGTTTTGGAACTGGCCGAGATCGGCCGTGATGCCGAATCGCGTGGGATCTATCGGATGGCGTTTACCGATGCCGACATGGCCGGTAAACGGTGGCTCGCCGACCGGATCGAGCAGGCCGGCTTGGAATTGCGAATCGACGGCGCCGGTAATGTTTGTGGGTTGTTGCCAGGCGATTCGGAATCCGATGCGACGGCTGAGCGACGCCAAGGCCCACGCCTGCTCGTCGGTTCACATACCGACACGGTCCCCTGTGCCGGCGCACTCGACGGCGCTCTCGGCGTGCTCGTCGCCCTCGAATCGTTGCGTCGCATGCGCGAGGTCGGCTACCGGCCGCCCTTCTCGATCGAACTGATCTCGTTCAGCGACGAAGAGGGACGCTTCGGAGGAATGTTCGGGTCGGAAGCGGTCAGCGGAAGATTGACGCTGCAACGCTTGCGGTCCGCGGCCGATCTGGACGGCATCCGTTTGTGGGACGCGATGCAGCGGGTCGGACTCGATCCGATCGCCGCGCTCGACGCCCAACGCGACCCCAACGACTTGATCGGTTATCTCGAACTGCACATCGAACAAGGACCGGTCCTCGACGCCTCGCGAACCCCGATCGGTGTCGTCAAAGACATCACCGGATTGTTCAAATGGGCGGTCACGCTCAGCGGCGAAGCGAACCATGCCGGGACGACACCGATGGATATGCGTCGTGACGCCTTCATGGGCTTAGCCGATTTCGCTCATGAAATCCCGCGAATCCTCGCTGAAAACGGCAGCCCAATGAGCCGCGCGACGATCGGCCGGGCGCAGATCCTGCCCGGGTCGGCCAACACCGTACCGGGCTTGGTCGAGTTCTCTCTCGATGTCCGAGATATCTCCGAAGAAGTCCTCCGCGAACTCTCGCTCGCCTGCCGTAGGGCGCTCTCCGCGATCGCCCGCCGCCGTGAACTGAAGTTCGATTTCGAGCAACAGAGTTGGATCGTGCCGGTCGCCTGCGACCCGGCGATGACGGCTCACCTCGAAGCCGCCGCAGGATCGCTGGGCCTGAATTATTTGGTGATGCCCAGCGGCGCCGCCCACGACGCCCAGATCCTTGGGGGCGTCACGCCGATCGCTATGCTGTTTGTCCCCAGTCGTGAGGGGCAAAGCCATTCGCCCGCCGAATGGACCAATTGGCACGATATCGAGGCAGGAGCCAACGTTTTCCTGCAGAGCCTACTGCGGATGTCGCAGCCCGCTTCGCCGACTCATTCTCCACCACCGAGTGACCGTCAAGAAAGATCACCCCAAACATGACTCCCGAACCCGATTTGAACTCCATCGATCCGCTGCGCGATGCCTATCACCAAGGGATCATCGACAACCCGAATCACGAGACCTTTCTCACCGACCGCCACACGGCGCTGCTCTGCATCGACCTGCAATACCTCGATGCCGCTCCCGGTCACGGTGTGTTCGCCGACGCGACCCAGCACGGCGTGTCCGAAGAATCACAGAAATACTACTTCAACCGACTCCAATCGGTCGTCTTTCCGAACATCCGTTCGCTCCAAGACGCCTTCCGCCGCCGCCGCTTGGAAGTCATCCATACTCGTATCCAATCGCTGACCCGCGACGGACGTGATCGCGGCAAGGGACACCGACGCCTCGGATTGCACGCCGCACCGGGATCGCGTGAGGCCGATTTCATCGAACAGGTCGCCCCCGCCCCCGATCGTGACGAGATCATCTTCAATAAAACCGCTAGCGGTGTCTTCTCGTCAACCAATCTTCACTACGTCCTCACGAATCTCGATATCGAATCGCTGTTCATCGTCGGCGTTTACACCAACGAGTGCGTCGAGACGACGGTCCGCGACGCCTGCGATCTCGGCTACCTGGTGACCGTGATCGATGATTGCTGTGCCACGGTCACCCCGGAACTGCACGAAGCTTCCCTGGCGACGCTGCGTGACCGCTACGCCAGAGTGCTGACCCTCGAGCAAGCGTTGGAATCGATCGAAAGCCTGCTGAGGACGGCCTGACGACGCCCGCTTCAGGAACTCGCCGCTACGCCCCATAGCCATGCCGCGCAGACGATGGCGACCGCCAATCCGCCCGAGATGCCTTGGCACCGGTGGTCGGCCAACCAACGCCGTGGCAGCCGATATCCGATCGCGCCTCCGAGCATTCCGGATACGAACCCGGCGGCGTGGGCGCCGACGTCGGTCCGTTCGTCGCCGATCCCCAGCAAGCCGAACAACACGACTCCCGCGATCAAGGGGCTCCAACGTTTCATCGGCCGCGCCCGACTTGCCGTATGCTCCCGTTGGCGATCCGCCCTTGAACTCTGCAAAGCGTGCGCAACCAGCATCCCCAAGGCGGCAAAAACGCCAGTCGAGGCGCCGATCGATGTGTGCTCCGGATGCTGGACGATCGCGTTCAGGCCGTTCCCAAGCGCTCCGGCCAGGACGACGATCAGCCAAGCGACACCACCCCCAAATAATCGGCCGGCGAGAAAACCGAACACCCCGCCGAAGATCAGGTTGGCGACCAAATGACTCGCATCGAGATGCAGCGTCAATGCCGTCACCACTCGCCAATACTCTCCCGATAAGACGCTGGCCGCATGCATTTGACCGATCGACAACCAATCCCACCCCAGCATCCAGCGTCCGGCCAGGGTGGCGATTAGACCGATCACTACCAGATAAACCACCACCCCGACCGCGGCGCCTTGATAGGTCGGTTCGACAACCGACCGCTCGTCGGCTCGCTCGCGATTCTCCTTGTGATAAGCCTCTAACTCGCCCAATGCCCGGCTGACATCACCCTCACGGACGATCAAATACCAGTAACCGTCACGCCGGTACGATTGCGACGCGATCCCCACCGCGGTCAACACGAAACCCGCCTCGCGAGTTTTCCGCGATCTCCGCGTCGTCAGGATCGTTTCGTAACCCGCAGGAGGTTCGTGCATCGGGTTCAGACGGTGACCAGTTGAACGCCGGCGATCAACGCCAACACCAGCGAAGCGGCGACATAAACACCCGAAATGACCAATCCGCCAGAGAATTCGAGGTCGAAAGTGGCCATCGCGGCGAACGCCCCAAAAGCCAACATCACGACCAACGAGATCCCGAAGCCGAGCAATCCCATCTCGGATGCATAGTCGTAATCGAACGCGTAGGGGGCAGCCCAAACGTAGACGACCCAGCTTAATGCCAGCACTGCCGAACTGATCAGAACGCGGTTCCAAAGCTCTCGACCGACGAACGGCTCGAGTTCGGCATCTCGCGTGATCGCATAGCCGAAGCGGACCAACGGCGGAGCGATCAATAACGCGACCAAGACCCGGGCGAGAATCGGCACACCCGCCTCACCCGAGGTCAAACGAAATCCGACGGCGAGTAGAATCGCCCCGACCACACCACCGATCGATCCGCCGATCAAAGCCCGACCGAACTTCGCCTCGCGGCGCTTGATCGGCTTGAGAATGCTCCGACCCTTGCTATCCTTGGGAGCCACGTCCGGTGGCGCATGGACGACCACTTGGTCGGTCAACTCCGGAACCAGGATCTCCGACTTGCATTTCGGGCAAGGCCCTTTTTTGCCGGCAAACTTTTCACTGACCGAGAACCGAGTCAGGCATTTGGGACAGGTGACTGCGATCGGCATGGGCGAGAATAAAGTGACGGAAGAGGGGACGGATTCGACGCGACCACCGCAACAGGCTGGAGACTCGGGCCGCCGGACGGATGACAGTTTCGCCACTGTGACACCCGAGACGCAAGCCGCCATCGACCCACTGGCTCACGTCGTACTCTATCAGCCCCAGATCCCGCAAAACACCGGCAACATCGGCCGTACCTGCGTGGCGACCGGGTCGATGCTCTGGATCGTCAAGCCGACCGGGTTTCAAATCGATGAAAAGCGGGTCCGCCGCGCCGGTCTCGACTATTGGCAACACCTCCGCTGGGCCGAAGTCGATTCCTGGACACAGCTCCGCGAACGATTGCCCGAAAAACGGTACTGGTACTTCAGCCGATTCGCGACCCAAACGATCTGGGAGGCCGATTTTCGCCCCGGCGATGTGATCGTCTTTGGCAGCGAAACGACCGGCTTGCCCCGCTCGATCCTGCGACCCGATGCTTCCGATGCGGTTCGCCTGCCGACCGACCCCCGTGTCCGAAGCTTGAATCTGTCGGCAACCGTCGCGATCGCGCTCTACGAATTGATGCGACGACAATCAGACCACGACCGCTGATGCGGTCGACCGACGCGCCGCAACCAA
>SKZY01000047.1 GCA_007127095.1 Planctomycetaceae bacterium
ATCGCTGACTGCGGCGATCGCCCGTCACGTTAGCAGTCGCCTCAAAAATGGGCAGCTGATACAACTACACCACACCATCAGCGACCGTCGGATTCGATTTTGTCGGCGGGCGGAGATCGGGTATTATCGAGAGGAAATGGTGATACGTCGCCACCCGTTCCACTGTTGGTCCCACCCTTACTAACCCTACCCACGACCGATCGCCCGCCGGCCTGCCGACGGCATCCACCGGTTCCCGATGCGAGGCTGGACGATCTCCGTCGGTCCGTATTCGGCCAAGGATATTATCCCATGAGCGAATCGACTCCCGTTTCGAAAGACCGACGCGGCGTGTCCATTAGCGGACCACGCAGCCGCGTTTCTCGTAGTCACGGCAGGCCAGCGTCCAGCGATCTGGCCGCGGTTCGCTTCCAAGACGAGAACAACCGGCGATCGTTCCTCCGTGACGGGTCACTCGGCATCGGATCGCTGGCGCTCGCTTGGTTGCTGCAGCAGGAGCAGGCGAGTGCGAACCCCAGCAAGGCGACGCCGCAGTTCGACCTGCTTCCCAAAGAGCCGCATTTCGCCCCCAAGGCGAAGGCGATGATTTCGCTGTTCCAACACGGCGGTCCGTCGCACATGGACCTGACCGATCCCAAACCCGAATTGACCAAACTCGACGGCACCGACTACGCCGGCGATATCGCGTACAGCTTCGTCAACGAAGCGAGCAAGAAATTGATGGGGACGCGGTGGAAGTTTTCTCAGCATGGTGAATGCGGGATGGAGTTGTCCGAACTGTTGCCCGAAACGGCGACGATCGCCGATGACATCTGTTTGATCCGCAGCATGCACACCGGAGCCAATGGCCACGAGGTTTCGATCCGCTATTTTCACGGTGGCATTCCGGGTGTGCTGGGACGACCGCACCTGGCGTCGTGGCTGCTCTACGGGCTCGGTTCGGAGACCCAGGACCTGCCGGCCTACATGGTGTTGACCGATCCCGGAGGCCACCCGGTCGATGGGATCAACAATTGGTCCAGTGGCTTCATGCCGCCACTTTACCAAGGGACAGTGATCCGGCCGCAAGAACCTCGAATCCTAAACCTCGACGCCCCGCCGCACCTACAGGGCGCCCCACAGCGACAGAACCTCGATTTCCTGCAATCGCTCAACCGCCGTCATGCCGAACGGTTCCCTGGCCAGAACGACTTGGAAGCGCGGATCGCGAGTTACGAATTGGCCGCCCGAATGCAGACGGCGGCCCGTGAGGCGCTCGACATCTCTCAAGAGACCAAAGCGACCCACGAAATGTACGGATTGGATCAGGACGCCACGCGTGAGTACGGCACGCGATGTCTGATCGCTCGCCGGTTGGTGGAACGGGGCGTGCGATTCGTGCAGCTCTTCTTAGCCGGCCAACCGTGGGACAATCACAGCAATCTCGGTACGGCGCTGCCGGCGATCTGCCGGCGGACCGACAAGCCGGCCGCGGCCTTGGTCAAGGATTTGAAGCAGCGTGGCATGTTGGACGAAGTCGTCGTCCATTGGGGTGGCGAAATCGGTCGACTTCCGGTGACACAGAACCAAGGAGCCCCCGAAAAGCACGGTCGTGACCACAATGGCCAGGGCTTCAGCATCTGGATGGCTGGTGGTGGATTTCGCCCCGGTATGATCCACGGGGCCACCGACGAACTCGGCCACCGAGCGGTCGAGGGCATCGTTACCCCCAACGATTACCAAGCGACGCTGATGCAGCTGTTCGGGCTCGATTGGAAGCGGTTGACGTTCCCCCACAACGGACAAGATCAAGTCATCACCGCCGGCCGCGAAGCGAAGGTGGTGGAGGAAATTTTGGCCTAGTCCCGTAGCGGAAGTCGCGAAGACTTTCGAGGTAGAAGCCGAAACTCTTAGCGAGTTCCGCTACACCGAAACCGAAACTCTTGGCGAGTTCCGCTACGCTGAAATCAAGTTGTGACAGACCACTCGTGCGGCGGCTAATCTTGATTCGGTGCATCCGGTTCGGAATCGCGGTTGCCGCCCGCGGCAGGGCCAGGTTTCACTGCGGGCTCGCTCGAGGCTGATTCCGGTTCGGTTCCGCTGCCGAGCAAGCCGCCGAGCATCGAACCGAAGCCCCGCAGCATCGAACCCGATCCCGCTGCGTCGGGGCTAGCATCGCTGGCTCGCGGCTGGTCGGCGGCGAGTTCGCCGACCGCGGCGAGTCCATCGGGACCTGCCAGCGTGACGACCGTCTGGCGAAGCTGAGAGTTTCTCGAATAGGCTAAGCGGACGCGTTCGCCGGCTTCCCGCCGTTTGAGTTCTTCGAGCAAGTCGGGAACCGTGTGGATCAGGCGGCCATCGATGGCGATCAACAGGTCACCCGCGGTCAGTCCCGCGACCTCAGCCGCCGACTTGGGCAAAACCTCGCTAACCCAAGCTCCTCGCGGACGTCGCGGTGGCAGGCCCGGCCGCGATTCTTCCGGTGCCGAAGCGACGACGACGCCGAGCCGAGATCTCGTCACCGGCGGCGGAATCGCTTCGGCCGCAGCGACAGAAATCGCGTTCTGGCGATTGATCCAAGCGCCGCTTTCAGCGTTCGGTGAATCAGCACGGTTCGCACTCGCCGCGGGTTGAGGCAGATCGCGGCCGGATAGACTCTCCGCTCGATTGAAGTTCGAACTGCGAGGAATCATGCCGGTTCCTGGGCCAGGACCGTCGATCGCCACGCCGACGCCGGGAACGCTTTCATTGCCGGCGGTCGGCGGTGAGACGGGAAAGTCTGCTGTCGGTTCTGGAGCAGGCGTTGCCAGCCGCGCCCGCAAGCGATCGCCCAATCGCTGCCAGGGCCCCTGTGCCGATGCGGTCGAGGTCGACGTTTGGACGAGTACGATCAGAACGGCACCCCGAACAACCGTCGCCAGCCACCCCAGCCCGCTCCACCCGAGCCCGCTCACCCCGTGGCACCCCATTGAGCCGATTCGAGTCGTCTGCACCATGTCCAACCGTCGTCGGCGAACGAATGGGGTTGCCGAGGTAGGGCCATTTCGATCCGTTCTTTGATTCATGGTTCCACCAACAACTGATCGAGATTCCTGTTCGTGACCAGCAGTCCGATTCACGGGGCGGGTCGATTCGTAGGGCGGGTCCACAGCCATTTGGGACCGCTACAATCGATTGTAGCGAAGCGAGGCGGACGAGGGCACGACCGATTCGGCCCGTTGCCGACAATCGGGTGACTCGACAATCCGACCGATCAGCGAGTTTGCCATCAGCGGACAACCGATGCCACGACGCCTGCCGATCGATCAGCTCGGAGATTGTTTGCGCTGGGCGTTACCTCGCTACGGTGCTGACCGCAGCGACTGGATCATGCGTAGATTGGCGGAACCGCTCGCTCGTGCCGCTGTTTCTGAAACCGTGGCCGCGGAAATCCGCAACGAGTGTGGCGAATATCAGGCCGTGGCCGTCGCGATCCGCGGCGCAGCGGCGACGGCTGAACTGCTGGTTTTGCAGGTCGCCGAGGTAGCATCAGCCGACATTCGCCGGGTGGCACCGTCGCTGCAGGACTTGGCGAACCGCGTGTTATCGCCGCTCCTGGACGACCTGAGCGGTTACGGCGTCCGGTTCTTGCAAGCAAATTGTGACGAGGTTGACCAAGCAACGATGTTGGCCGCCGTCGGTTTTCAACGGATCGCCGACGTCGCCTTGATGTCATTGCCGGCAGAACGATTCTCCGTTGCCCGCAGACGACTCGGCTTCGCCACGCCCGCGAACGGGCAACATTGGCTACCGCTGGCGGAACTCGGCGACCGCGGACAATCGATTCTCGCACAGTTACTCGCCGAGACCTTCATTGAAACCGAGGATTGCCCACGGCTGAATCACTTCCTGTCGGGCGATCGGTGGGCAGAGGTATTTTTGGCGGCTCCAACATTCGATCCCGAAATGACAAGCTTGCTCCGCGACGAAAGCGGCTGGGCGGGATGCCTGCTGTTGAGCCGCCATCGGAGAACGGACCACCCCCCCGTTTCGGCAATGGCGCTGCCGACCGATATGAATGCGCCGATACCCGATACCGATGAACCGGCGATCACCCCAGAAAGCCTGCCGGAGGCGATTGAGCTGGTCTACATGGGGGTCATCCCGAGCCATCGCGGCCGCGGCTGGGGGAGCTTGGCGGTTACCGAGACACTCCGGGTTGCCGAGGCGGTCGGTGCGGCACGGGTGGTGCTGGCGGTCGATCTGAGAAATCGGCCGGCGGCATCGATCTACCGTCGAGCCGGATGGAGCGAGATGCTGCGTGAGAGTGTCTGGGGAATGGGACTTTAGCCGAAAAACAGGGCGTTTTTCGCCTATTTTGGCCAGCCGCGAAATCGGCCGGAGAAACCGGCAACAGCTTTTCCACCCCGTGACAAACTCCCCCCAAGCCCGATTCCTCGACCGGCAATATGAAGAAAACGTAAGCGCCAGGCGATATTCCTGGCGGCAGCGGCGACGGCGACCGGGGCAGCGGCGAGGTCGTGTTTGACATCAATGCTAGCTAACTTAGAATCTCGCCTTCACGTCACAGACGGGGCAGGTTCGGGAGGCTTTGGTGCCGCCCAGCGGAGCTTGGTCGGCGACGTCGCGGATCGCCACAGAGGTCGATTCTCGACGTCGGACGAGTTGTCACCATTCTCGGCGCACGCTTCCCAGAAGCCCGTCACTTGTTATCGCCGCGTCAATTTCCACGAGGGAGGTTTCGGCTACCGGTATGCCCACGTTGCACCAGGAACCCGATGACAGGGGCGTCATCGGAAAAATCAAGGAAGTACTTGCGCAACGGATCGGTACCGATCGCTTCGGCCTGTGGTTCGGTGATCGGGTCCGCTTCGCGTTTGAAGACGACGCGTTGGTGTTGCGGATCGACGGCGAGTTCGCGTTGGAAAGGCTTCGCGGAACCTATTTTCGGGCGGTCGAGTCGGCCGCTGCCGAGACGCTCGGTCGCGTGATCCCAGTGCGGCTCGAACTACGCCAAACCGATCCGGCTATGCTATCATTGAATGGGCGAGGCGGTACGGCTCCGGCGCCATCTCCGGCAGCCGCTGCCAACGGACGAATGGTCAACGGCCAGCCGGTCGACTGCGACGATGTCGACGTTGCGACAGCAGCCGCCGACTTGGTACGGCCATCCTCCTCAGCCCGAAAATCACCGGCTGGGCGTCGTGGCTCGTCGGCAACCGGGGCGTCGCGGACCCACCGTTCCCAAGGCGGCCTGGCACCGGTCAGCGACTGGTTGATGGCCGCGGCGACCGATCCGAAGCATTCCGAAGGCCGAGCGGGCTCTTCCAGTAACTCTCACGCCCGTACATCCGCCCGTGGAATCAGTCACCCTCGTGCCACCGATCTTACCCCCGACGGCCGACCCGGCCAGTCGGCTGCGATGCGGCTGGCCGCTGACGGTCGGGCGATCAAGTCGATCCGAGTCACGGCGGATCCCGACGCGGCGTCAGTCGCGGACAACGGGGCGGCGACTTCGGGTGGCGGCGTTGGTCAGCCACGTCGTTCGTCCGGAACCGCGGCAGCGGACCAGGGTCAGGGTAGGCAACGGGGGATGCCGATGACGTTCGGTTCGTTCGTCCGTGGCAA
>SKZY01000129.1 GCA_007127095.1 Planctomycetaceae bacterium
CGTTGCGCAGGCTCGCCTCCAGCCACGCGTCGTAGGTCGGGTAGAGGCCCTTGTCCGGCGGGAACATTCCGAGGCTGTGCAGTTGGAGCCACTGCCGGGAAAAATCCTCGGTAAAGCGGTTAACTCGCCTGTCGGTCAACATCCGGTCCACCTCCTTCTTCAGACCGTCGCCAGTCAAAGCACCATTTCGGGCAGCGACCAACAGGGCGTTGTCAGGCCTCGAACTCCAGAGGAAATACGAGAGCCGGGAAGCCAACTCCCAATCGTTGAGTTGTTCGCGGACCTCCGGTTCGCCTTCGACCAAGTAGAAAAAGTTTCGTGAGGTCAGCACACCCTTCATTGCAACGCGAAAGGCCTCGGTCACGGACTCGCCCGCCTCGCGTTCGGCGCGGAAAGATTCCAGATAATCCGCTAGCTCCTCCATTTCCACCGGCCGTCGCCAAGCACGCTCGGCGAAGCGTTGCAAATGCTCTGCGATTACTTCGGGTGTGGCGTCATCGGGAGGCATAACCCCCCTGCGCTGAAATTTTTCCGCCTCCGTCTCCAGGGGGCCCTCCCATTCGACCCAGTCGAGGATCACCATCGAGTAGAGGCCGTTCCCTTTGTCATCGAACATCTGCGGGGCCGCTTGGGGCGTCAGCAGGTTCTCGCTGCTATGCGTGAAAATATAGCCGCCTCCGTTGAGCAGCCTGAGGAAATGGATTCCTTTCAACGTATTGGTGGCCACCACATTGAAGTGCAGCTCCGTTGGCATTTCGAGCACCACCTGGGACTCATAGACCTCCGGGCTGTCCTCCGGTGCGGTGATATCCATTTCGATGAGCCCGTCGACCGCATCCCTGCTACTCCCAACCGAAGTGCCGATGCTCAGGTGTGTCGGCTGACCACCGGGCGGGCGAATCCCGCTGGCCTTGAACCGTAACTTGTAGAGCCCGCTGTGCTCCGGCCCCGTCTTTCCAAACCAATTGGGTGAAAGTGCGATCCGATAATTACCGGGATAGATCAGGCAACGCAGCGGCCGCTTGATGCCGAACCGATCCAGCGACTCCTGAATCGCCTTCTCGCCGCCGCCGTAACGCAACTCGCCAGCGGTCTTGCGGACCTTGCGTGCCTCCTTGGGCGTGGCCGGAAACGCACGGTCGAGAACGAGTTCCGCGGCGCGGTAATAACGATCGACATGCGATGGCGAAAGCGATAGCTCAGAGCCGATCCGCTCAAAACCATGCCACAGCGTGTCTTCGTTCAACTGGCCCGGTTGAGTCGGGTCGTAATGCACACCCAGCAGATCATAGACCGTGTTTTGATATTCTTTGCGGCTGAGTCGATAATGGGCTACCGGTGGCCGCGCCGCCATCCGCGCGGCTCGGCCTTCTCGAATCAACGCATCGAGCTTACTGACGAACGCTCCGATCTCGTCTTGCGTCGGTTGCGGCTCGCCTTCAGGAGGCATGTCTCCCGCATTGACTCGTTCGATCAACTCCGCCCAGCGATGTGCCTCGCCGCCAAGAGCGAAATCTCGCGAGAGGAGATCGATCCGCAGCTCGCCTTCTTGCTGGTCCGGACCGTGGCAAGTGATGCAATACTTGGAAACGAAAGCTTCGTACGGTTCCGCGGCGTATGCGGCACCGGCCAAGGCTATGCTGGCGACGAGTAACAAGAATGGGCGGGTAAAGTGTCGCGAGTGGGACATGGCCATTATCTGTGAGTGGTTATTTGCGAGTGTTTCGGGTACCTGGCGAGGGTGCTCGCGGCGGTCGAAATGAAGGGTAAGTAGCTAGTCTTTTTACAGGCTCTCAAGAAAAAACTTGTACTCACCTGCGAGGTCGATTTGCTGGCCGTCGTGTATTAGCGCTCCGAAGCGGAGTTGAAGTGCTTGGCCTTTAGCGATTTCTATAGAACTCTTTGCGCCCTGCTTCATCGCTTCACGACCAAACGGATTGGCTACGAACACTCCGTAATCGCGATTGTGCCACCAACTTTCGCGGAAGTTCTTTTCGCTCGCCATCAGCATGATACCACAACATTGCGGGCCGCTGCTTGAGTAATCACACCACTTCGCGGGTTGGCCCCAGGTCGCTTTGGCGGTCTGCTTGCCTGACGAACTGCGGATCACGCCACCGTTCTTTTCGGTAAACGGCGTGGCCACTCGGGCCCCCAAGCCCATCTCTTCTTGGTCGCCAAAGACGAGCGGGCCTTGGTCGCCAAAGACGAGCGGGCCTTGGTCGGCATGGAACGTGGCGTCCCAGACCAACAACCAACCGCTGGGGCGACGCATCAGCGTGAAATCGTTTGTTAATGAGCCAATCGCTTGGCCCCTGCCGGTTTTCAAATGGCACTCGTTAGAAAATGTCAGGCGACCGTCTGCAATCTGGGGCTCCGATACGAACCGTACATGTTCCATGGCCGCTCTGTTGCGCCAGAAATCATGGCCGCTGATATCGCCGAAGCCGAGCCAGATGCCCGGATGCATCGTGTCGTGATCGAGCGCATCAACTCCCTTCACGGGTGGATGAGTGCGCGTGACTTGCCGACCATCCGCCAGCCGGGCGTTGGCGAAGTACGGACGCAGGATCTTGTCGTCGCGAAAGACGAAATCGACGATTTCTCTGCCATCGAGCGAAATACGCAGACGATCTTGCTTCTCATCGACAGCAAAACCGCTTGATGATGACGTCAAGTTGGATGCCACCGCCGGGGCGTTCGAGCCGTCGGCCGCGAGCGGTGTTTGCAGCGACATCAGAAACGTCGTCAGGTCAGCCACCTGCTGCGGTGTCAGATGCTCTGACGTATCAGGCATGGCGGAAACCGGACTCGACTTTCGTTCTTCGATCCCAAGCATAGGCAAACAAACAGGTGAGATAGACTTTCATCGACAACCTTTCATACGGGCGACGCTGACCATTTCTGGAGGGTGAGCGGGAAATTAAATAACTCATAAATTAAATAGCCGACGGGCATTGCCTGCGAGAATCATCGCCTCGTCCTCTGGAGGGAGCTGAAGGCTGCGGAACGGTTCCAGGATTTCTGTGGGCTGAACCCAGGGATGGTCGCTGGAGAACAGCAACCGATCTGGGCTGCTGAAATCGAGCGCGAACCGCATCGCCTCGGGCAACGGCGAGACGATGTCCATGTAGATTTCGCGTAAGTAGTCGCTCGGTTTCCGCTTGAGCGTCTGCGTGCTCCGCTTGAGTTGCATGATCTGGTGATCCATGCGTCCGCTGATGTAGGGCAGCGTGCCGCCAAGGTGCGGGCAGACCAGTTTCAATTTGGGATGTTCGTCCAGCAGCCCGGAGGCGATGATCCGCGCCATGGCGATGGTGTTTTCAAACATATTGCCCAGCGTGCTGGTCAGCTCGTACCCGGCTGTCTGATCGGTCGTCATCGGCTTGGCGGGATGCAGCAGGATCGGCACGCCCATCTGTTCGGCGCGGGCGAACAGCCAGCGAAACGGCGGCTCGTCACACCAGGCGCCGGCCAGGTTAGTGTACAGCAGGATGCCTCGGAAATCGAGTTTCTCGACGCACCGTCGCAGTTCGGCCTCGGCTGCCGGTCGGTCTTGCAGCGGCAAGGCACACAATCCATAGAAGCGTCCGGGATGCGCGCGGCAGACCTCGTGGATCGAATCATGGATCACCCGGGCCATACTGCCGCCGTCTTGCCCGAACCATTCGGGGCCCGGATCGTTGTTGCTGAGCATCGTCACCTCGATGCCGGCTGCGTTCATCGCCGCCAGCTTGGCGTCGACGTCGTAATACAGCGGCGGCACTTTACGAAGCCACGGACCCATCTTCAAATAGGTCTTGCCGTCTTCGTCGTACACCGATGGGTCGGCGTCACGCCGCCGCATCACATCGAGTACCTGAGGGAAGAACAGGTGGCTTTGGCAATCGATGATCCCACGGCGCTGCGCGGCAGCGGCGGCTGGTTGTTCCGCGGCAATGGTTTGACCAGCCACACCGGCGGCGCCCAATGCCGTAACGGTGGAGGTTAGCAAGTTTCGCCGATTGAATTTCATGATGGATCTTCTCAGGGTTGAGACTGATTTCGCGATTTTGTCTGAATGAGTGGTCCGCGGCATATGGTTTTAGAGGGCGCGGTCGGCCAATGGCATGCGAAATTGGCCGAAAAACATTCGAAAATCGCTTTAGATCGGCAGGCAATCGCCTAGCTGTCTCGGCTCTGCCGACAAAACCTGCGTCCCTCGCCACTGCCCTGTCTGCCTGGGGCAATGGAATCCATCTCGCGGCCGTGTTAGATCCTTGGCTCGACGGGGCGCACTGCCTCGCTTGCCCCGGTGCCACTTGCCGAGCTGACCCATCCAGGGGTCCAAAAATTCCTCGATCGGCATCGCAAGAAATCCCTTGTCGCTGCAACGTGTCCCGCGCTGGCTTGGGCAGCTGCGCCAGTGGCTTAAGAACCAGTTGTCCCTGCGGCACGTCGAGCCGAATTCGTCGCTAGGCTCGGCCATGTCGTACATGCTCAATCACTGGGAAAAGCTGACGCTGTTTTTACGCCAGCGGGGAGATCCCCTGGACAGCAACGCCTTGGAAAGAACGCTGAAGATGGCGATCCGCCATCGCAAGAACTCGCCCTTCGACAAGACGCAGCACGGAGCCGAGGTGGGCGATACGTCCATGAGCCTGATCCACACCTGCGTCCAGCCCAAGGCGGTGCAGGTTGTGTTCGCCTGCAACCCTCGTCGGTGAGACTGACCGCTGTCGTAGTGAAGTGTGCTGAAGCAATCGCGTCGCCGGTCACTGACAGCAGATAGTGAGGAGTCATTCCGGTATATCGTCAGGGACCAAGCCGCCTGAAAGTGGCAACGGGATCTGAACTCACTAACCCTTTGAAATAAAACAAGTTACAGCGTGCTTCTGTGAAACGCGGGATCATCCCGGCGTCCGTTTGAACCGAGATGACACTGTCAGAAAACAACGCAAATCGCCGCTATTCAATGAGAAACAGCTCGCCGCAAATGGGTGCGACGAGCTGTTTTGATTTTAAGTCGGGGCGACAGGATTTGAACCTGCGACCTCTGCGTCCCGAACGCAGCGCTCTACCAAGCTGAGCCACGCCCCGATGGTGATCGTTTGATCGTTGCTCTGCAGTCTCTTTATCTCTATGACGACCGGCCAACGTGGTTTCGCTGAATCGGTTGCTATCGCCGATTTACCCGTTTTTTACTTGGGTTGTCGGTGTGGCGGGTGTGATCGCCCGGATTGACCGCAGATGCGTCGGCAATCATGGGGGTGGCGGGCGGGCTCGTCAATGGGCGCGGGGGCGGATTTTTTTGCGGTCGATGGCTCGGGGAATATGGCGTGGGCCAGGTTCGGGTTATCATTGCGTCTGTGTTGTCCGCCGATTCTCGCACTCCGTAGAGGCAGGCCGATGTGCCGTTTCCTGTTTTTCTCGGTCTTGTTTCTGTTGGTTTGGTGTCCGACCGTCGTCGCTCCGGTCGCCAGTGGCCAGGGTTCTGCTTCGGCTCAGGAGGCGGCGGATGCGGCAGCACGGCGAGCGACGGCTCAGCCGCGGGATTGGCATAGCTTGGCGGGGCGATTTGTCGCCCGTGGCGAGTTCTTTGCCGCGAATGCCGATACGGTCGTGATCCGCCGCCGCAATGGCAGTCTGGTCAGCGTGGCGTTAGCGGATCTCGCTTCGGACGATCAGGCGTTTGTTCGCGAAGCCCGGGCCGAAATTCGGCGGCGTGAGGTTGATGATGCGGCATCCGGGACGGCCGATTCGCTGCAAGCCGAGCATACCTGGACTTCACGAGAGGGCTTCGAACTGCGCGGCCGCGTGATCGCTTTCGGTCGCCGTGATGTGGTGCTGGCTCGATCCGGCGGTGTGACGACGGTCAACGGCACGGCGTTCTCCCGTTTGGACGCGTTTCGCCAGCATATCGTGTTGCAGATCGTGGCCGAGATGGCCGATCCGGCGGTCGAAACCGAGCGGGACTTGGACCGCTGGATTCGGGGGTTCCGCGGCCAGCAGCAAAAGTTCACGGTCGAGGGTGTGATGTTGCGACTGGCCGATGGGGTCGAGATCCCGATGCCGTTCTTTCTGCTTTCGGAGGCTGACTTGGAGATCCTCAGGCCGGGCTGGGAGCAGTGGGAGAGTGAGCAGGCGAGCGAGGAGAGCCGACAGCGGGAGGATTTTTTGCTCGAGGTGCAGGCGCAGGAATACCAACGCGACCGCCAACAGGCTCGTCAGATCGAGATGATGAACTTGGAATTAATGGCTGCGGCGACTGGCATCACGACGATCTGGGAAGTGACCTTGATGCCTCGACCGGGCGTCTACGCGCGGCCGATGTCGGTCGTCGTCAGCGCGCGGGACAGCTTGCAGGCCCAACAGATGGCACTCAGCCGGTTCCCGGGGTATGTCGTCGGCCCGGTCCGTTCGCTCAACCGCTAAAGCCGCGTCATGTCTTCTGTTTCGGGCAGTTCCGATTTTGTACTCAGTTTCGACGAGCTGTCCGAGCCGAAGATCCGTACTCGGATCGCCAGCATCGCGTTGGGTGGGTCGCACCAACATACGCCGGCGAGCGGGGCGCCGCCGTTGATTCAGATCGACGGCGCGAGTGGTCAACCGCACGCGTTGATGGCGATTCGCTCAGCGGTTCGGCTGCATGTGACAGGGAGTCTCGGCGATTATTCGTTGAGTTATTGTTCGCGTTGTGACGTGCGCGTCGATGGGCATGGAGGGCACGGTGTCGGGGAATGTCTCAGCGGTGCCGCGATTCGATTTCGCGGCAATGCCGGCCATGCGGCGGGGGTCGGGATGTTAGGTGGGACGCTGGCAATTTATGGATCAGCGGGCGACCGGCTCGGCGCGGCGATGTCGGCTGGCGAGTTGTTCGTCCGCGGCGATGTCGGCGGTGACGCGGGCGTATCGATGCGGGGCGGGACGATTGTGATCGGTGGCGACGCGGGTCCGAGGTTGGGTGAAGCATTGGGGACGGGGACGATCTATTTGCGAGGTCGGGCCGAATCGTTGGCTGACGGGATGGTCGAGGTCGGTTTGCGAAAGCGTGACGAATTGCGATTGGGGATGTTGTTGATCAACGCCTCGATCCGGGGCGCGGCGAAGGAGTTTCGGCGGGTGATCCCCGAGTCGTTGTGGCGGACGGAGGAATCGCGGCATCACGGGGAAGTGAGGCCGAGTTGGCGATGACAAGTGACACTGCTCGGTTAGACGGAATCCGGTTCGCCCCGCCGCCGGTGAGTCATTTCAGCCGGCCGCCACAACGGATCGATTTGCGGGTCGGTATCGGCGATTCCGGTTTGACTGGTGAGGCGTCCGCCGGTGGCAAGACGCTGGGGCTGCCGCTGTTTTGGTACGACCCGCCGTGGCACTTGGCATCGCCCGAGCGATGTCGGCTGGTCGCCGATTTCGTCGGAGCTTGTGGAGTCATGATCGGCGGCGTCGCCCGTGACATCACGACCGCAGCCGAAGGGCTGGACGATGTGACTTGGCCACGCTTGGTCGCACATCGCTGCGACCGGGCTGGTTGGACGCTGGAAGATGCCCAGGCGGCGACGGCGATCGAGCTGCGACTGGGGATCAGCCGTACCGCGACGGGTGGGCTGGAGTATTCTCGTGAGCAGTTTTCGCGTTGGGCCAGCCGCTGGGGTCGACAGGAAGAAGGGCGGCCAACCGAGGCCGAAGAGGGGGAACCGGAAAAAACACTGCCGCTGCCGTTGGTGTTTCCGCCGGAGTGGGCGGACCTGTCACAGATGCGAACCAAGGTGGCGCAGTTACGGGCGCTCAGCGACGCGGCGGTTTTGGTATCGTGCGACGAGGCGAGTTTGGACGAGGTATTGCCGGCGGCTGTTCAGGCCGGAGCCGACGGGTTGATCGTGCGAATTGCAGCTGATCCGGTGGAGGCATTGTTGCGGTACCGATCGATCGTGGCGACGTTGGACGGTTCGGCCCGGCCGGCGATCTGGCTCGCCGGTGGCGAGTGGGATGCCGAGCAGGCGGTCAAATGTTTCGCTTTGGGCGCGACGGCGATTTCGCTCGACGCGGTCTGCAACCGTTGGTTGTTGGGTATCGATGACCCGGAGTTCTCGCCTGCGCAGCAGGCCGCGATCAAGTTGGGCGGTCGGATCGGCAAGACTCGCGAGGAGTTGTTGGGGGACCAGATCCGCGAGCGATTGGACTCGCTAGGTGATGCGATTGCCGGGATCATGAGGTCGTTGATGGTTGGCGAATTATCGCAATTGGGTCCTCAGCATGTCCTTGTAGCCGACGGCTCATCGGCGGATCAGCGGGGCGTGGCCGGGTTGCCGGAGAGCCGGTAAACTCGAGCGGCCTAGAGGCCGCGGGATTCAATTCGCACGACGAGGACATTTGGCCGCGATGGCACACACGATCATCATTTTCGGCGCATCGGGAGACCTGACCAGTCGCAAGTTAATCCCGGCAATCTACAGCCTGCACAAGAAAAAACGGCTGCCCGAAGCGACTCAGATCGTGGGGGTGTCGCGGAGTGAGTACGACCACGACCAGTGGCGGGAGATGCTCCGTGAGTCGACTCAGAAGTTTGCCAATTCGGCCTTCGACGACGCGACATGGGACGAGTTCGCGAAGCAGGTCTATTACCATCCCGGCGACATCAGCGAAGCGAACGACTTTGAGACACTGGCCGAGTTTCTGCGATCGATCGAACCCGATTCTCGGGTCGACCGGGTCTATTACCTATCGACGATGCCGCAGTTATACGAGACGGCGATCGAGCAGCTCGGCGCGTCGGGGTTGGCGGAGGAGGACGGCGGCCGACGGCGGGTGATCATTGAAAAGCCGTTCGGCACCGATCGGCGGACGGCCCGCGCGTTGAACGACAAGGTACACCGGGTTTTTCGCGAAGATCAGATTTATCGGATCGATCATTACTTGGGGAAGGAGACGGTTCAAAACCTGTTCGCGATGCGGTTTGCGAACAGCATTTTCGAGCCGTTGTGGAACCGCAATTACATCGATCACGTGCAGATCACGGTGGCGGAGGAGGTCCAGATCGGCAGCCGGGCGGCGTATTACGACACGTCAGGAATCCTCCGCGACATGTTCCAAAACCACATTTTTCAGCTGTTGATGTTGACGGCGATGGAACCGCCGCCGCGATTCGACGCGACCATGGTGCGGGACGAAAAGGTCAAGGTCTTGCACAGCGTGCGGCCGATGACCGGTGGCGATTTCGCGGCGCAGACGTTTCGTGGGCGGTATACGGGTTATCTGCGGGAGCCGGGTGTCCCGGCGGACAGTCAGACCGAGACGTTCGCGATCCTGAAGTTGTACGTCGACAATTGGCGGTGGAAGAACGTGCCGTTTTATCTTCGCAGCGGCAAAGCGATGTCGTGTCGATCGTCGCAGATCGTGATTCAGTTCAAATCGCCGCCGCATTTGTTGTTCGGGTCGAAGATTCGCGACTTTGAGGCGAACCGGTTGGTGATTCAGGTGCAGCCGGCCGAGGGCATCCAATTGCACATCGAGTCGAAGGTACCCGACACCGACATGAAGACTCGCACCTCGACGCTCGATTTCCGATTTGCCGCGATCGATTCCGGCGGGATGCCCGACGGTTACCAACGGTTGCTGCTCGACGCGATGAACGGCGACGCCAGTCTGTTCGCCCGCAGTGATGAGGTTGAATTGTCGTGGGGGATCATCGACCCGATCTTGGCAGCGTGGCGGAGTCCGGCGGCACCGAAACTGCTCGATTACGAGCCGGGGTTGTGGGGCCCGATCGAGGCGACCGAATGGATGCGGGACCAGCGGCGTGAATGGTTCGATGTCTGTCCGGTCATCGAATAGAATGCCTCGTTTCGGCGATGGGGCGATGAGACAGCGAAACAGGAACCAGAGCGAAACGGGCAGCGGCAGCTCACCAGTCTGTGGTGGGCCGTTGCCGCGTCTGATCGTCGGCATGGTCGCAGCGATGCTGGTTGTGACGACCGCCACGCCGGCGGCTGCGGCGAGGTTTTTGACTTATATCCCGCTCGATGCGGGATCCGCCGCGGTCGATACGCCAGCCGTTCAGCGGGCGGATGGATGTCGTTTGCCGATCGAGAATGCGGCTGACGACCGAGCTTGGTCGGAGTATCTGGCCGCTTGGCGAGACCATGCCGACGACCCCGCGGAGCAAACGGCAAGGAAGCGACTCGGGTTGCCCACGGAGGCGGCCGTAACGGCGACCGTCAGCGATGGCGTGGCGGTGGCGACCGCTCTGTCGCGTTCGCTGCGGGTGTCTTGGAATCAGCCGCGGCGGGTCGACACCGATCACTTTGTGATTTTGGCCGATACGTCGGTCGACGACGCGATCGAGGTCGCGGCGGACTTAGAGCGATTTCATGCCGTTTGGACGCAGCTTTTTTTTCCGTTGTGGAAAGACCGTCAACGTTGGGATCGGACCAGGCCGCGTGGGGCTGGCGGACGTGGATCCGAACAGCCGCGATTTCGGGTCGTCGTCTTTCGCGACCGCCAGCAATACACCGCGGCGCTGGCGGCCGAAGGGGCGGCGATCGGCAGTTCGACGGGTTACTATTCGCCGTCGATGCGGATCACGTTTTTGTATCAGCCGGGTGGTCAACTTGGCCAAGATCCGGACGGGGACCAACGTCAAGTCGGCGGCGATGCCGCCGCTGCGGCGGAACTGCGCGGTACTCGGTATCACGAATTGACTCATCAATTGTTGGCCGAAGCGACTGAGACGCGGTTGCGAGCGATGCCGGGCGAGCGGAGTGGATTTTGGTTAGCCGAGGGAATCGCCTGCTACATGGAATCGACGGCGATCCGCGGCGGCTACGCCACGGTCGGCGGTTGGGAATCGTCACGTCTGCAATTCGCCCGTCACCGGGTGCTCGCCGGCGGCGACTCAATGCCGCTTCGGGAACTCGAATCTTGGGGACGATTGCGGGTGCAGCGGTCGTCCGACCCGGCCCGTTTTTATGCTTTCGCCGCAGCGGAATGTCACCGGATCATCGATGCGGGTGATGGCGACGGATTGCCAGAGCTGCTCGGCAAGTTGGCGCGGCTATACCAGATTCGGCTGGCGTCACGGGCGGCCGCGACGGAGGAAGTCACCCTGCGGGATTACTTGGCGATCGACAACGCTCGGCTCACGGCGGTGACACGTGACGACTTGGTCAATCTCTGCTTATCTCGTTGTGCAGTCGATGCAGCCGGGCTGCGTCGAATCGAGCCGCAGCTGTCGTTGCGGTGGCTCGACCTGACGGCATTGCCGGTGACGACCGACGATCTGCTGCGGCTGGTTCCCGACCCGGCGACGATCCGTCAGTTGAGCTTAGAAGCGACGCGTATTGACGACTCGATCGCCGGTTGGATCGCTCGGGCGACGATTCTGGACGAGCTCGATTTGAGCTGGACAGCGACGGGTGACCGAGTGATCGGAGAGTTATCCGCCGCGGGGGCACTGGAGACGCTGTGGTTGACTGGCACTGCGGTCAGCGACGCGTCGCTCGATCCGATCGCGTCGATTAAAACCTTGCGTCGAGTCGACCTGCAGCGAACCAACGTCAGCGATGAAGGTCGTCAACGGTTTCGTGCCCGGCGTCCCGATGTGACCCTCGATCCACTGCAACTGGTACCTGCGCCGTGAACGAAACGCTGCCTTCCTTTTTTCGGATACGGCAACACTTTGCCAGCGATTCGATCGCCGACGCGGGTGCTGAAACGGCCGTTCAGATCGACCGTTCTTCACTGCGGCGGCGGGTGAGTCCTGGACAGAACGTAGCGATCGCGGTCGGCAGTCGTGGGATTGCCCGCTTGGCCGAGGTCGTCGCTGCGGTCGCGGCGAAGGTCCGCGATTATGGTGGCGTCCCGTTCATCGTCCCGGCGATGGGCAGCCACGGCGGGGCGACCGGGCCGGGCCAGGCGGCCGTGTTGGCCGAGTACGGAATCACGGCCGACACGATGGGCTGCGAAATCCGTTCTGAGATGGATGTCGACCAGATCGGGACGACGAACGACGGCGGTGGGGTCTATTTTGACCGTCAAGCGATGGCCGCCGATCACGTCATCGTCGTCAACCGCGTCAAGCCGCACACGCATATCTCGGGGCCGCATGAGAGCGGTCTGGTCAAGATGATGCTGATCGGCTTAGGCAAGCACCGCGGCGCGGCGGCCTATCATCAAGCGATGACTCGTCGATCGTTCGAATCGTTGGTCGCTGAGACGATCCCGCAGATCTTGACGCGGTGTCCGGTCTCACTCGGTCTGGCGATTGTGGAGAACGCTTATGACCAGGTCGCGGTGATCGAATCGATTGAGCCCGACGAAATCCTCGATCGCGAAACCGAATTGCTGGAACTGGCCCGCGGGCGGATGCCAAGACTTCCGTTCACCTCCGCCGATCTGTTGGTGATCGATCGGATCGGCAAAAACATCAGCGGCAGCGGATTGGACACCAACGTCGTCGGTCGCAAGTCGAATGACAAATGTGCCGGGGAGCACGAGTTACCCAAGATCGCTCAGATCTATGTCCGTGGTTTGACCGAACAATCGGCGGGGAACGCCGCCGGGATCGGGATCGCCGAATACTGTCGGTCGAGTCTGGTGCGGGAGATGGATGTCGACAAAACCCGCGTCAATTGTCTGACGGCGTTGCACATCACCGCGGCGGCGATCCCCGCTCACTGGGAAACCGACCAAGAGGTGTTGCGGATCGCTGCCGGCCAATCGGGACGTGAGACAGCCGGCGAACTGCGGTGGATGTGGATCGCTGACACACTGCACGTTGGTGAAGTGATGTGCAGTGAAGCCTATCTGGGTGAAGCCAGTAGCCGGACCGATTTGAGTATCATGGGGCCGGCGACCCCGCCGCAGTTTGATACCGCGGGGCAATTGATCGAGGCGTTTCCGTAACCCGAGGGCGGTGAATGATGGCTGTTTGGGATCGAAGTTGGCGAGCATTCATGCTGCTCGGATTGACCGTCTGGGCGTTGGCGGCGAGCGGTACGGTGGGGCGAGCGGAGCTGCCGTTTGCCGATGGCGAGCGAGTCCTATTCGTCGGTGACAGCATCACACAGGACGGCCGCTATGTCGCCTTGACGGAAGCCTATTTGTGGGCCGCCTATCCCGACCGCAACATCGACGTGGTCAATGCCGGCCTGAGTAGCGAAACGGTCTCGGGGATTACCGAACCGGTCCACCCCTACCCACGTCCGAACGTTCATGACCGTCTGGCTCAGGCGCTGGAATTAACAAAGCCCGATTGGGTAGTCGTTTGTTACGGGATGAACGATGGGATCTATCACCCGCTATCGGAATCGATTGCCGAGGCTTACCGCGACGGTTTGGCCAAGCTGATCGCGGACGTTGCGGCGGTCGATGCCAAGTTGATCTTGTTGACGCCGCCTTCGTTCGATGCCGACGCACCGGCGGTTCGCAAACGGTTGGGCGAAGTCACCGAGTCGGAGCCGCACGGTTATCGCAACCCGTTTCCACAGTATGACGAGACACTCGAGCAGCTCGGCGGGATCGTCAAGGAGTTCACTTCGCACGCCGCCGTCGAACGGGTGATCGATCTGCACGCCGTCACCGACGGCTACCTTAGCCGCATCAAAGCGAAGCTGCCCGATTATGCATATGGCGACGGGGTACACCCGCCCGCCGATGGCCACTTTGCGATCGCGGTCGGATTGCTGGCGGGACTCGGCGGTGACATCGATAAGGTCTCGGCGACGCTGAGTCACTTGACCGGTTTGGCCGCGGCCGACCGAGTTGGAGAACCGACGGCTGAACAGGCGGCGTTTTATGACGGGTTGCTCGAGCGTTTTCGGCGTCGATCGGCGGCTTATCGGAAGGCGATCGGTGTCCCTGAGCCGATGAAGTTAGAGGCACCGCCCCTGGAGACGGTTGAGCCGTGGGCCGCGGAAAGGTTGGTCGCGCTGCGGGCGCTGGTCGCCGATTCCGGTGCGTCGGAGTCGTCATCAGCGGCTGTCTACCAGCCTTATGCCGAGGCGGCGGAAAAGCGATGGGCAAACGCGATCGCCGAATTGGAAGCGCTGGATCGAACGGAAACGCATCCCGACGACGCGATCCTGTTTTTGGGCAGCAGCAGCGTCCGTTTGTGGGACGACATCGCTAGCGATATGGGCCCCTATCACCCGATCCGCCGCGGCTACGGCGGAGCCAGGTTCACCGATACGGCGGTATTCGCCGAGCGGTTGATCAAGCCGCACGTGTACGCGGCGATGGTCGTTTTCGTCGCCAACGACGTCACCGGCAGGGAAAGCGACACGCCGCTGGATGAGATCGAACGGTTGGTCCGCCACATCATCGAAGTGTCACGCAATCATCAACCCGACGCCCCGGTGTTGTTAGTCGAGATCACGCCCTGCTCATCGCGATGGGATGCTTGGCCGAAGATTCGCGCCGTCAACTACTTGCTGCGAGAGATCACGTTCACGGTACCGAATACGTACTTTGTCGAAACGGCGGAGTACTACTTGGATGCCGAAAACCGGCCGATCGACGACTATTTCCGCAAGGATTTGCTGCACCAAAACGCGGCAGGCTATCGGTTGTGGGGAAAGTTAATCCAACGTCGCTTGGGTGAAGCGTTACGCGCCGATGGAAAGGCCGGCCTGTTGCCGGACGATCGCGGTTAGACTGAATCGCCCGCTCCTTTTTCCCGCTCGCCTCCCACCGCCTCCCACCGAGAGTCTCCTAATGCGCAATCCAGTTTTCTGTCGTTCGCTCCGGTCCGTCCGGCGAACCGTTCTCGGATTGGCGTTCGTTGGGGGGCTTGCCGGGGCGGTGCAAGGTGACGATTCGGTCAGCTTCAGTCGTGACGTCGCGCCGGTGTTGCAGGAACATTGTGTCGCCTGTCACAGCGCCAAAAAGGCGGAAGGTGGCTATCGGGTCGACACCTTTGCGGAGTTGACTCAGGCCGGCGATTCGGGCGAGGCGCCGATCGACAAGACGGCGGAGCATTTGGGCGAAATGTTCCGTCGGATCATTACCGACGATGAGTCAGAGCGGATGCCGGCGGAGAGCGACCCGTTGGCTGCCGAGTCGATCGAATTGATCAAGCGATGGCTCGCCTCGGGCGGCGAGTTCGACGGCAGCGACCCCGATCAACTGCTGGTGTTTGTCATCCCGCCGCCGCAGTATCCCGATCCGCCGGCTGCTTATCCGGCCGCGGTACCGATCACCGCGATCGCCTTTTCGCCTGACGGCAAAGAAGTGTTGGCAGCGGGATACCACGAAGTCACCATCTGGAGCGCGGACGATGGCAGCTTAGTCCGGCGGATCACGAACTTGGGTCAGCGAATTTTTGCGATCGCGATCCATCCCGACGGTCGCTCGATCGCGGTTGCTTGCGGCGAACCGGGGCGTGGCGGTGAGGTCCGGTTGGTCGATTATGCCAGCGGCGAAGTCAAAGCGGTGATCGCCAGGTCGGCTGACGTCGCGCTCGATCTGGCGTTCCGGCCGGGGACGCATCAGCTAGCGATCGGTACCGCCGATTCGATGATCCGCGTCATCGATACCGAGACGCTGGAAACCGTCCGTGAATTGGCGAGTCATGCCGACTGGGTCACGGCGGTCGCTTGGAGTCCTGACGGTACGCGATTGGCATCGGCCAGTCGCGACAAGTCGGCCAAGGTGTTTGACGCCGAGAGCGGCGAATTGTTGACCAGTTATCTGGGGCATGGCGACGCGGTTCGCGGCGTGATGTTTTCGGCCGATGGCCAGCACATCTTTTCTTCGGGGACCGATGCCAGACTGCACCGCTGGGAAACCGCCGGTGGTAAGCGGATCGCCTTGATCCCGCTCGGTGGTGAAGGATACCGGTTGGTTCCCGGTGGCGATCATGCTCCGCTGGTACCGCTGGCCGACAAGCGAGTTTTGCAAATCGATCCGGCCAAAAATGCTGTTTTGAAGGCGTTCGCTGGGCTGGGCGATTGGGCATTGTCGGTGGCTTGGCATCCGGCGACCGAGCGAGTCGTAGCCGGTGCGTATAACGGCGAGGTGCAGCTTTGGAACGCCGCCGATGGCCAATCGGTCAGCAGTTGGATCGCCCGGCCTGCCGGAACGCCTGGCGATTGATTTGGACCGTAGCGACCGATGATTTTCTGCCGATGCTTTTCCCAATAATCCTTGCTTTTCAATCTGGGTTGATCCATGACCACCTCGACATTCCGCGAGCCAAACACAGTGGCTTTTTCGGGTTCACAGCGGCGACCGAGCCGGTTTTTGGAAATGCTCGCGAACCCGTGGTGGTCGACTCGGCGGGAGCATCTTCGGATGACCGTTTTGTGGGCTGCCACCTTACTTGCCGGCTTCGTCAGTAGTCCGCTGTGGGCGGCCGATGGTCCGAATGTCGTCGTGGTGCTGGCTGACGATTTGGGGTACGCCGATGTCAGTTGTTATGGCGGCAAGATATCGACGCCGCACATCGACCGTTTGGCCGCGACCGGGATGAGGTTTACCGATGCCCACACAAGTTCGTCGGTCTGTTCACCGACTCGGTATGGACTGCTGACGGGGCGATACAATTGGCGATCGCGTCTGAAGCGGAGTGTGTTGGGCGGCTTGAGCCCACGGCTGATCGAACCCGATCGGGTGACGTTGGCGGGTTTCCTGCAAGGCCAGGGTTATCACACCGCGTGTATCGGCAAGTGGCACCTCGGCATGGATTGGAAGCTCAAGCCGGGTAAGGAGGTGACGCCGTTGGGGATCGAACCTCGCGAGCAGGTATTCAATGTCGAATACGGCGCCCCGATTGCTAACGGCCCAGCGGCGGTTGGCTTCGACTACTTTTTCGGAATCAGCGCCTCGCTAGACATGGTCCCCTACGCCTACATCGAAAACGATCGGGTGACCGAATTGCCGACCGAGGATCGTGATTTTCCGATGATGGACGGGCGGCAAACGGGACGGACTCGCAAGGGACCGACTGCGCCCGGTTTTGATGCCGCGGATGTGTTGCCGATGCTGGTGCGGAAGTCGGTCGAATACATCGACGAACGAGCCCGATCGGGTGAATCGGACGGTGGTCGGCAGCCGTTCTTTTTGTACGTCCCGTTGGCATCGCCGCACACGCCGATCCTACCGACGCCTGCGTGGCGTGGTAAAAGCGGAATCAACCCCTACGCCGATTTCGTGATGGAATCGGATTGGGCTGTCGGCCAGATCGTTGCCGCCTTGGAACGAAATGGGGTGGCAGAAAACACGCTGATCGTCTTCACCAGCGACAACGGTTGTTCCCCGCAGGCGAAGTTCGACGAATTGGCGGCGCATGACCACTATCCCAGCGGGCCGCTACGAGGGCATAAGGCTGACCTCTTCGAAGGCGGCCACCGGATCCCGATGGTCGTCAGTTATCCGGGAGTGACCGCTGCGGGCACGGTTTCGGAGCAAGTGGTCTGCCTGACCGATATCTTTGCGACCGTCGCTGCCGCTATCGGGGTCGACGACTTAGCGGCTGACATGGCAGAAGACAGTTTCAGTTTCTTGACCGCCTTGAAGGGCGAGACGTCGGCGAGCGGTGTTCGGGAATCGCTCGTTTCGCATTCGATCAACGGCTCGTTCGCGATCCGCCGGGGTGATTGGAAATTGATGCTGTGTGGCGACTCCGGCGGTTGGAGTGCGCCGCGTCCCGGCAGTCCGGCGGCCGGAAAACTCCCCTCACGGCAACTCTATCACCTCGGTGAAGACCTTGCGGAACAGGAAAATCGGATCGCCGACCGACCTGAAGTGGCGGCCGAGTTGCTCGAGCTGTTGGAAAACCTGGTCGCTGAGGGGCGTAGCACACCGGGACCACGCCAAGAGAATACCGGCGCGGTGACGATCGAATCGGGGCGATAAGCATTCTCTTAAACGGCCGGACGCTTGAATGAGCGAGTCGATCCGGTAGACTCAGGGTAAACCCGCCCCCCCGCTCGTGACGATTTTTTCGGTAACAGTCAATCGGCTGGCCGTCCCGACCGAACCCAGTATCTGACTCGCATCATTGAGGTCGACTCATCCTGCGGCGGCGACTTCGACAAAAAGCTTGGTCTCTCATGGAACCAAGGCCATGGTTCTCTCTTCTCTCTAGCCTGCGAGTACGATCATGAAACGAGTCACCCTTCGGATCGCGTTGACGGTATGCGTCATGACGGCGACCGCCGTCTTTCATTCGTCGCCGAGCCACGGCCAGAACATCATCGGCGAGCTCATCGGTCCGGCGGTCGGCCCGATTTTGCAGGCGGGCGGACGAGAGGTGCTGAACCGGGCCGGCGGGGAAGCGCTCGGTCGGGGGCTGAACCAGAATTGGCGTCGTGGCGGCGGTCCCGGACCTGTTTTCAGGCCGATGCCGTCGCCGGTTATCAGATCGTCGCCCTCGCCTGTCATCAGGTCGTCGGCCTCGCCGCGTCTCCGACCTAGGCCACAGCCCAATCCGGTTTCGGGAAGCCCTTATCCCAGCTCGAGTGGCAGTACGGTGATCATCGAAGAGCGTTCCGTGGCCCGGCCCGCCCCCGAGTCACGTCCTAGTGTCACACCGCCGAAGAACGACGCCCGACCGGCTACGCCGCTCGAGCCGAACCCGTCAGTACTCGACCTCGCCCTGACGCACGTCGTCACCGACGGCCCCGCGTTCGCCGCCGCGATGATCCGTACTGAGGCACGATCGATCGTGGGTGCCCTCGACGATGCGATCATCGAGGGGATTCGCCGGGCTGGCGTCGAGTCAACCGATGATGTGAGTGAACTCGCCGAAGGTTACCGGGCAGCGTCCCAGCGGAACCGCCTTGGTGGCTGGCATGCCGAATGGCTCGAAGCCAACGGAGATGCTTTGTTGAAGCTGGCCTCCGGCGAGACGCTTGCCCGTGGCGTCGCGGCGGCGGCGGTCACCTCCCAACTGGTCGGTCTATCCTCCGACGCCTCGTTCGACCTGCGTCGCGCCGCGATCGAGGAGACCCGCGCAGCACTCGTCGACGTGCCGACCGGTGAAGTATTCGCCGGTTCGATGATGGCGGTGACAGCGGAACGGCTACGGATCCTTAGCAACATGACTGTGATCACCGAGATCGCCCGTGTCATGGGAGCCGAGCGACGACGCGACCTGTTCGCACGGCTACAGCAAGCGTCGGGTAGGAGCGGCGGATGGCCGGAACTCCTGACCGCCCTTACCGGGGTCATGTTCGACGGGTTGTCGCCGCCCATTCCCGACTTGCAACTTTCCCCCGGATCGCCTTCGATCGCGTTGTTCAATCCGGTCCAGACAGAGACGCCGGTTTACTTCGTGATCGACGACGAAACCGAGTTCGAATCGCAGCCCGGTGACATCATAACGGCCGACCGCTCAATCGTCCTGGCATTCGATGACGGCAACGGCGACGTGAAGCGATACACGTTGTCAAAAGGCTTCTTCCAGTGGTACCGCCAACCGTCGGGATGGGAGGTCCGCCGGAAAAAGGGGGTCGCCTTCGAGATCGACGCAACGGCGAGCCGATTGCCGTTTCACTATCAGCTCAATGGCGAGCCGCACACACTCGCTCCGGGGATGATCGTCAAGCACGAGTCGAAGTTGCCACCGCGTATCGATTTTGATCGCGGACTTGGCAAAGACGATGTCGCAACCAAGGTCATGGTTCCTGGACGTTTCGTCGTCGGCGTCGCTGCCGAATCGGGCGGGCTCGACCTGTTCCCCGTCGACGAGGGGCAAACGAAGCGAGAAGGTTCCACCACTTCGCAACTCGCGCAGTCGAAGTGGCGAGAAAGCTTGGCCCAAGTCCTCAACCCGGTCGTCACGACCGAGTCGGGCTACGGAAGTAATGACGCCATCGGGGCGTTACTCGACGCGATCGAGTAGCTTGCCGTGTTTTGCGACCAGTCGCCGGTGGTTTGGATCCGATCGGCGGTCACTGAATTGAAGAACGGGGTGAGCGACAACCTGATGGGTGGACTTCTCCCGCGATCGAACAGCCTTTTTTCGCTTGATGCTAAATCCCCAGTTGTGCCAGTGCGTCGGCGATCCGGCCGACGGTATGGGTCAGGTGGGGGTGTGAATCTTCAAATCTCTCGGCGGCTTCGCGAAATTGTCCGGCGAACGTATTGTTATCTTGCGGCATGGTATCGCCATCGTCGGATTCGCCGGCTGCCAGTTTTGCTGCGGCTTCCCGTTTGGTCGCTTGTAGCGCTTCGTCGGCGGCGAGCTTGATTTCGATGTCGGCGGTCGCGGCCTGCAACTGCTCCGTCAGGTCATCGTCGAGGTCGTTAGCCTCGGCGAGTTCAGCCTGCAGTTGCCGTAACAAATCGGCTAATTTTTCGGTGCTCATGGGTGCATCGTGGGTTGCGGATCGGAGCGATATTAAGGGAGTGTACGGAGGCGTCGGATCACGAGGGGGGTGGTCGGCGGGCCTCGCGAGCCGTCATCATCAAAGCATAGAAGATCGACTCAACGATGGGCTAGAATAGCATCAGGAATCGACCGCAACAGTCGGCCTCGCACCGTGCGGACGCCGGTTAGCAACAGCATGATCTACCTTCTTAAGAAGACCGCCTGGCTGTGGGCCGGCACGTTCGCCGTGACGATCTGTTCGGTCGTCGGGGCGGTGGTTGCCGACGCTTGTTGGCCTGGATTTCGACTGACGCATCTGCCGTTGCATGCGCTGATCGTCGGGGCCGGCGGATTGATCGCCTTGGCGATCGCCGGCATTTTGTTGATCGAGATCAAGCAGGGGACGAAATCGTCGCATGAGCTCTGGCTCGCCTCCGGCTTCATCTCGATGGGGGTCTTTGACCTATTCCTTGCCGCGACGATGCCGGGACCGGCCTTTGTCTGGTTGCACAGTTTGGCGACCTGCACGGGCGGACCGTTCTTTGCCCTGGTTTGGCTAACGCCGCCGAAATCGCCGCGATTTCGTGAGCTACGGTTCCCGCTGTTCGTCGCCGTGGTGGCGGTGGCAACCGCCGTTTCGGTGCTCGCTTTCGAGTCTTCACTACCGATTTTGTGGACATCCGAGAACCATTTTTCGATACTCGCCAGGGTTCTGAATGTCGGTGGCGGGATCGGGTTTCTCGTCTCCGCCGTCTTCTTTTTCAGTCGTTTCCGCCGCTTCAGTCGGCTCCGCGACTGGATGTTCGGCATCCAAGCGACGCTGTTCGGGATGGCGGGCGTCTTGTTCGTATCGGCCAGCTTGTGGGACTCCGGATGGTGGTGGTGGCACATCTTGCGGTTAACGGCCTACATCGCCGCATTGGCCTACGGGTTGAAAGTTTTTCATGACACGCAGAGCGAACTTCGAATCGTCAACCGGCGTCTGGGGCGGGCCAACACGGTACTCGACCAGACCGTGGAACGGCGGACTGCGGAACTTCGTGAGATCGAAGAGCGGTTTGAATTGGCGGTGCGGGGATCGACCGACGGATTATGGGATTGGAATCTACTCACGAACGAGGTGTATTACTCGCCCCGGATGAAGGAACTGCTCGGCTACCGCGACGACGAGTTCCCCAATGTCTTCGAGTCGTTCGAGTCGCGGCTTCACCCCGATGACCATGCCCGCACGATGGCGGCGATCGACCGTCAGTTGACCGACCGTGAGCCGTACGACGTGCTCTATCGCCTGCGGACCAAGTCAGGAGAATTCCGCTGGTTCCGCGCCCGTGGATTGGCCGTCTGGAACGATCAGGGTCAGCCCCATCGGATGGCCGGTTCGATCACCGATGTAACCGAAGAATATCGGCTGCGTGAGCGGTTTCGTCTGGCCGTTGAAGCGTCTCCGACCGCGTTATTGCTGGTCGATCGCCACGGCCGCGTCAAGTTGGCGAACTCGCAAGCGTTGGCGTTGTTCGATTACACCGAAGAGCAACTGCTCGATCGGTCGATCGCTACGCTGCTGCCCGGAACAGCGATGTCGGTGGACACAGAAACGGGCCTTGGGCCGCTCGGTGAGTTGACGACGGCAGAACGGGGGCCGGTCGAAGCGATCGCCGGGGCGCGGGGATTACGACGTGATGGCACGGAGTTTCCGATCGAGGTTCGATCCAGCCCGGTCCAAACTGAGGACGGGGCTGCGATTATCTACGGCGTGACCGATATCACCGATCGCTTGAAGACGATGCGGGCGATGGAGCAAGCTCGTGAGGCGGCCGAATCGGCCAACCGAGCCAAGAGCTCGTTCTTGGCCAACATGAGCCACGAGATCCGTACGCCGATGAACGGGATCCTCGGTATGACCCAGTTGCTCGCTCAGACCGAGCTCAATCCTCACCAGCGAGACTACCTGACGACCGTCGAGGAATCGGCCCATATTTTGCTGCGTTTACTGAACGACATCCTCGATTTCTCCAAGATCGAAGCCGGGAAATTGGAACTCGAGCAGGTCGATTTTCGGCTTTCGGAATGCGTCACCCGAGCGGCGCAGATGCTGCGATTGCGGGCTGCCGACAAGGGCCTCGAAATCGCGTGCCGGATCGCACCGGAGATCCCCGATCACCTGCGAGGCGACCCTGGTCGGTTGCAACAGATTTTGGTGAATCTGCTCTCCAACGCGGTCAAGTTCACCATGGCCGGAGAAATCCTGATCAATGTCGACGCTCAGTCGATCACTTCCGATTCGGTCACGCTGCGTGTCGCTGTCCACGACGACGGGATCGGGATCGCTACCGACAAACAGAAATCGATCTTCGAATCGTTCGAGCAGGCCGAGACGTCGACCACACGGCGATTCGGTGGCACCGGTCTCGGCCTGTCGATCTCGCGTCAGTTGGTGGAGATGATGGGTGGCGAAATCGGGGTCGACAGCGAGCCGGGTCGGGGGGCGACGTTCCATTTCACTGCCGACTTTGCGATTTCCCGAACACAACTGTCGACGTCGGTCCGAAAGGTCGAAGAATTGCAGGGGTTACGGGTGTTGGTCATCGATGATCACGTCACCAACCGGCAGATTCTGAGCGAATTGTTGACCTTTTGGCAGATGCGGCCGGTGGCGGTCGCATCGGCAGCCGCTGCCCGGGCGGCATTGACGCAGGCCATCGCCGAGGCCGATGCCGCCGATCAGGCGCCATTCGATCTGATCCTGCTCGACCACCACATGCCCGGCGAAGACGGATTCCAGTTCGCCCAGTGGCTCACCGAATTGCCCGCTGCCATGCGCGGTGGCCACCGCTATCCGATCATCATGCTTTCGTCCGGGACCGCTCCGGTCGATCCCGATTTATGTGAAACCAACGGGATCTGTCGCTTCATGGCCAAGCCGGTTATCGCCTCCGAGTTGCTCGACACGATCCTCCGCCTGTTCGGCCACCCGGCCGATCACGAGGCGGTGACCGAGCGGGAGGATCGCAGTCCGCCCGCCCGCCGCCGCGTTCTGTTGGCCGAGGACAACGAGATCAATCGGCTTGTCGCACTGGGGTTTCTGCGGCGAAACGGACACCAAGTGGTCGTCGTCGGCGATGGCCAACAGGCCTACGATGCGCTCGTCGATCAACGGTTCGACGTCGTTTTGATGGACATGCAAATGCCGGTGATGGACGGCTATGAGGCGACCGCCGCGATCCGCCGCCGCGAGCATCAGGTCGGTGGCCACGTCCCGATCGTGGCGATGACCGCCGAAGCGTTGCAGGGTGACCGCGAGCGGTGTCTGGCCGCCGGCATGGATGATTATCTGGCCAAGCCGTTGTCGCAGGCCGAACTCGATCGGGTGATCGAAAGATTTCCGGCGACCTGTCTCGACCAAGCGACCGTGGACTCTCACTCGACCGTCGGCGGCGATGTGAATACCGAATCTTTCACAACCGCCGGAGACACGGTGGCGAATCGTGCTGGCGGAAGCGACACCGACGTAGACAGCGCGGGTGTAACCCTGCGACACGATCGCCCGCCGGCCACCGAATCGCCCGCGATCGATTGGGATATCGCTCTCCGCCATATTCCCGGTGGCGAGGAGAACATCCGCCAATTAACGCCCGTGTTTCGGGGTGAGATCGATTCGCTGCTGGACGAAATCCGGCAAGCCGCTGAGGCTGGCGACAGTCAGGTTCTGCGACGTTGTGCCCATACCATGAAGGGGACCGCCGCGTGTTTCGGGGCGACAGGGCTGGTTCAGGCCGCTTCCGCTTTGGAAACACTCGCTAGCGGTCCGTCGCCCAACGGACGTGCCGCGGCATTGTCGGCGATCGAAAATGAGTGGGCGCGGGTACAAGCGGGCTTGGACGATTTTTTGTCGCAAAGCCCGGAATCTTGAACGGCGAAGCAAGCTGCGGGCTTCAGATCAACATCGCGATCCCGGCCAGGATCACGAAGACAAACACCATGAAAGCCGATATCCAATAGGCGGTGTGACAGGCATGCCGGAGAATTAAACGCAAATCCTCGTGTCGTGTGCCGCCATAGACGAGGCTGATCGCCAACAACAGCGGCAGATAGTAGAGGATGTAGAGCGGTGAAATCGGTAACATCGTAGTCGCGTTTTATCTATCAGCGGAGAACGAATTCGGTTGACCGGGACAGTGTCGATGCCGACCCGATCCCGGCGGTTTAGGTTGCGGCGTCATCATCGCGGCGTTTACGACCGCTGATCGGCGTCCCCAAGGGACCGGCGTAGGCGTCGTAGATGACCAGAACGTTGAGCAAGCCGGCGATCATCGTGTACCAGGTCCCCATCTCGAAGCCGGCCCCGTGCGTGGCGTACCAGGCCGAGACTTCGTCGGTATTTTCTTCGGAAACGGGTCGTCGCGGCGGTGCCATGAATCCACCCCAGCGCGGTTCGTAGTCACGGCTGGTCACCGTCACCCCGTTGCTGATTTTGTTGAAGCGGTTGAGGTAACGATTTTGCAGGATCGCCGGCCACGCGATCACGCCGGCGGCGGCCTGAAAATAGAAATGCCAACGGTGGTCGCCGGCTTCTCGTGAAGCGTAGACCACGTGCCCGCCGCCGATCGCGAATCCGAGAACCCAGAGGCTGAGAATGCAGGTCAGATAAAGCACCCCTTTGGCATGCCGACCTTGGTAGAAGTGTCCGCCGCCGGGGAATAGCCAAGCGAGCAACGCTGCCAGGGGACGATTGCGCAGGTCGACCAGGCGTTGATCGACCTCAATGACGGATTCGCTGGTAGCAGCCATGGAATTTCGCGACGGGGAGTCCGATTCCGGTGGCCAGGGCCGGCTACCTGCCCGCGTCGGTTGGCGGAATCGGCGAGAGGGGATAACTTGTCGGTCGAAAGCGGGACGGCATTTTGACCCAATCGGGCGCCGCCCGATAGCCGCATTCAGCTCTCCGCCTCCAAATCGATCATCCGATCATGTCTTCCGATACCCGCCTTCGCCAAGAAGTCGACCGCCGACGTACCTTCGCGATCATTTCGCACCCCGATGCGGGGAAGACGACGCTGACCGAAAAGCTGCTGCTGTTTGGCGGTTGTATCGAGGTCGCGGGGGCCGTTCGTGGGCGGAAGTCGCAACGCGCGGCAACGTCGGACTGGATGGAGCTCGAAAAACAGCGTGGGATCTCGGTCAGTTCCACGGTATTGACGTTCGAGTTCGACGATTTTCGCGTCAATCTGCTCGATACGCCGGGGCACCACGATTTCAGCGAAGACACCTACCGGACGTTGATGGCTGCCGATTCGGCGGTGATGGTGATCGACTTGGCCAAAGGGGTCGAAGCGCAAACCGAAAAACTGTTCCAAGTCTGCGCGCTCCGCCAAATCCCCGTTTTGACGTTCGTCAACAAAGTCGATCGCCCCGGCCAAGCGCCGCTGGAAATCCTCTCGGAGATCGAAGCGAAACTCGGTATCGATGTCGTCCCTTTCAATTGGCCGATCGGTACCGGATTCGATTTTTGTGGTGTCGCCGATATCGCCAGCGGAGAGGCGCATCTGTTTGAGGATCGCCGCGGCGATTCGCGGACGGCGTTTCGCAGTTTCGATCTCGATACCCTGGAAGACCCCGCGGTTTCGCCAGCGATCGTCGAGCAGGCCCGCGAAGAGGTCGCGTTGCTCCGAGACGCCGGCGAGTCGTTCGACAGCGAACTGTTCCTAGGCGGCAAGATTTCGCCGGTGTTCTTCGGCAGCGCGCTGTCGAATTGGGGGGTTGAGCATTTCTTACGCGGTTTTTTGAAACTCTGCCCGCCGCCGACCGATCGTCCCAGCGACGTCGGGCCGGTCCCCGCAGCGAGCGAGAACTTTTCGGGTTTCGTGTTCAAGATCCAGGCCAATCTCGATCCTCGCCACCGTGATCGCGTCGCCTTCGTCCGCGTCTGCTCGGGCCGTTTCGAACGTGATATGGAAGTCCTGCATTGCCGCAGTGGTAAAAAACTGCGACTCCCCCGGGCCCACCGTGTGTTCGGCCAGGAACGCGAGACGATGGACGAGGCCTTTCCGGGCGACATCATCGGCCTGGTCAACCCCGGTGAATTTTTGCTCGGTGATACGATCTGCGTCGGGCCACCGATCAACTTCGAACCGTTGCCCCAGTTCTCGCCCGAGCACTTCGCGATCCTTCGCTGCCGCCAGACGCTGAAACGCAAGCAATTCACGCGGGGCATCGAACAGCTGCTCGAGGAGGGAGCGATCCAGATGTTTCACGACCCCAAGTCGACCCGGCGTGATCCGCTGCTGGCCGCCGTCGGCGAGTTGCAATTCGATGTGGTGCGGTATCGGCTCGAGGGTGAGTACAACGCCGAAACGGATGTCGAATGGTTGCCCTACAAATTGGCCCGTTGGGTCGAGGGCAACGAGGAACAGATGAAGGCGTTGCACGTCCCCTACACGTCGCGATTGGTGGAGGACCAGTTCGGGAACGCCGTGGTCCTCTACCAGACCAGCTGGGACGCCGAGTACATGCGGAGGGAGAACCCGGACATGCGATTCCTGGCCATTAGGACGGCGACGCGGCGAGAAACCGCACCGCAATGATTCCTCAGCCGCGGTGGGACGGCAATTGAGGTTGTTTCGAACGCCCCGGTTGTTGACAGTGGAAGGCGTTTCATGGCTAGTCGATTCGATTTAGGAAAATGGAAAGTACCACTTCGACGTGCGTTCTCGATGACCCCCGGGTTCGCAGGCGATCGTCTGACGTCGACGGTCTTGAGCAGGACGACCTCGCCGTTCCGGCGGCATCGACAGTGCGACCGGCACCGGCGAAAACGCGGCTGTTTTATGGCTGGGTGATGCTGCCGTTGGTGATGTTGGCGATGGTCGCCAGTTCCCCCGGGCAGACCTTCGGCGTATCGATTTTCAATGAGCCGATCCGCCAGTCGCTCGGTCTGTCGCACGGCCAGCTCGCCGCCGCCTACACGCTCGGAACGCTCTTCGGCGCGATCCCGATCATGTACATCGGGGTGCTGATGGACCGTCACGGGCTGCGGCGAACGACCCTGGGGGTGCTCAGCCTGTTTTGTGCGGCTTGCCTGTTCACCAGTTTGGCGCAGGGATGGTTGATGTTGACGGCCGCTTTTTTCTTGCTGCGAATGCTCGGCCCCGGCGCCTTATCGTTGCTCAGCGGCAGCGCTTTGCCGTTTTGGTTTGAACGTCGACTGGGGATGGTCGAAGGATTGCGGAGCGTAGGCCATGCTGGCTCGATGGCGGTGATCCCGATCTTGAACCTCTGGTTGGTGCAGGAGTTCGGTTGGCGTGGCGGTTATGCGGTACTCGGTGCCGGCATCTGGTTACTGTTGTTCCCGCTCTACTTTGTCTGTTTCCACAACCGCCCGGAAGACGTTGGCCAACGGATCGACGGCGGGTCCGAAGCGTCATCGACGCCCGACGAATCGCTCGACCGGTCTGTCTCGTTGGCTCGTCAGCGGCACGAATTTTCGCTGCCCGAAGCGTTGCGAACGCTTCCGTTCTGGGCCGCGTCGCTGGGGACCGCCACCTTTGGATTGATACACACCGCCATCTTTTTTTGTCTGGTCCCGATCTTTCAAGAGCGTGGGTTGGACGAGCGTATCGCGGCGACGACGATGATGGTGTTCGCGGTCAGTTTGGCCGTGATGCAATTGATCGGCGGGTCGCTGGCGGATCGTGTCCGTGCCCAACCGTTGTTGGTGATCGGTTTGACGGGGCTTTCGATCGGCGTAGCGATGCTGTACTCGGCGTCGACACCGTTTTGGGCGATCGCGGCCGGCCTGACGATGGGCGGTACCTTAGGAATCCACTCGGGAGCCGCTCACCCACTCTGGGCTCGTTATTTCGGCCGCCAACACCTCGGCTCGATCCGTGGCGTGTTGATGACGATGAACATCGGGATCTCGAGTATCGGGCCGTTGATCGCCGGCGGCGTCCGCGATTGGCAGGGCAATTTCGATGCCGCGATGTGGGTTTTCATCGCCGTTCCACTCCCACTGGCACTGCTGTCCTGTTTTGCCGCCCCGCCACCCGCTCCGGTTTTGCCAACACAAGAGGCGTCAGCGGTCGTGCCGGCGAGTGGGCTGGGCGTTCTCGGGGCGAGCGGGCGACGCTAAACTTGCAGCCGGTTCGTCGGGGACGCCATTGATGTGTCCCAATCTCGCCCCCTCGCTGCACAGTTTTCCCATGGCCAAGGCCCCCAAAAACGCGATCTCTCCCACTCGTGCCGAAGATTACCCGGAATGGTACCAGCAGGTCATCAAGGCGGCGGATCTGGCGGAGAATTCGCCGGTTCGGGGCTGCATGGTGATCAAACCGTGGGGCTACCAGCTTTGGGAAAATATGCAGCGAGCCTTGGACGACATGTTCAAGGCGACCGGACACCAAAATGCCTACTTCCCGCTGTTCATCCCGATGAGCTTTTTGGAGAAGGAGGCTCAGCACGTCGAAGGTTTTGCCAAGGAATGTGCGGTGGTGACGCATCACCGATTGGAGCCGAAGCCGGGGGGCGGGCTGCAACCGGCCGGTGAACTCGAGGAGCCGCTGATCGTCCGTCCGACCAGCGAGATGATTATCGGTGCGACTTACGCCAAGTGGGTTCAGAGCTATCGCGACCTGCCGATCCTGATCAACCAATGGGCCAACGTCGTTCGCTGGGAGTTGCGGACACGGATGTTTCTCCGCACCGCCGAGTTCCTCTGGCAGGAAGGGCACACCGTTCACGCCACCGAACAGGAGGCGATCGAGGAGACCGAACGGATGATCGATGTGTATGCCGATTTCGCCGAAAACTGGATGGCGATGCCGGTGATCATCGGTTCCAAAACGGCTGACGAGCGGTTTCCCGGAGCCGTCGATACGTTGGCGATCGAGGCGATGATGCAGGACCGCAAGGCGCTGCAAGCGGGGACCAGCCATTTCTTGGGACAAAACTTTTCCAAGGCGCAGGAGATTCGCTACCAAGACACTCAAGGCGATCTGCAATACGCCTGGACAACCAGCTGGGGTGTTTCCACCCGTCTGGTCGGTGCCCTGATCATGACCCACAGCGACGATGATGGGCTGGTCCTGCCGCCTCGTCTGGCGCCGACCCACGTCGTGATTCTGCCGATCTATCGTGATGACCAGTCACGTTCGGAAGTGCTCGATTATGTCCATCAACTACGGGACGAACTCCGCGCCCAACAATATGCGGGGGCACCGATTCGGGTCGAAATCGATGACCGAGACATTCGCGGTGGTGAAAAGAAATGGCATCACGTGAAACGGGGGGTACCGATCCGAATCGAAGTCGGCCCCAAGGATCTCGAGGCGAAGTCGATGTTCGTCGGCCGGCGCGATCAACCGAAGAGCTTTTCAATGCCTCGCGAATCCGCAGCCGTGAAGGTTGCCGAAATGCTCGGCGAAATGCAACAAGGCCTGTTCGACCGAGCCGAGAAACTGCGCAGCGACCACTCTCGCGTGATTACCTCGGAAGCCGAGTTCCGAGACTTCTTTACCCCCAAGACCGATTCGGTTCACGAGATCCATGGCGGATTCGCGACTTGCCATTTCGCGGATCATGACGTCGTGCAGCCGCTGCTGAAGGAACTCAAAGTGAGCATCCGCTGCGTCCCGCGGGATCACAACGACCAGCCCGGGACCTGTTTCTTGACCGGTCAACCGGCGGCCAAGCAGGCGATTTTCGCCAAGGCGTACTAAGCAACTCGCCGACGGCACGAATTTCAGCGGCAGTTCGCCGACGTTCTGACCCCGGTACCCAAATGGTACTTTTATAGACCCGTTGAATTGCTAACATGGGGGGCACTCAAGTGATGGCTCGAGCCGCGCAGCGGCTCGGATCGGGACCCGGTCGTGGCGGGACGGTTGGCGAGTCGCCGTCACTCGGGATGCGGCCGTAAAAATGCGTTCCCACGCATAATGGGCCATCGATCCACCATTCATCATGCCATCAACCCTCTCCATCCTGGTAATCGATCACGATCCCGCCCTGCTGCGGGTGACCTCGGCACGGTTACTGGCGGCCGGTTTCGATGTCGACACCGTGACCGAACCCGGTGACCTGAGCGACACCGGCGATCTGATCGATCGGCTGATTCGCTTCTCCCCGGCATTGGTTCTGCTCGATATCACGCTCATTGGTGACAGCGAATCGGGCTTGTTGGTCGAGATTCGACGCGACGCCCGGCTGGCGGATATCGCTGTGGTATTGATGTGCGATCATCGCAGCACTTCGCGGGAACGTGCCGAGTGTCTTGATCGAGGGGCCGATGATTGTCTTTTGCGGACACTGGACGATGTCGAATTGACCGCCCGTCTCCGCGCCCAGCTTCGTCGGCGATTCGCGAGGGCCAGTGTTCCGCTTGAGGAACACCGACCCGCTATGGGAAACGCCGAGACGGACAGCTCGAAGTGCGATGGCGACGGCCGGCTCACGTTCCAGACTGTGGCGGCCAGAGAAGCCTCGTTTCGGACATTGGTTGAGTTAGCGCCGGAACCGATTTTTGTTCAGACCCGTGGGCGATTCGCTTACGCCAACGCCGCGGCGCTCCGTCTGCACGGTGCCGAATGTGCCGAGCAGTTGGTCGGACGCTTTGTTGTCGATTGTTGTGCTCCGGAGGATCGCGAAACCGTGATGGAGCGGATTCGGTTGGTCAATGAGCAGCGGTTGGCGACTCCGACGATGGACCGTGAACTGTTGACGTTGTCGGGCGAACGGCGAATTGCGGCGATATCGGCAGTCCCGTTCACGTTCGAGGGTGAGCCGGGGGCGCTGGTATTCGCCCGCGATATCACGGAACGCAAGGCGGCGGAGAACGCATTGGCGGAGAGCAATAAAGCATTGCAGTTGCTCAGTCATTGCAACGAGGCGTTGATTCGTTGCGACGATGAAGTCGAATTATTGACCGAGATTTGTCGGATGGCGGTCGAGTTAGGCGGTTTCCGCTTCGCTTGGATCGGTTATGCCCGCAACGATGCGGCGCGGACCGTCGAACCGCAGGCACATGCGGGATGGGAGAACGGATACCTATCTGATTCGGTGATCAGTTGGGCGGAGGATCGGCCGACAGGGCGTGGTCCGGCGGGATGCGTGATTCGCAGCGGCCAAGCTTTGTTGTGGCCGAACCTCGCTGCCGAATCGCGGTTCGAACCGTGGGCGGAAGCGGCTTTGAAGAATGGGTATCAGGGGATCGTCTGCTTGCCGTTGAAGGACGGGGATCGCGTTTTCGGAGTCTTAGCGCTCTACTTTCCCGCCGCCAGGTCGCCGCAGGCCGATGAGGTCCAATTGTGGCAAGAATTGGCCGAAAATTTAGCGTTCGGAATCGGTAATCTCCGTTCGCAGCAAGAGCGTCGACGGATCGAGTCCGCCGTGCTGAAGATGGCCTCCAGCGTCACGGCTGTCAGCGACGAACAGTTTTTCGTCCGACTGGCTGCCAGCATGGCTGAGGCGGTGAATGCTGAGGGAGGATTTGTCGCCCGCCTGTTGCCGGGCAAACGGGCGGTCGCGCGAACCTTTGCCGCCGTCGTCGACGGCCAGGTCGAGGCGAACTTCGATTACGACCTGGAGGGGACTCCCTGCGAACATCTGCTCGAGAGTCACGAAGTCGTGATCGAGTCGCGGATCGCCGAGGCGTTTCCTGCGGTCGATCGACTCCGTACGCTCCGGGCTCAGGCTTACGTCGGCCAGCGACTCGATAATGCTTCGGGGCAACCGATCGGATTGCTCTTTGTCTTGTTTCGTGCCCCGCTTCAGCGATCGGAGTGGATCGCATCGACACTGCGGATTTTCGCTGCTCGTGTAGCTGCCGAGTTGGAACGCATCGATGCCGATGCCAGGATCCGTCAGCAGGCGGCGTTGTTGGATAAGGCCGAAGACGCGATTTTGGTCCGTGACCTGGAACACCGAATCTTGTATTGGAATCGGCGCGCCGAGCGACTTTACGGTTGGCAGGCCGAGGAAGTTGCCGGGCGTTCGGTCCGCGAGCTGTTTTATGGCGACGACGACGCGGACTTCCTCGCCGCGACCGAACAAACCTGCCGCGAGGGAGAATGGGTCGGCGAGTTGGTTCAGCGGACTAAGGACGGCCGCCAACTGACGGTCGAGGGGCATTGGACCTTGGTACGCAGCGATGACGGCGAGCCGACATCGATCCTAGCGATCAACACCGACATCACCGCCCGACGGGATCTCGAAGAACGGCTTCGACAATCGCAAAAGATCGAAGCCGTCGGGCGGTTGGCCGGCGGAATCGCCCACGATTTCAATAACCTGTTGACGGTGATCACGGGGTACAGCGAACTCTTGCTGTCCGAACCGGCGATCGATGAAACGGGCCGCGAGTTCGTCCTTGCGATCAGCGAAGCCGGCCAACGAGCCGCGGTATTGACCCGGCAACTGCTCAGCTTCGGTCGTCAATCGATCCTGCAGCCCAAAATCATCGACCTGAACCAGATGGTCAGCCAAATAGGAGACATGCTCCGGCGATTGATCGGCGAGGATATCCTGTTCCAGACCGTGCTCGAGCCGAACCTGAGCAGGGTCAAAGTCGATCCGGGACAACTCGATCAAGTGTTGGTCAACCTGGCGGTCAATGCCCGCGATGCGATGCCCGACGGTGGCCGGCTGACGATCGAGACAGCTGCGGTGACGCTGACAGAAGCCGAAGCTCAATCACTGTTGGACTGCACTCCGGGCCCCTATGTCCGACTATCGATTTCCGATACCGGTTGTGGCATGCCGCCCGATATCGTGCCACAGATCTTTGAACCGTTCTTTACGACCAAAGAATTCGGTAAAGGGACGGGGTTGGGGCTGGCAACGGTATTTGGCATCATCCGCCAGAGCGGCGGCACGATCGGTGTCGACAGCGAACCAGGACGTGGCACACGGTTTCAGATCTTCCTGCCGGCCATCGATCAACTTTGACGCAGTAGCATCAAACCGGCTCGCTCGGGAACGCCGACTTTCGATTTCGCGACACTCGGTTCCGCCATCCGATCGGCGAGCGCACGACGGATCGACGGCAACACCGGCAAGTCCTGACGTGACAATCCTTCACGCACGCTCTCGACCCACGCCGACTGGGTCAGTCCAGAGACCGGATCGAGTACACCTCGGTTGACCGCCACCAGCGCTTCGCCGGGCTGGATCCGAAACTCGGTACTGGCGAGCCGACAATCGATCCGGCTGGCCAACGGTTCACCCTGGCTGCCACTGCACAGCGGACGGAAGCCGCGTTTGCCAGCGATGATCGCTTCGATCGATCCCGCCGAAGCGACCCACCCCTCACCGGTTTCCGGATTGAGGTGGGAGTAGAGCATCGAAACGATTTGGTCGCCGGTATTGGTATTCCACAACGAATCGCTGATCCGCGTCAGCATCTCGGTGACGCTGTGTCGGTAATGGCAGTGGGCCGCGAAGGCCGCCCGTGAGGTGGCTGCGATCATCGCCCCGTCCAGTCCGCTCTGTTCGGCTTCCGCGATCGCCAGTGCGATCGTTCCGTCGGGCAAAATGTCCCAACTGTGCCATGAACAGGCCCAGGGCCGCGGCGATTCGGTCCAACCGTCGACGAGATAGCCGCTGGCGATCTCCATCGCCGCGGGCAACTGCCGCATCTGCCACTGCGCCACATGCTGAATCGCCTGGTGGCTCGCCGCCCAACGTTTCTGCTTCCGCGACAGCTTGGTTCGAGCCAATTCGCCGCCGATCGACGCCGCCGCCAGTGCCGCCGCCGCCCCGTCGTGTGACTCGAAGGTCCGCCTCCGCCGCGACCACAGCCACAACGTTCCGACCGGTAGGTCGTCGTCCTCGACCCGCACCACGATCGCCGCCGCGAAGTCCTCGGGGCTATTCCATTTAGCCGCTGGCGAGTGCCGAAGATCGTCGATCATCACGACGTCGCGGACCAGCGACTCGAGATCACCGCGACTGCCTCGCAGCGGACGGGTCGAACGATTCGTAGCGGCCGAACGATTGGAGCCGGCCGGAACCGCTGCGGTCAGCCCCACGCTGGCCCGCAACGTCAGTGTCGTGGTGTCGTCGTCAAGCATATACAACGCCCCACAATCACACCCGATCGCCGTGATGGCCCGCTGAAGCAGTTGCTGCAATCGGTCGGCCAGCCGGTCGTCCGAATCGCAAGGCTCCGCCGGAATCGCCGCGATAGCGAGTTCGGCGTTCAACCGCCGGACCACTGCCGCCGCTCGCTCGTTCTGACGGATCAACTCGGACGCAGCTTCCGCCAATCGCTCGGCGGTGGCGCGATCGACCGACGGCGCTTCCGACACCGAACTGACATCGGCTAAGATTCCGCCGCCCAGCGCCGGCAATAGCCGCGGTCCGGTCACCGACCGATCGTCTCGCTGATTCGCGGTCACCCCATGCCGCGCTGAGCCGTGTCCGCGGTCAACACGCCAACCGGTCGCCGAGGTGTAGGCCTGCCAGAATCTGGCCGCCGGCTCGATCGAGATCGCCGCTGTCGCGTCGTCTCGCTGCGGCGATCCGGCGTGCAATCTTAAATAGGCTGGAATGGACTTGGACACGGCTTCGTCTCGCGGCTGAGATGTGGTTCGGGTGGCGATCCTCGCCTACAGTAAAAGGAGTCCGCGATTCTCCCGATCACGACTCGCCTACTTGAGTTACGATCGACTGCACCATGCAGACTTCCCGAACTAAACATCTTGCCAAGCCAGTAAATCTTGCCAGCCTTGCCGCAATTAACTCATGATCGTTTCGAGCCTGATTCTCGTCGTAATCGCGACGATCGCTGTCACCGCGAGTGTCGTATGAACCGTCCGCTCCTGCCTCACGGCTCTCCGCTGCTGATCCTGCTGGCCGTCTTGGTGCTGCTGACGCAGCGGACAGCGGCGGCGCCGCCCGAGGGCTCGGCCGCCGCGAACGTCGCCTCACCGGCCGGCGGTAGGGTTGATTTCGAACGTGATGTCGCGGCGATCCTGGAAAGCCACTGCTTGAACTGTCACGGCGCTGCGGAGGCTCAAGGCGATGTTCGACTCGACGAGCACTCGAGCATCCTTGATGCGATTACACCCGGGGCCCCCGATGCAAGCCGGTTGATCGAGGTGATCAGCGGACCTCAGCCAGAAATGCCGTTGGACTCCCCACCGCTTTCGTCGGGCGAGGTCGAACGGCTGCGAGCATGGATCGCCGCGGGGGCAGCTTGGCCGACTGGCCGCCGTTTGCGGGACGCCCCACGACGGGATCTCGATTGGTGGAGTTTACGGCCGCTGCAAGTCGACACACCGCCTGGCGGTGGTCATCCCGTCGACGCTTTTATCATGTCGAGGTTGGCTAGCGAGCAACTTTCGGCGGTCGGTCCGGCGGAGCCGCAAGTCCTACTCCGGCGGTTATCGTACGATCTGACCGGCTTGCCACCGACGCCCGAACTGATTGCCTCATTCCGCAGCGACGGTTTCGAGCTGACCGTTGATCGGCTCTTGGCCTCACCCGCCTTCGGCGAGAAATGGGCCCGTCACTGGCTGGATGTCGCCCGTTATGCCGAGACGCACGGTTACGACAAAGACAAGCCGCGCGACCGCGCGTGGCCCTATCGGGATTACGTGATCCGAGCGTTCAACGACGACAAACCGTACGATCGCTTCGCCCGTGAGCAGATCGCTGGCGACGCGTTGTACCCCGACCAACCCGATGGCGTCTTGGGACTCGGTTTCCTGGCCGCCGGTCCTTGGGATTTCATCGGTCATGTCGAAGTCGGAGAGGACAAGGTCGATGGTCGGATCGCCAAGCATCTCGATCGCGACGAGATGATTTCCGCGGTCTACAACGTCTTCACCAGCACCACCGTCCAGTGTGCCCAGTGCCACCACCACAAGTTCGACCCGGTGACGATGGAGGATTACTACCGTCTGCACGCCGTATTCGCCGCTGTCGATCGCGGCGAACGGTTGTATGCCGGGCTAACACCCGAACAACAACGCCGACGCGAACAACTCACCCGCCGCCGCGATCGAGCGGTTGCCCGTCGAGCCGAACTTTCAAAGGCGATTTCTGACGCGGTCGCGGCGGAGTCACAGACGATCGACGCGCGGATCGCCGAGCTGAAACGCGAGTATGGCGTTGAGCCGAGTCTTCAATACGGCTGGCATAGTCAGATCAGCCCCGATCCCGATACGACCAAGTGGGTTCAGGTCGATCTCGGCGAGGCCCGCTCGGTCGACCGGGTGCGATTGTTCCCCGCCTATGACACCTACGCCGGGATCGGAGCCGGATTTGGTTTCCCGCTCAGGCTGAAGGTCGAAGCCGGGTTCGATGCGGATTGGGGCGACGACGTCCGAGTGTTGCTGGACGTTTCGGACCAAGACCAACCGAATCCACGCGATCGAGCTTGGACGATCGACGTCGGCGGCGCCCCGATCCGATTCATCCGCGTCACCGCAACTCGCTTGGCAGAGCGCCAAAACGACTACATCTTTGCTCTCGGCGAACTCGAGGCGGTCGGTGGCGACTCGGCAGAGAACTTCGCGCGGCAAGGCAGCGTTACGGCGTCGGACAGTATCGAAGCGGCCCCACGTTGGGGGCGCAGCAACCTCATCGACGGCATCCGGTACCGTGAGCTCGATGACGACGACGCGATGAGTGAATTACGTCGACTTCGCCGACGGCGGGATGCCATTGAAGCGAAACATCGAACGCCCGCGATGGCCGAACAAATCGCCGGACTGCAGCGTGAGATCGACGAGACTGCCAAGCGACTGAACGAATTACCGGCGGGAGCGTTCGTCTACGCAGCGACGACCGACTTCAAGCCGCAGGGACGTTTCGTCGCGACCGCGGGCAAGCCACGTCCGATTCACGTGCTCCGCCGCGGCGATATCACCAGTCCCGCTGATCCGCTCGGACCGGGAATGGCTCCGCTGTGGCCCGCAGCGCCAGCGGAGTTTTCGCTACCGACAGTGGCGACGGAAGCCGATGCCCGGGGCGAATTGGCCGTTGCGATATCGGCGCCGGAAAACCCGCTGTTTTGGCGGAGCATCGTCAACCGCTTGTGGCATTGGACGTTCGGTAAGCCGCTGGTCGGCACGCCAAACGACTTCGGTCGAATGGGGATGTCGCCCAGTCATCCCGAATTGCTCGATTACCTTGCCCGACGACTGCGTGACGACCCTGACCACTCGCTCAAGGCGATTATCCGATTACTGGTCACCAGCGAAGCTTATCGCCGAGCCACCGTTCACGACGAGACGTCGGCGGCACGCGATACCGAAAACACCTATCTGTGGCGGGCCAATCGCCGGCGGCTGACCGCCGAGGAATATCGCGATGCCGTATTGATGGTCAGTGACCGGCTCGACCTGGGGCGTCGTGGTGGCCCCAGCTTTCATGACTTCGTGATCGAAAAGCCCGAACATTCGCCTCATTACCAATACCACTTGCACGATCCCACCGACCCGGCATCGCACCGCCGCAGCATCTATCGGTTCGTCGTCCGGTCGCAACCGCAACCGTTCCTAACCGCCCTCGATTGTGCCGATCCGTCGCTCAGCGTCGCCTCGCGGGACGAGTCGACGACCGCTCTGCAATCGCTCGTCCAGTGGAACAATCGGTTGGTCGAAACGATGTCGCGGGCCTTCGGAGAACGCCTCGCCGCCACGGCTGACCCGATCGACTCGGCTTGCCGCTTGGCGCTCGGCCGGCCGGCTACCGCCGACGAACGCCGGTTGCTCGGGCAACACCTGCGTGAACATGGTCATGCCAGTCTGGCTCGAGTGATTTTCAATCTGAATTCCTTCGTGTACCTCGATTAAACTGGCGGTTTGCGTCACAATGGCTGCCACGGCGGCCGTCGGGGCCGACTTCGGTAGCTTTTTTACCGAACACTTCTCACCACCAGCCGTCCGGGAGAACCAGCGGGCGGGAATGGATGCTGTTATGAAACAATCGGTTAACGTAGCGATGGTCGGGCTCGGATTCGGTACCGAGTTCCTTCCTATCTATCAGGCTCACCCCCAAGCCGAGGTGACGGCGGTCTGTCGTCGTAACGAGGCGGAGATGAACAAGGTGGGCGATCGTTTCGGGATCGCCAAGCGTTACGCCGACTATGACCAACTGTTGGCCGACCCGGATATCGATTTCGTTCACATCAACAGCCCGATCCCCGACCACGCCTGGATGTCGCTGCGAGCGCTCGATGCCGGCAAGCACGTGATGTGTACCGTGCCGATGGCGACGACGATCGACGAATGCCGACAAATCGTGGAGAAGGTTCGCGAGACCGGACTGAAGTACATGATGGCCGAAACCGTCGTCTACAGCCGTGAATTCCTGTTCATCAAGGACATGTATGAACGCGGAGAATTGGGCAAGATCCAACACCTCGCCGCGTCCCACCCGCAGGACATGGACGGCTGGCCGAGCTACTGGGAAGCGATGATCCCGATGCACTACGCGACCCACGTCGTCAGCCCCTGTTTGGCCTTGACCGGGGCGCTGGCCGAAGCGGTCAGCTGTTTCGGATCGGGGACCGTCCGCGACTCGATCGCCGAAAAGTCGGGCAACCGCTTCGCTGTCGAGAGCTGCCACATCCGGCTCAAAGATAGCGATGTGACGGCTCACATCTGGCGGTTCCTGTATGACGTCGCCCGCCAGTATCGCGAGAGCTTCGATGTCTATGGAACCAAGAAAAGTTTCGAATGGACACTGATCGAAAATGAACCTCACGTGCTACACACGGCGAAAAAGCCGGAGCATGAGATCCCCGAACGGATCACCATCCCCGATTTCGCCGATCGCTTGCCCGAGCCGATTCGTCGCTTCACCCAGCCGGCCGAGATCCACGACAGCGAACATTTGTCGTTCATTCAGGGTGGTGGACACGGCGGATCACACCCCCACCTCGTACACGAGTTCATCTCAGCGTTGTTGGAAGATCGCGATCCGCGGCCGAATGCCGTCATTAGCGCCAATTGGACCTGTGTCGGCCTCTGCGCCCACGAGTCGGCGCTGCGGGGCGGCGAAATCGTCAAACTGCCGGAGTTCACTCTCGGCTGAGCAGATTGGTAGATACCGGTGAACGACAACGTGCAAACACCGGTTAATTCACGAAAGGCTGCGATCCTCGACGTGATTCGTTCCGCGTGTAAGCCCCAGCCTGTTAGCAACTTTCGGGAAATACCCGTGTGGAAAGAAGCGGTTAGACGCTTCAATCCAGACACTTTTCTTGCCGCTCGATCCTTGTACCGAATTTTTCCGTTCGACACGTTATCCTCTCATGGCTGTTCCGATGCCTCGTTTACACACTCTGCGGTCGTCGACCACGTTCGTTTCCTTGATGGTGGCGTTGGTGGCACTGGTGTCTACCTCCTCATCCGCCGCCGACGAACCTTCGTTGAAACTGGCTTTTTTGGGTGACGAGGGACCTCACCGTCCGGCGATGCGTTTCCTCGAACTCGCCCCGACGCTCGAGCAGCGGGGTATTCATCTGAGCTACACCGATGACGTCAACATCCTCGATCCGGAACGGTTGGCGGAGTTCGACGGGTTGGTGCTGTACGCCAACATCGACACGATCTCTACCGAGCATGCCGATTCGTTGTTGGCCTATGTCGCCTCGGGCAAAGGATTCATTCCGATTCACTCCGCGACGTTCTGCTTCCGCAACGACCCGCGGATCGTCGCCTTGATGGGGGCTCAATTCAGTCGTCATGGAACCGGCGTATTCACGACCGAACAGGCCGACGTTGACCATCCGATCCTCGACGGCTATTCGGGATTTCGCAGCTGGGACGAGACCTACGTCCACCATCGGCACAACGAACGTGATCGGGTGGTCTTGGAGTATCGTCGCGGCGACATGCAAGCCCGGGGAAACGATCGCGAGCCGTGGACTTGGGCACGGACACACGGCGATGGCCGTGTCTTCTACACCGCTTGGGGGCATGACGAGCGGACCTGGGAAAATCCCGGTTTTCAAAACTTGGTCGAACGTGGCATCCGCTGGGCTTGTGGTGGCGATCCGACCGTCGCCGGAACGGCCGCGGTCCCCGATTCGCGTGAACCGTTCGTGTCACCGAAGATGACGTCGCTTCCCGAAGGGGAACCGCCGTTCGATTACGTCGATGTCGGCCCCCAAATTCCGAACTACGCCGCCGGTCGCGGCGAGACGTTGAACCTGATGCAGAAACCGCTGGAGGCCGCTGAGTCGATCAAGCGGTTCGTCACCCCGGTCGGTTTTTCGGTCGAATTGTTCGCCGACGAATCGCTGTTGGAGGCGAAGCCGATCGCGATGGATTGGGACCATCGCGGCCGGTTATGGGTCTGCGAAACGGTCGATTACCCGCACGATCTGAACCGTGATCGTCGCGGGCGCGATCGGATCCGAATCCTTGAAGACACCGATGGCGACGGCCGCGCCGACCGTTCGACCGTCTTCGCTGAAGGGCTCAACATCCCCACCGCGATCGCCTTCCATCGCGGCGGCGCGATCGTCCAACACGCGACCGAAACGCTCTACCTGAAGGACACCACCGGCGATGACCGGGCCGACGTCAAGCAGGTTTTGATCGGCGGCTGGAACCTGGGTGATACCCACGGCGGTGTCAGCAATTTCCGTAATGGGTTGGACAATTGGATCTGGGGCATGCAGGGCTACAACAATTCCGCGCCGACGATCGATGGCGTCGCCCAACAGCCTTTTCGGATGGGTTTCTTCCGTTTCAAACTGTCGCAATCCGACCCGCCGACGGTCGAGCAGATCGAATTCATCCGCTCGACGACCAACAACACTTGGGGTTTGGGGATTTCAGAAGCGGGCTTGATCTTCGGCTCGACGGCGAATCGTCAGCCGAGTTTTCACATGCCGATCCCCAATCGCTACTACGAACGGGTCGGCGGTTGGGCGCCGGACACGCTGTCGATGATTTCCGACACCCACCTGTTTCAACCGATCACCGACAAGGTTCGTCAGGTCGATCATCATGGCGGTTACACGGCGGCGGCCGGGCATGCGATCTACACAGCCCGCAATTATCCTCGCCAATGGTGGAACCGGACCGCGTTCGTCTGCGGTCCCACCGGCAAGTTGGTCGGAACCTTCGTGATCGAACCCGACGGGGCCAGCTTTACCTCATCGAGCCCGCTGAATCTGCTCGCCAGCGACGACGAGTGGGCGGCTCCGATCATGGCCGAAGTCGGTCCAGACGGGAATGTCTGGGTGATCGATTGGTACAACTACATCGTCCAACACAACCCGACGCCCGAAGGTTTCGAAACCGGTCCGGGTAACGCCTATCTGACCGACATCCGCGACCGCCGCCGCGGTCGGGTCTACCGAGTTGTCTACGACGGCGAAGACGGCCAGACCGCTGCGGCGGTACCCGCCCTCGATCCCGACGACCCGCAATCATCGCTTGCCGCTCTCGGGCACAGCTCGATGCGGGTTCGCTTGACGGCTCAGCGGTTGTTGGTCGAAAGCGGTCAAACCGACCTGATCCCCGATTTGATCTCGCTGATCGCTGATCAATCGGTCGACGAAATCGGGTTGAACGTCGCCGCGATTCACGCGATTGCCGTTATCGATGGGCTCGGTGCCATGGCGGATGAAGACGGCGACGCCTTCGCTGCCGTGGTAGCTGCCCTCGACCACCCGTCAGCAGCCGTACGAGCGAATGCTGCTCGCGTCTTGAGCGATACTTCCACCGCGGCGGTCGCGCTGCGCGACGCCGGTCTGCTCAGCGACCCCGAGCCGCAGGTCGTACTGGCCGCATTGTTGGCGATGGCCGACAACTCGTCGCCGCTGTTGGCCGGAACGTTGGCCGATTTCGCCGCCGGGGCTGCTGTGACCGACCGTTGGCTCGCCGATGCCACGACCTCGGCTGCGGCCGCTCGGCCGGCCACTTTTTTGAGCGAACTGGCGAGCCGTTCTGCGGATAGTGAGTTCAAACCGGCCGCCTTGGCGATCGCCCGGCGTATCGCTGAACACCTCGCCCGTTCACGGCCCACTCCGGAGGCCACGCTGCGGCTGATCTCATCGCTGCGTTCCGGTTCCCAGCCGCTGGTATCCGCGGTCATCGAGGGGCTCGATCGCGGTTGGCCGGCCGATACCCCGCTGCCCATTGATGAAGTCGCGAAACAAGCGATCAAAGAGCTGTTCCATTCCGCCGATGACGCCGCTAAGGCCGGTTTGATTCAATTGGCGACGCGGTGGCAAACGGACTCGTTGGACGATGAACGGGGTGAAGTATCCCGGATCATGCTGGCCAAAGTCTCAGACGCCGAGGCTGATACGGCGGTCCGGCTCGCCGCCGCCGAGCGTCTCGTGGCGTTCGCCCCTGACAGCGATGAGGTGGTCGGCCGGTTGGTCGATGAAATTTCACCGCTCGCCCCTCCGGCACTATCGATCGGTCTGATCGGCGTGGTCGGGAAGAGTACTGCGGCCGCGGCGACCGACGAATTGATCGGTTTGGCTTCGGCAGCGACTCCGGCGATCCGCGATGCCATCATCCGGACACTGCTCTCCCGGCCGACGATGACAGCGACGCTGCTGACTGCGATCGAGGCGGGCGACCTCGCCGTCAGCGATCTGACCGCGCTGCAACGACAAAACCTGAACGATCACCCCGATGAAAAACTGCGGACGACCGCCCGCCGCTTGTTCGAGTCGGGCGGGTTGAGCGTCAACAGCGACCGCGAGCGGGTCGTCGAACAAAAACTCGCCTTGACCCAGAAAACCGGAGATGCGGCTGCTGGTAAGGCGGTGTTCACCAAACACTGTGCGACTTGCCATAAGTATCAGGGCGAAGGGAACGTCGTCGGCCCCGACCTGACCGGCATGTCGGTCCACCCCAAGTCAGAACTGCTGATCCATATCCTCGACCCGAGCCGGAGTGTCGAATCGAATTATCGGCTCTACACCGTGCTGACCGTCGACGGTGTCGTGATCAACGGGATCCTGGCCGCCGAATCGCGGACCTCGGTCGAATTGGTCGACGCCCAAGCGCGCCGTCATACGATCCTGCGGGAAGACATCGAAGAGTTGGTCGCGTCACGCAAGTCGGCGATGCCCGAGGGACTCGAAGAATCGATCGACGACAACGGACTGGTCGACTTGTTGGAATTTCTGACGGTCAAGGGTGATTACGTACCTCTCCCGATCGGCCAGGTCGCTACGGTGGTCAGCACACGAGGGATGTTTTACAGCCGCGACAGTCGGGCCGAACGGCTGGTGTTTCCCGATTGGGGGCCGAAGACCTACGCCGGTGTTCCCTTCGTGTTGGCAGATCCTCAAAACGGAAACGCCAACAACGCGATCCTGTTGCACAGCAACAACGGCAATTTGCCGCCACAGATGCCTAAGTCGGTGATGCTGCCGTGTGAAACCGCGGCCCGCCAGGTTCACCTGCTCGGTGGAGTAGCCGGATGGGCTGCCCAAGGCCCGCGTGACGGCGGCGTGTCGATGATCGTTCGCTTCCACTACGTCGATGGTGTGAAGGAAGATCACCCGCTGGTCGATGGGCAGCACATCGCCGATTACATCGGCAAATTCGATGTCCCAAAATCCGAGTTGGCCTTTGACCTCGACGGTCGCCAGGTCCGCTACTTGGCGATCGCACCTGGGCGGAGCGAGGTGATCAAGTTCATCGAGTTCGTGAAGCCCGATGGCCCGACCGCGCCGATCGTGATGGCGGTCACCGTCGAACCGATCGCGGACCACTGATCGCCGTCGGCTCACCTCAGATCGTGTCTAGCGGATACTGCGAAAAATCGTTCACCGTCACGCCACTCGGTTGACGGATCGCGATATGCTCGAGCTATCTCGCGGCGCTGTCGTCAGCGTCCGCCACGTTAGCTACGCAGACCCTTTATTTGGGAGTATCCCGATGCCACGTTGGTCCAGTCGCCGGATGCGACGCCCCCTGTCAACACGGAGTTTCGGACACGGTCAATCGGAGCAGGTGCGTGGCGCCACAACTCCGATCCGGAGATTCGAAACGCTCGAACCGCGGCACCTATTGGCGGTGGTGCCGCTGGCCCCGATCGCTGTCGATGACAGTTATCAGGTTCAAGAGGATCAGACGTTGGTGGGAAATGTCATCGCCGGCACGGAGTTGGGTGGAGCCGATATTTCGGCCAAGCCTGGACTTCCGCTTCAGGTGATCGAGGTCGACGGTCTGTCGACCGTGGGCGGCACGACACTCGAACTGGCGTCAGGTGCTACGCTGGAAATGGCGGCCGACGGCAGCTTCGTCTACGACCCGTCGACTTCACCGACGCTCAGCGCCATCCCCAGCGGTCAATCGCTTGCCGACGGCTTTAGCTATACGGTCGCTCCGCTCTTCAGCGATCTCTACCTGCTCGGCGATAGCCTGTCGGATCAGGGGCGGTTGTTCGAAATCACCGGTGGCCTGGTTCCTGCTTCGCCTCCCAATTTCGAAGGCCGCGAGTCGAATGGGCCGGTCTGGATCGAGCAACTGGCGCCTTGGCTCGGGATCGAACTGTTGGCAGAGAACAATTATGCCGTCTCGGGCGCGACGACCGGCGATGCAAACTTCGGAGAATCGATTCTCGGCATCGACCTGCCCGGTGTGGCCGATCAGTTGAACGACTTTGTCGCTGATCTCGACGGTGGACCGACCGATCCCGATGCGTTGCACGTCGTCTGGGTGGGAGCCAATGATCTGTTTTTGATACCGCCGGACGCTGGCCCGTTAGACGTCGAAGCTGCCATCACCCAAGCGATTACCAATCTGGCGAACACCGTCGGGACGCTCAAGGCAGTCGGGGCCGAGCACATCATGGTGCTCGGCGTGCCCGACCTGGGGTTAACACCGTTTGCGACGTTCAACGACCTCGGTGCTCCACTGTCCGCGCTGACCGAGGCCTTCAATGGAGCTTTGGAATGGACACTGAACCAATTGCCGTTCGATGTGATGCTGGTCGACATGTTGGCGATGTCACGCCAGGTAGCCGCCGATCCGACCGCCTTCGGGTTTACCGAAGTCGTCCTACCGTGCTTTGACGGCATTAACATTTGCGCCAACCCCGATGATTACCTCTACTGGGATATCGTCCATCCGACGACGGCCGGCCACCGCTTGATCGCCGATACCGTATTCGCCGCACTGACCGATCGGGCCGACGTGGAGATCATTGTCAACGACGATACAACGCCGCCCGAACTGACGGTGGAAAGCTATCCGATCGCCGATGCTGCCGTGGTCGGATTGGAATTGCGGCTCAGTGCCACCGACGCCTCACCGGCCGACCAGGCCGCCGCGTTTACCTACCAGATCGACTGGGGTGACGACGAACCGGTGGAAGTCGTGGTCGGACCCGCCAGCGGCGTCATCGTACAACGCGAATACGATTCGGGACGGTACCGTCAGATCGAAGTCACTGTCGTCGATCAAGACGGCGATGCGAGTGATCCATTCCGAGCCGCCGTCGTTTGGGGAACCGATGGGGATGACCGAATCGCCGTCACCCGCTTCCGCCGTGACGAGATCCGTGTCCGTTCGGCTGATCTGGTACTGGCTCAATTCGCCGCCGATTCGGTTGATCGCGTCGTCGTTTTCGGCCTCGACGGTGACGACGTGATCCATGCCGGCGGCTTGTGGATCCCGGTCGAGTTCGATGGCGGCCCAGGGAATGATCTCTTGATCGGAGGCCGAGCAGAAAACATTCTTCGGGGCGGAGGCGGACGAGACCTGCTGGTCGGTCTTCCCGGTGACCGTCGAGTCGAACTGGTCCAGGACGACGATTCCGACCATCCGGGCAGAGGCCTCGGTCGCGGCCTGAAGGCCCAATTGATCGCTGGCATTGTCGATGCTGCCAAAGCGAAGGGCCGGGGTTAACGTTAGCGGGCCGAGTCACGTGTGCCTCGGTTAGCGAGTCTGGTTGACCGAGTTGACGCCCTGGTAACCCTGGGTGGCACGCCTGGGAAACTTGGGTTGCGCGCACTGGGAAAGTTGGGTGGCACGCACTGGGAAACTTGGGTGGCACGCACTGGGAAAGTTGGGTGGCACGCCCTGAGGAACGAAGGGCGTGAGCGGCGACGCGAATGCTCGAACGCGACCGAGTGTGCCCACGATCCTCGAGTCAACCTCGTGGCTGGCTTTCACGCCCATCGCCTTGCGGCTC
>SKZY01000380.1 GCA_007127095.1 Planctomycetaceae bacterium
ATGATCCTGCGGGTCGTCGCCGCGCAGCTACTAGTGCTGACCGGTGCCTAAAGCTGGGCTGCCAAAAACTGCCTGACACTTATTGGCCCCTCGCCCCTAACGCGACATCCTGGTCGATTCACTCTGCCACCAGATGCTCACGAAACCAAGCGACCATCTCCTCGTTGGCCCGCTTCAGATCGTCTCCTTGTAGCCCATGCCCCGCGCCGGGGAACTCGACCAACCGGTTGACCACGCCCTGCTGCTCGAAGGCGTCGCGGATCCGCCGGCTATGTTCGATCGGTACCAGATCATCGGCGTCCCCGGCCAGCAGTAACGTCGGGGCGTCGTCGTCGCTGACATGCAGCAGTGGTGAGTAGGTTTCGGCTGCGGCCATCTCGAGTTCCAGTGCTGGAAAGTTCTGATAAGCCGGCAACGCTTCGGGCGATTCACGAACCATGATCCGCAAATCGGTCGGCGCGACCCAGGCGACGACCGCTTGGACGCGGTTGCTCTGCCGATCGATCACGTCGGCGGCAGTCGGGTCACCCGGATCGGCGGTCGTGCCGAGCATCAACGACAGGTGCCCACCGGCACTCATCCCGAACACACCCAATCGCTCGGGATCGATCGCGTAATCGGCCGCCTGTGAACGGATGTGGCGGACGCCGCGACGGACATCGGCAACCGCCTCGGGGATCGAAAAGCGAGGGCTGCTGCCGTGCCGTACCGCGAAGATGGTAAAGCCGGCGTCGATCAACGGTCGGAACAACCCTTGCAACTGTTCGGGCGGCGCCCAGCGCGAGTACCAACCGCCACTGACCATAAACACCACTCCGGCACCGTTGGCCGCTTCGACCGGCCGAAAGACGTCGTAGGTCATCGCCAAGCCGAACTTGTGGCCGTAGACCACATCCGGCGTGATCTGCACCGCTTCGTCCGCGAATCCCGGTGAGACCGAACCGAGCGTGAGCACGCCGGCGATCAACCAGCGAGCCGCCATCGTCTGCAATCGCATGATCAAAACCTCAAGTGAATCGTTCGGGAAAGGAGAATTTGGAAAGAAAAGTTTGACTCGTAGCACGAGCCAGTAGACGCAAGGAGCCACCGAGGCGGACTGCGGTAGATCAGGGCTGGTGGACTCCGAGGATAGCAATTTTACGCCGGCAACATCACATCATGTTGCGTCTCGAACTCGGTCGGGGAAAGACAGACGCCCCCGAAGGAGTCTTTGGGTATAACGCGACTCTGCGCACGACCAGATCGCTGGAGCGTTTACTCGCAAAGATTTACGAAGGGGGCTTGGATGTGTCACTGACACCACCGGCGATCTTCCGTTAAAACGGCCCCTTTTCTTGAACAGCGTCAGGTTTACTCTTAGCGGTTCACGTTCGTTATATCAGCAAGATGTCGTTTCGGTATCTTCTCGTCCTAGTGGAACCTCGACAACGGTCGTCTGTAGACGAACGCCAAGGGATTCGAGAATCCGAATGGCTCGGTCAAGTGTAATTCCGTGGTACTCGTTCCGCTCATCTCGAGAAACCTGTGACTCGTGAACGCCAAGAATTCTGGCAAGATCACGTTGCGAAATCCCTCGTGCGATTCGCAACGCCACCAACAAGACACCGAGCCCTTTTAGGTTTTGAAGATCAGGAAAAACACCGCGTTTCAGGTTTTCATAATAATTGACTTCTTCCCGCAGTTGCTCGTGAAATGAGATCAAAGGCTCCATAGCGCGCGAAACTTCTTCATCACCCCAACCAGATTTGCTCAGGCTCTTGCGATGTTCATCCATCCGCTTGCGTTCGGCGTCGATTCGATCGCAAGCTTCTCGATATTCTTGTTCGTTGCGGATCATACAGAACCCTCTTTCGCTAAATAGACTATACCTTTAGGTTTGGAATCTCGTCGACAGCGACGAAACGCGGCGGGAAACTCGAGTTCGTTTCCCTCAGGATCTTGGATCCCAGATCCGAGTCCCGGAAAATGCGGATAAAGTTCGACTCGGTAAACATGCCACATTGGAAGTTGTCTCTTTGGATACCCCGGATATGGGCGTCGTTGGGAGTGATCCCAAGTCCAAATCTTTTGCGGATCCAGGCGATTGAGTGCCGATTTCAGTCGGCCGCTCATGAATTCGGCTTCATCGCACACAAAGTAGCCATCAATATCGTTCGGGTGATCTTTGTCCTCAACGAACGACCCATCCACGAAAATATCGTTGACGCCCACTCGCCAAAGTTGATCCGCCATCATTGCCAGTTGCTCAACCAACCAAGTCCGCCAACCGGAATCCCAATTCGCATATAAAACTCGATCGGTTGGCCCGCGACAAAGTATTGAACCCCGAAGTTCACTCAATGTGACTTCGTAGTCTCCCGGCGGAAGCAAGCCATCGGCATCGAACTCTGGAATCGTATCCGTCATCGGACTAGATACACTTTAATTGTGCGCCTAGTTAGACGTAAATGTCAAGTCGTGAGTTCCGGGGAGATTTCGTCAACTTGTCGGAAATTACGGCTTTTCTTCCTGTTTTGCCCGTTTTCTATTCCGGCGAATAACGCCGGTCGATTTCGGTCGCCAATGTTTGCAATCCGGCTTCGATGTCGGACAGCTTGCTGGCGTCTCGCCAGCGATCTTTAGTCGGGAAGTTGACGATGTACCAGGGGCGCTGGGTCTCGCCTCGGTCGAAAATAAGGACGCCACCGGGCCGGAGCGTTCGGCGATCGCAGGCCTGTTTGTAGGCGAGGAAGTTGTCGGGGAAGCAGGTTTGCCGCGAATGAACTCGGCGGTGGGCCGAGGAATGCTTTTTCCGATCGGTTCAACCGAGTGCTCGACAAGGCCGTCGTCGCCATGGTGGCGACGCCCGACGAGACCGCTATCAGGAACCTTGATCAAACTCAGGGTTGTCATCCAGCAGGAATCGCGCGACTGTCTCGGCCAACCCTTGGCCGACCCGTGTGTAGCCTGAAATCGTCCCCTGCGGAGTGTTCCAAGAGGTCTCCAGAGTGAGCGAGACCAGCCGCTGATCGCCACGGTTGGAGACCCACATCTTGCTGACGCGGTCACGTTCCTCCTGCGTCTTGACGTAGGTAGCGAAGCGAAATTGAGGATGGATCGCCACCGGTCGGGTAATCTGCTCGATGGAGAGGTCGAGAAAACGGTTGTACAACCGCTGTTGGGCCGCGGGCAATCGCTCGTAGCTCAGCGGCCCGAAATAGAACGGATTCGTGTCGGTTGAACTCGGGTTATGCAAATCCAAAAAGATTCGCAATCGCCCGGCATCGATGAGTTCGCCGATGCGTCGTTGTGCGGCTGCCACCTCGGGATAAACCGGATCGTCCGACCAGTCTCGGTTGTGGTCGCGGGGAACCGCGTCCTTGCCTCCAGCACCGCGTTCAACGTTGTCGACGTCCATGATCGGCACGAAGACGATTTCGGTCTCAGCCCGCAACGCGACCGCCCGCGGGTCATCGCTGACGACCCAATCGATGAATCCGCGAGCCACCCAGGAACTGCCCGATTCCCAGGCGTGTTGGCGGGCTTGCACCCACACGGCGTGCTCGCCCGAGCGGTTGCCGACACGGATCGCCGGTACGACGCGTCCCCCGCGTGTCCGTGCCAGTTCGAACCGCTCGGCCGTCGGATCATTCGTCGCGATACGATCGAGCAATGCCTCGGCGTCGGCGAGTTGAAACGGCGGCCCCCAGGCGATCCAAAATCGCTCCGCCGGGGCAGTCACCTGATAAACCGCATGATCGACGTGAATCGTGCCGGGGCGAGTCTGTTCCCAATTCGCTCGATCACCGCTGATCGACGCCTGTTGTGGCAACGACCAGTGCGGTGCCAACGACCGACCGTCGCGGAACGGTTCTCGATTGGCCCGCACCTTGACCGTGATCGGTTGCCCAGCCACCGCCCCATCGACTTGAAAGTACCACCAGCAGGGCCACCCGTTACCAAACCGTTGCGGCGGCTCGACTTCGACCAACGATTCGCCCTGATCGACCTTGATCACATCGGCTGAACCGCCGGGAAAGTCACTGCTGACGCTCAATTCCGCCTGCAAACGCGGGGTCGCCCACGCCAGGATTACCAGGGCGAGGACTAACCGACCGACGAAATTCGGCCGACCGACAAAATTCGGTAGGGTGCGGTACGACAGTTCCGATGTCATAGCGATCGTTCCGGCGACAAGAGTGGCTGAGGATTGGTCGGAAAGACGCCACTATCTTATCACGCCCAGCGCCGAAGCGTCAGGCGAATCGAAAACCGGCTGTCTCATGGGTTACAATCCAGCAGCCATCCCATGATTCGAAAACGGAGGTCCGGTATAGCGGATCGGTATCCTCCCTTTTCTCCTGCCCCTTGATAGCCCCGCCCTCCAGCCCACCGATCGATGATGATTCCCACTCACCTGCCGCAGTCGATTCACAATTGCTCACTCCGGCTGGCCGGTATCGCGATGCTAATGCTGGGGACGACACTGACCGCCGCCGATACGCCACCGACTACCGCTCCCCAGGCCGAACCTCGGCGACAACCATTGTCAACCGCGGAGTCGTTGAGCCGTATCGAAGTCCTGCCCGGGCTGAAGGTCGAATTGGTCGCTAGTGAGCCCGAAGTGGTCGATCCGGTATCGGCCCGGTTCGATCATCGCGGCCGGTTGTGGGTCGTCGAAATGAGCGACTATCCGACCGGTCCGCCGGAAGGTTCACCGCCGAGCGGCAAAATCAAGGTGTTGACCGACGACGATGGTGACGGCTATTTCGAGACCGTGACCGTGTTCGCCGATCGGCTCGTATTTCCCACCGGCGTGCAGCCGTTTCGTGACGGCGTCATCGCGACGCTGGCCGGTGAAGTCAGCTATCTGGCCGATACGACCGGCGACGGTGTCTGCGATTACCGCGAGGTCTGGTTCACCGGTTTCAGTGAAGGGAACGAACAACTGCGGGCCAACCACCCGACTTGGACTTTGGAAAACCAAATTCATGTCGCCAGCGGCCTGCGGGGAGGTGAGGTCGAATCGCAGGACCAACGCTGGGCGGGCGACAAGCCGTTGTCACTGGCGACCCGTGATTTTCGCTTCTCTCCCTTCGGCGGCCAGTGGCACGCCGTAGCCGGCAACTCGCAGTATGGCTATTACCAAGACGACACCGGACGCGATTTCATCTGCAGCAACCGCAACCCCTGTGAACTGCTGCTCGCCGCCGCCGACCAAGTCGCGACCAATCCGCTGCTGCCACTTCCGCAGTGGCGAGCCAGTGTGATGCCAGCGGCCGAACAGAGTGAGGTTTTTCCGTTGGTCGATGCCTGGACGACCAGTACGCTGCACGCCGGCCAATTCACCGCCGCCTGCGGCGTGTATCACTACCAAAGCGATCGCTTGGCGGCTTGGCTCGAGGGTGACTTCTTCGCTTGTGAACCGACCGGATCGCTGGTTCAACGTTATCGCCAAACCGCCGCCGGAATCGTACCGACGACCCAGCGCGGCCGCCCGGGTAAGGAGTTTTTGGCCTCCACCGACCCGTGGTTCCGCCCGGTCGACCTGCTCGACGGACCCGACGGCTCGATGTA
>SKZY01000438.1 GCA_007127095.1 Planctomycetaceae bacterium
AATTCGCGAAGGGCGAAGGGGAATCAGATGCGAAACCGTTGAGATCACTCGGTGGTTTCGTAGAACTCTTGCAAGTGCTGATTGAGACTGTCGAAGTGATCACCGTGAACCGCAGCGACGGCAGCGAGTTCTGCCGGACCGCTGGTGGGAATGCGGTAGATTGCCGCAAAACGGCTATACGTTTGAGTCGGTGGCAGGTCGCCCGCTTCGGGGAAGTGGACAGGAGCCGCCGAGATCGTTTTGCCGATGGCGTTGAGTCGTTCACCGATGCCGAAAGCGACGTAGGCAACCGTAGTGGGGTCCGAATCCGGATCAAGGAATCCGAAACGGTTGAGTTCGTTGAGCGCAGGGCCGAGCGTCACAACACGCCCGTTCTCGGTCAGGTCCTCGAAAGCCGTAAGGTCTCCAGCATACGGACTGAACGTGTTGATCCGTGCTGACGGGGCGTTACTGTGGCCTTCGGGACGCCCGTTACCCTGAATGCCGTCGGCCATCGTGAAACTCGTTCTGATGCCGGCGGTGTTTAAAGCAGTGCTGATCCGAGAAGCTAAGTCAATCTGATCCTGGTTGGCAATGTCATCAGGATCATAGCCGGGATCACCAGGGCTGTTGCCATCGCCATCCACCGGGCCAGGAGCAAGTTCCACGACGGTGAATCGATCCGCTCGCAACGTCTGGCCATCAGCTTGAACCAGCGAATCCCAACCGTCGGGCTGTGAAAAGTTGAGTGCCTCAAACATTTGAATCGCTTTTGCCGCTTCCTGCATGCTGCTCGCACCACTGGCCGAATGTGAGCGTGTGATCATATTTGGCATCAGCGGGACGAGGACGCCGGCGAGTGCGACCAACACGACGAGCACGACGACAAGCTCGATCAGGGTGAAACCGCGCAGGGCGGTTCGACGGTTTTGCAATTTGATTTCCATTTCGGAAATACCTCGGGATGAAAGGAATTCGGGGGTTTCAATTACGTGCAAAGAGGCGGCAATCGGCCGCAGGACGACGACGTGGCTTCCGCCCGATCGCCTATTCAATACCGATTGCATATCTCTAATAATAAGTATTTGCACTTGGTGTGCAATAGTCATTTTGCCGATTAGTTCGATATTTCTGATTGCACCGCTGAATGGGGGGCGACAGAGGATGTGCCGGCCCCGAGCAGCAGCGTAGGGACACAGATCGCCCCGCCCACCAATGCCGCTCGCCCCGAAGGGGCCGTCGAAAGTAGCCCTGGGCGTCAGCCCAGGGTCCGACGCCAAACGACAGCGCGCACGCCGCGGAGCGGCCGTCGGAAACGTTGCCTTGACATGTGCGGCGGCGGGTGAATTGCGGTTGCATCAACCGATTCGCCGGCCCCTCCGGGGCGTTGGTGGGTTTTGGAACGCGGGGTCCCCGGGTTTCCACCCGGGGCTACTACCGGCGGCCGCTCCGCGGCGACCATGCGGTCCAACGATAATGCGTGCGTCGCCACGCGGGGGCGACGATCTCAGCGCAGTACCGCTCCGCTGCGTTCTAACGCTAGCATCCGCTCGCTCGGCTCGGCTGCCTTCTTGCTTCGCTCGGTCGCCTTAAAATACTCCGATTCATTGAACAGGCTCTGAGCCAACGACTCGCGATCGCCCTCGGCTTCGAATCGCTGCTGGGCTTCGTGCAACCGCCGCAGCCCTTCCTCTTCTTCGCCGGCGATCAGCAACGCTAGTCCTAAATCGGCTTCGGCTTGCCCACGTCCCGACCAGGCGAGGTCGCTTTTGAGCGATTCCGTCAGTAGTCGCCGGCCGACATGGACGTCGCCGGCTTGTAGCTTCATGCCGCCCAACAGTGCCCGCGCCGGGGCAGCGACTTGCGGCTGTTCGCTGCGACTCAGCTCGACAAGCAGAGCCGTTGCCGCCGGGAATTGGTCCATGCGATACAACGCTTGCGCCTGAGCCAGCCTCAGCGTCGCCCGCGGTTGGCCTTCGGGCATCATCGATTCGGCCCGTTTGAGGTTGGCCAGCGCCGGCTGGGGCTCGTCACGTTCGAGCCGCCACAGCCCGAGGCTGGCCCACAACGCTGCGTCGGTCGGATCGGCTTGGCCCGCTGCCGCTGGGGGAAATCCGCCAGCAGCCGCCAATCGCATCTCGACCGCCTGCGGCCAGCGCTGGTCGACGGGACGCAGATAAGATGCCCGCTCCCAAAAGTTCGGATCGCAGTGCGGGATTTCCTGGTGCAGCGATTCGGCTGCCGCGAGTACCGCCTGCTGCCAAGTTTGAGTGGCGGTATCGTATTGCTCGCTGCGGCGATGGGCGTCGCTCAACATCAAACCGAGTTCGGCGGCATGCTGCGGGCAGTGACGCTGAGCCGCTTCGAGGGCTTCGTTCAAACTGGCGATCGCCGCATCGTTGTTTCCGTCCAGTAGGTGAGCCGTCGCGACCAGCTGTGCCGCATCGATGCGCAATTGGGGTTCGAGCGACCGGGCGGCGGCGGGCAACGGAATCAGTGCCGCTTCGCCGGGACGCCCCTGGCGGAGTTGATCGAGCAGTTCGCGGCGGGATGCGGCGTAGGACTCGTAACGCGCCGGTGCCTGCAGCCGCTTTCGCAGAATGTCGCTCCAACCGCCCCCGCGGGCCGGGCCCGAGCATTGGCTGTCGTAGGCCGACGCGATCAGATTGAGAGCCGGATCATCGGCCGCAGGCTCCGACAGCGACGTCCGCAGGGTGTCGATCGCCACGTCGGGAAAACGGTACACCCAAGCGGTCGCAGTGGCGAATCGTTCCTCGACGACGAGGTCATCGACGCGCCGTCGGAGCAACTCGCGAGCCGCTTCTTGATCGGTTTCGTCAAAGGCCGCCCCGCTGCTCTCGGTCTTGACGTGCAACGGTTTGCCGGCGGACGGCGTTTTACGGGCGGTCTTCGCCGTCCCCGAAGGCGTCTTCTGCGGTAGCATCGCCGAACCGGTACAGCCGACCGCAGCCAGCAGCATCACGGCCAAGGTCAAGGGAGGCCGCAGCAAGATTGGGGTAAGGGTGCTTGGCCACATGGATTCGTTGCCTCGATTGACTGTCGCGAATTTCGCGGTGTATCGGGTCGGACTTCAATACGCTTTCGGTCGGACGCTGTGAAAGCGAAAGATCGATTGCAGATGCGTGTTCGGCGGATCGGGACGCAGCACTTCGGCTGGGGCGAATGTCTGTAGCGACCCGTGAGGTTCGGCGGCCATCGGATGCAAGCTGAGGTCGGGGATCAGTTCGGCGCTGCAGGCGGCTGATTCCTGCGGCGTGTTGAAGACGTAGGGTCGGATCAACACGACCAATTCGGTGCGGCTACGGCCGGTCGCCTGGCGGCGGAAAAAGAACCCGAGGCCAGGGATCTTTCCGAGCACCGGAACCTGCGCCCGGCTGTCGGTGATCGTGTCTTCAATCAACCCGCCGATCGCCACGGTCAGCCCATCGCGAGCGACCACCGTGCCGGTGATCGAGGTTCGCTGGACGGTATCGATCGACTGTTCAATGATCCCACCGTCGGCCGTCGGCACCGGAATGCGTGCTCCGGCAGGAACGAGTCGGGAGTTTTGTTGCCCCAATCGCAACGTCACCGTCCGGTCAGCGTTGATACTGGGGGTGACGATCAGCGATTGTCCGAGGTCCTGCAGCTGCGTGATCGGCGTTCCCGCCAGAGCGACGTTGGTGGTGATCGGTCCGGCAAAGACGGTCGGCGGCGTGAAGCCGACGGTGACGGGCAAAGTTTGGCCGATGAATATGCGGCTGACTTCGTTGTTGGCCGTCAGCAACATCGGTGTCGCCACTTCGGTCACGCGGTTTTTGTTCTCCAGCAACTGCACACGGGCACGGAAACTGTCGCTGACAATCTGGAAAATCATGTCGCTGGGGTTCAGTCCGGTTCCGCCCGGGGCGACGCTCTGAAACCGCCGAGCGGTACCGGAAACCAAGTCGGCGGGCGGAGGCAGGACATTGCCGGTGGTGAACTGGCCCGCAGTCAGCTTGCCGTCGGTGAATTGGTAATCGAAGACCGAGTTGAACCCGTCGTCGAGTTCGAGCGCCAGTACCTTGACTTCGAGCAGTACCAGAGGCGTGGGCACGTCGAGTTGGTAGACCAATTGCCGGATCTGCTCCATCGTCCGCCGATCGGCGGTGCGGACGATCAATTGGTTCTGGCGGCGGATCACGCTGAGAAAAATTCTTGCCCGCTGACGCCGCAGTAGCTCGTCGATCGCGACCCGTCCCGTCGTCGATTCCGCATCGGCTCGGGCGGCTTCCAGCATTTGGATCTCTTCGGTGCTGAGCCCTTCGAGCGGTGGTAGCGGTTCGGGCATCTGGTTGCCGCCCATCCCCATGCCGCCCATGCCCATGCCGCCCATGCCCATGCCGCCCATACCCATGCCGCCCATACCCATGCCGCCCATACCCATGCCGCCCATACCCATGCCGCCCATACCCATGCCGCCCATACCCATGCCGCCCATACCCATGCCGCCCATGCCCATGCCGCCCATGCCCATTCCACCCATGCCCATTCCACCCATGCCCATGCCGCCCATCCCCATGCCACCACCCATCCCGCCGCCGATACCGCCTCCCAAGCCGCCGGCTCCTTGACTGTTTTGCATGTTGATCATGTTGAAACGGCCGAAACGCTGCATCAGGTCTTGGGAGACCATGATGTCGCTGATCCCGCCGAGATTGAGTACTACCCGGTCGCCGTAGAGGTCACGGATGGCGAACGCGATATCCATCGGGTTGGGGTAAAGCAGCGTGAAGACTTCGGTTTCTTCCTCACGGAACGAGGCGAGATCGGCCTCGTATTCTTCCACGGTGTAGATGCGGATGATTTCGGTTTCGGGATCCTTTCGCCAAAACAGTCCATGAGCCCGGGTCAACGCGTCGAGCGCGACCAGCGGTTGGACGTCGCGGAGGTAGAGCGACACCTTGACCTCGGCAGCGGCCGAAGTGGGGACGATCTTCATGTCGACCTGGTCGATCAGCAGACGGATCGCTTCGAGCAGTGGGGTGTCTCGGAATTCGATCGTCTCCAGCGTCGGAGCATCGGGATCGAGCAGGCGTTCGGAGGAGCGAGAATTGCCAGCGGCGTTGGGATGCCATGGGGCAAGCATTTTGCCCATGTTCTTCTCGACGACGACCGGCGGAACCAGTTCTGCCTCCATGCCGTGATCGGTTTCTTGTGCCTCGGTACCGCCGGCGCAGCAGAAAATCCCCAGTGCGACTGCCGCCAGTATGGGCCGTGCTCGCTGTGGACCGGACATCAAAAATTCCTTCGGGTACCGAAACAGGTCGTCGAAGGGAGACAACTAGCGAGAAATGAGATCGCGTTGCAAGACCACATCGAAAGCCCCCCAAAGGGAAAAAGCGAGGCAGCACCCGGAGGCTCCGGACGATCCGAGAAGTTGACCACAGCTACCGGCCTGAACTGGCACGCTATCGATCAACGGCAGCACCGACACGACCGGGAGGGAGACTGGGTTACCTCGCTGGGTAGCGAGCGGGGAGGGTTCCAGGCAGGAGCGGGTGCTGAGCGTTCCCTCAGCGACGATCGAC
>SKZY01000148.1 GCA_007127095.1 Planctomycetaceae bacterium
ACGGACGTACGAAAAGCGAGTTGAGCCGAAAGGCGGGGGCGGGGCGAGAGGCAGGCATCAGGCAGACCGGAGGGGTTGAGGGCTGGAACCGTTGTTATAACCGGAGACGATTCGGCAGATGAACTCGGTCGCGTCTACCCCCGATTTCCCCGCTGTGATAACGTTTCAGGTCACCGCGAATCGGCACCGCCTGATCGGCCTCTCCGCTGTCGTAGCATTCACCATTGGGCCGCCTGGGTGACGGCCGTCGTTCGCGCCCCGGATTTGTCCCCTTCCGCCGGATTGATTGACCTTGAACCGCTCATTGATTACCCCCCGGACCTTGAAGGGATTTCGCGACTATTTGCCCGCGGCGATGATTCCTCGAGAACGCCTGATGCAAACCGCTCGGGAAACCTTCCGGCGGTTCGGATTCGCGCCGATCGACACCCCGGCGCTGGAATACCTCGAAGTGCTTTCGGGAAAAGGGAGCGACGAGACCGATCGCCAGCTCTATCGGTTCACCGACAACGGCGGCCGTGAAGTCGGGATGCGGTTCGACCTGACAGTCCCGTTGGCCCGTTTCGCCGCCCAGCATATCGGTAGCCTGCGGACGCCTTTTAAACGCTATCACATCGCGCCGGTCTGGCGTGGCGAAAATACACAGGCGGGTCGCTACCGCGAGTTCGTGCAATGCGATTTCGATACGATCGGTACCGAGTCGGTAATGGCCGATATCGAGATGGTGGTGGTGATCGATGCCCTGATGTCGGCGATCGGGATCGAACGGTTCAAGATCCGGATCAACAATCGCCAAGTCCTCAGCGGCTTGCTGGAAGGATTGGGGCTGCAGGATCAGACGGTCGCCATACTCCGATCGCTCGACAAGTTGCCCAAGATCGGTCAGCAGGCTGCGGCCGAAGAGATGATCGCCACGGCCGGGGTCACCGCCGATCAAGCCGATGCGGTGTTGCGGCTGGCGGAGTGTACCGGGACGCCGGCAGCCGTCTTGGCTGCGCTGAGCGATTTGACCGGCGATAACGCGACCGCCGCGGCCGGGATCGAACGGCTCAATCAGATCATCAGCGGTGCGATCGCCGGAGGCGCACGTGCCGAACGGCTGCAGATCGACGTTTCGATCGCCCGCGGACTCGATTACTACACCGGCGTGATCGTCGAAACGTTCCTTGATGACCTGCCGCAGATCGGCAGCGTCTGCAGCGGCGGACGTTACGACAACCTGGCCGAAATGTTTACCAAACAACATCTTCCCGGTATCGGTGCGTCGCTCGGACTCGACCGGCTGCTGACCGCGATGCAGCAGTTGGAATGGTTGCCCCAAGTCGCGACACCCGCGGCGGTGCTCGTGACCTGGTTCGACGCGTCGCGGCGCGACGATTATCTGATGCTGGCGGCCAACCTGCGGCGACTCGGCTTGGATGTCGAACTCTATCCCGAGCCAAAGAAACTCGGCGTCCAGTTGAAGTATGCCGATGAGCGTGGCTTTGAGGTCGCCGTCGTCGCAGGTGACCAGGAATGGCAAGCGGGAAAAGTCCAGGTTAAGGACCTGAAACGGAAAATCGCCATCACCACCGATTATCAGCATGACCGACCCGCCGAATTGGCCGCGGTGATCTCGCGAATCCTCGGCGAAGCGGTTCAGCCCTCGATCGCCAGTGAGCCAGTGAGTTCTTAAACTATGGGCATGACCACTCCCAGCACGTCGTCGTCCGCCGAGGCTGGCGGGTATGAATACGATCCGGCCGATGCCGTAACGCCGGCGGTCCGCCCCGAAGACCTGCGGTTGTTGATCGTCGACAACGAAGCCGCTCACGCCCGGGCGATGACCGAAAGCCTCGAAAAGATCGGCTATCGCTGCGACGTCGCTACCCGTGGCCCCGATGCCGCGAAATGGATCGAACGCGAAACCTACGACATCATCATCACCGATATGGTGATGAACGACGTCGATGGGATGCAGATTTTGGCGCTCGCGCGCCAGCGGCTGCCCGACTGCGAGGTCGTCCTGGTGACCGGGCATGCCAGCGTCCCGCTGGCGGTCGAGGCGATGCAAAAAGGGGCTTTCAATTTCCTCGAAAAGCCGATCACCCCGTCGCGGTTGCGGGCGATCGTCGAAAAGGCGTCCGAGGCCGTCGGTCTGCGGCGTACCAACACCGAACTGCGCCAACGACTCGACGAGCGTTTCGGCTTCGAAGGGATCATCTATACCAGCGCCGCGATGCAGACCGTCATCGACCGCCTGCGGAGGATCGCGGCCACCGACGCGACGGTGCTGGTGACCGGCGAAAGTGGTACCGGCAAAGAAATGATCGCTCAGGCGATTCACCAGAACAGCCCCCGAAGGGCCAAGCGAATTGTTGCCCTCAATACCCGTGCCGTCAGCGAACATCTGGTCGAAAGCGAATTGTTCGGCCACGTCAAAGGGTCGTTCACCGATGCGGTCAGCGACCGGGTCGGGGCGTTCGAGTATGCCAACGGTGGCACGCTGTTTCTCGACGAAGTCGGCGATATGCCGATGAGCACGCAAATCAAGCTGCTGCGGGTGTTGGAAGAACACAAGATCACCCGCGTCGGTGAAAACAAACTGATCAAGGTCAACGTCCGACTGATCTCCGCCACCAACCGCCCACTGGAAAAGATGGTCGAGGACGGCTCTTTCCGAAACGACCTTTTCTTCCGGCTTAAAGTCGTCACCGTCGAATTGCCACCGTTGCGTGAGCGCCGAGACGACGTGATCCCGCTGATGGATCATTTCCGCAAGATGTTCCTCCGACGATACGAAAAACCGGTCGCGCACTTCGCACCAGCCGTGACCAAGCAGTTTTTCGCCTATGATTGGCCGGGCAATATCCGGCAATTGAGGAATTTCGTCGAGACGATGGTCGTCCTCGATACCGACGGTGTCCTCGGTGAAGACGACCTGCCGCCGGAATTGATCGACGAGTCGATCGAGGCCGGCGATGGACGCTCACCGTTGGCGTTGCCAGCCGGTGTCACCGAATCGGCACTGATCGGCCAACCGCTGTCGGCAATCGAAAAGTGGGCGATCGAGGAGACCCTCCGGTTAACCGGAGGAAACCGCGAAGAAGCCGCTAAGGTACTCGGGATCGGCGCACGCACACTCTACCGACGTCTCGACCAGTACAAAAAGGATGACCCGGATTGGAACGAGGCCGCCTTTCAGGCCGCCGACCCCTGAACACGTCTACAGTCGCAGCTGAGATAAGGTAGCGAAGCTCGATCCGCTCGGTCCCGCTAGTGACCGAGGATTTGGCGGTGACGTTCGGTCTCGGATTCGAGTTGTTTCGGCGTTTCATAGGGTAGGTAGGCCGTTCGCATTACGAACTGGTATCGCTGGCCGACTCGGTAATCGGGGATCAGGAATTGGAAGTCCCAAGCCGGATTGCCACGTCCGCCGCCACTGGGCGATTGGCTGAACCGGATTGCGTCCTGATGGCGAAAGATCTGAACCAAGGCCATTGAGTGACTGACGCCGAAATACCACGGCTGCGTGTAACGCGAGTTTGACATGCCGAAGACCAGCGTCAGCGGAAAGTCGTCGTCGTGCCGGAAGGCTCGGTCGTCCGTGATGCTCCGATGAGTCGCCAGTACTCCGTGACTGGGGGTGACTCCTCGTATCCAACTGGACGCCAAGGCAGCCATGAAAACGTTTATCCAGGCTCCTGGTTCCGCAATCGCGTGTCGATCCGATCGCAAATCTCGTCAAACACCTCGTCAGCGGTTCGTTGCCCATCGATCTGCTCGATCAAACCCCGACCGGCATAATAGTCGAGCACAGGTGCGGTTTGGGTGCGGAAGACGTGCAATCGTCGCTGAATCGTCTCGGCCGTATCATCGTCGCGACCTTCGACCTCAGCCCGAGCCAGTAGACGCTCGACCAATTCCGCTTCTTTCACTTGCAGGTCGAGGACGATATCGACCTTTTGCCCCATTGCGGAGAGATGCTCATCGAGCAATTCCGACTGGATGACGGTCCGAGGGAAGCCGTCGAACAAACTGCCTCGACGGCAATCGTTTCGCTGCAATCGTTTGCGGACGATCCGCATCACCAGCGGATCGGGAGCAAGCTGGCCATTATCAATGTAGGCACCAACGACTCGCCCGACCGGCGTGTCGCGTGAGGCCTTTCTCAGCATCTCGCCGGTCGACAGATGCGGGATCGTGTAATGTGCCGACAACCGGCGGCACTGAGTCCCTTTTCCGGCCCCCGGAGGTCCGATAAAGACGATTCTCATCGAAACCACCGATCAATTAACGAATCGCGACGACCGCCCAGCCAACGCACTGGGCATCGCAGATCACCCGCCGGAAGAATTGCTGCTCCCGCCACCCTCGAGCAGACCTCGGTAATTCCGCATCACCAAGTGAGCATCGATTTTTTGGATCAGATCGAATGCGACACTAACAGCGATCAACAACCCGGTTCCACCGTAGAAACCGGCGATCGAGAAGGGGACACCAAGCGATCCATAGACGATCGTCGGCACGATCGCCACGATCGACAAAAACGCGGCCCCGACATAGGTGATCCGGACCATTACCTTTTCGAGGTAGTCCGTCGTTCGCCGACCCGGTCGATATCCCGGTATGAACGTCCCACTCTCCTTCAGATTGTCCGACATTTCCTTCGGATTGAAAGTGATCGCCGTCCAAAAGTAGCAGAAGAAAAAGATCAGAGCGATGTACAGCAGATTGAACAGAAACGAGCCCTGATCGTTGAGCGTCGAACTGGCCAAGGTAAAAGTCTTAAAGAGCCCACTGCCGGTCGCAAAGTACTGACCGAGGAACCCCAGCAACACTCCGGGGATCATCAACAAGCTGCTGGCGAAAATGATAGGCATCACGCCGGCCTGATTGATCCGCAGCGGTAAGTGCTGACGGGTGCCGCCAAACATCTTACGACCCCGCGTGAACTTCGCACTTTGGGTCGGGATCTTCCGCTGGCCCATCGTAATGAATACGACCCCGAAGACCACACCGACGAACAGCACTACCAAAACGACGAGCGTTTCGACCCCAACCTGCCCGCGACTCAACCCGGTCAACTCGACTCGCATGTTGCGGACTAACTCATAGAGTGCCATCGGCATCTGAGCCAAAATCCCGGCCATGATCAGCAAACTGATCCCGTTGCCGATGCCGTACTCGTCGATCTGCTCGCCAAGCCACATCAGGAAGACCGTTCCACAAGTCATCACCATCACGGCGACGATCTGCCAGCCCCAGAACAACGCGTCGCCGCTGGCATTGAGAAAGTTCGGATTGATGTTGCCATAACCGGTTTCCCCGCCAGCCATGATCATGAACTTCAAATACATCCAGCTCTGTACCAGACAGATCGCTACGGTCAGATAGCGGGTGTACTCGTTCAGCTTCTTACGCCCGGCTTCACCTTCCTTTTTCAACTCCTCGAGCGGTTTATACACGCTGCCGAGTAGCTGAAAAATGATCGACGCAGAGATATACGGCATGATGCCGAGGCCGAAAATCGTCGCATTCCGCAGATCGCTGGCCGCGAACAGGCTGACCTTCTCAAAGAAATCGGCCGCCCCTCCCGAACCACGATCCATGCCCTGAGACACCATCGGCAACGGGATGTGAAAACCGATCCGGTAAATCCCGAGCAACCCGAGCGTCAGCAACACTTTGCGACGCAGTTCGGGGATAGAGAAAATGACTCGAAGTTTCTCGAACATAATTCCAACCAGGTGAGGATCCGTCAGGTTACCCGGAAGTCTACCGCAAACGATCGAGCCGGGGCGATAGCGTTCAACCTACTGCTTGGCGGCTGCCAAAAAAGCGCCGCGCTCCGCGGGCGTCTTCTTCGCCGGCAATTTGATCACCGTCCCGCCGGCGGCCGTGATCTTCTCTTCGGCCGACTTGCTGAATCGATGCGCGGTGACCGTCAACTTCTTCGTCAACGCACCATCACCGAGGATCTTCACTTCGTCGAAACTCCCCTTAGCGACATTCTTGGCCGACATCACCTCCAAGGTGACCTCGTCCCCGTCGTTGAAGGCATCGGCGAGTTGACCCACATTGACGGCGAAGACGACACTGGCGTAGCGATTGGTGAAGCCCCGCTTCGGGATTCGACGAACCATCGGCATCGCACCGCCCTGGAACGTCGGTTTGCGACTGTAGCCGCTACGGCTCTTGTGTCCCTTGTGCCCCCGACCCGACGTCTTGCCGGTTCCGGAGCCGACGCCGCGGCCGATCCGCTTGCGGTTCTTGAACTTGGTAATCCCGCGATGCACATCGTTGAGATTCATTTTCACTCACCAACCTAAACCGAACTCTTCAGGAGCCGGATAATGGACTGTATCGACAAATAATCGGCCACCGACGGGCGGCCGGGATCGGTTCGCTCTCACCCGAATCGGGCGACTACTACTTCGCAGGACCCAACTCAACGCCCCGCAAGGCTTCGATCTGCTCGCGTGTACGAAGCTTCGACATCGCGTCGACCGTCGCCTTGACCAGAGTGACCGGATTGTTCGTTCCGAAGCTCTTGGTCAAGATGTCATGGACCCCGCACGCTTCGCAGACGGCGCGAACGGCTTGGCCGGCGATGATACCGGTACCAGCACCCGCGGGTACCAGCACGACTCGAGCGGCGCCGAAATGACCCCAGATCTTGTGCGGGATCGTCCCTTCGACCAACGGCACGTCGACCATCGACCGTGACGCCTGTTTCTGGGCCTTGCTGACGCTAGGCGGAACTTCGTTCGCCTTGCCATAACCCCAACCGACTCGACCCTTGCCGTCGCCGACAACCACCATCGCTGCAAAGCTGAACCTACGGCCACCCTTGACGACCGCGGCACACCGCTTGATCTTGACGACGCGATCGAGCAAGTCGCCCGGCAAGCCGTCCTCGTTCTTGTCTTTTCGGTCGCGAGATTTTCGACCCCGCTGTTGTCCGGAACTCATGAAAACACCTTCAGGGGATCGTTCTAAAATTGTAAACCGGCTTCGCGGGCGGCATCTGCGAACGCCTTGACACGACCGTGGTACTTAGCGTGGCCGCGATCGAGTCGAACCTTCGAAATCCCCGCTTGGCCCGCTTTCTCGGCCAGCAACTTGCCGATCGAAGCGGCCGCTTCCGAATTGCCTCCGACCTTCAAATCGTCGCGGACCGACTTGTCCCGCGTGGAGACGCTGACCAACGTCTTCCCGTTTTCATCGTCGATCACCTGACAGCCGAAATGCTTCAGACTGCGATGAATGCAGAGTCGGGGATTATCCGCCGTACCACGCAACTTATTCCGGACACGGTGACTACGACGTTGCCGTTGTCCGCTGATCCGCTTGTTCTTGTCCATGATGCCCTATCGCCACCGAAAAATCGAATCGATACTACTTGGTTGCCGACTTACCCGGCTTGATCTTGACTTGCTCACCCTGATACCGAACACCCTTGCCCTTGTACGGTTCGGGCTTACGCAGCGCACGTACCTCGGCAGCGAACTGTCCCACACGTTGCTTGTCGCAACCCTTGACCACGATGTGCGTCTGGTCGGGGCAGGTCACCTTCAGGTCGGCCGGGATCTTTTTCTGTAATTCGTTGGCGTAGCCGACGCGCAATTGCAATGTCTCACCTTGGATCGCGGCCAAGTACCCGACGCCGATTACTTCAAGCTTCTTCTCGTAACCCTGGGTTACGCCGGTCACCATGTTGGCGACCAAGGCTCGGGTCAATCCGTGATACTGTCGCGATTCGCGGTCTTCGACATCGCCACTGACGACGACCTGATTGGTCGACTCGTCGACCGCGACCGAAACCTCGGGACGGTGCTCATAGCACAAGGTTCCCTGGGGCCCTTCGACCTTGATCTGTCGCCCATCGATCGACACTTTCGCGCCGGCGGCGATGGGAACTGGTTTCTTTCCGATTCGACTCATTGTCCAAGACTCACGGTTAACTGTATCAAATCTATCGGTCGACAAAACCGCTTGCGACGCTTCGAACTTGTTCTCTCGAAGCGTCGTGCCGTTCGACGATCGCTACGCGACCTCACAAAGCACTTCGCCACCGACTTTGTCACGACGCGCCTCGCGATCGCTGACAACGCCTTTACTCGTGCTGATTATCCGAATGCCCAACCCACCCAAAACGGGCTTCATATCGCGACAGCCGGCGTACAATCGCCGTCCGGGCTTACTCACCCGCTTGATCGTCTGGATGACGCGTTCGCCGTTGGGACCGTACTTCAATTCGATGCGAATTTGCTGAGCCGGTTCCTGCTCAACTTCCTTCCAGTCCCAGATGAAACCCTCTCGCTTCAGTACGTCCGCGATTCCCTTCTTGACACCGCTGGATGGGATGTCTACGAAGGGGCGCTCAACGCGTACGGAATTGCGAATGCGGGTCAGCATGTCGGCGATCGGATCGGTCATCATAATCGGGTTTCCCTCTCGTCTCTCATCACCAACTGGCCTTACGAACACCCGGAATCAGCCCAGCATTGGCCTGTTCCCGAAAACAAATTCGGCAGATGCCGAACTTACGATAAACCGCTCGCGGTCGACCGCAGTTCTTGCATCGATTCTCCTGGCGTGTCGAAAACTTCGGCTTTCGGTTAGCCTTGGCGATCTTTGATTTACTAGCCACGGGGATTACTACCTGACGCGGTATTGAGTACTGTCGCTCGGCGTGCCCGAGCAAAAACGGTCAACTGACTTCAAACTTAAACTGTCGACCCCACCCTTTAAGATCGGGCAGGAAATGAGTGTCTGGTGTCTTACGTCCGAAACGCCCCAAGGGCGAGTTCCTCGCGAAAGGTACCTGACGCTATTTTCCCGCACATCGTTTAGGCGGCGCCACTTTTCTTAACTTCCTGCTTGAACGGCATGCCGAAATTCTCCAGCAATGCTCGTCCTTCATCATTCGTCCTTGCGGACGTAACGATCGAAATGTTCATCCCTTGAGGTCGAGTGAACTTGTCTGGGTTGAGTTCCGGAAACACCAACTGTTCCACCAAACCCATGCTGTAGTTCCCGCGACCATCAAAGGCCTTCCGACTGACGCCGCGAAAGTCACGGACTCGCGGCAGCACGATCGAAACCAACCTGTCCAAAAACTCGTACATCCGTTGTCGGCGGAGCGTTACCATGCAGCCGATCGGCATCCCCTCCCGCAACCGAAACGTCGCGATCGATTTGCGGGCATTCGTCAACACCGGCTTCTGCCCCGTGATCTCGGTCAACGCGTCAACCGCCAGATCGAGCACCTTCTTATCGGTTACCGCGTCGCCGACACCCATGTTGACGGTGATCTTCTGCAACCGCGGGACCTGAAACGGGTTGGCGTACGAAAACCGCTCGACCATCGCGGCTCGAATCTGTTCTTCGTAGGCGATCTGCAATCGCGGCTTGTATTCGGACATTATTTTTAACCCGGACATAAGCGGCCTGTCCAAAACGACGACCGCCCCAATTGATCAGTGTGCGAAAAACGAAAACGAACTGAACGAACTCATTTGCTGGCGTACTTCGGATCCGCAGGACCGATCAGTCCGAGGCCCTTGCCGCTCTTCTTGGCGTACCGCTCCTTACTGCCGTCTGCCAAATACCTGACGCCCAGGCGGGTCGGCTTGCCACTTTCGGGGTCGACCAACATGACGTTACTGACCGCGATCGGCATTTCTTTGTTGAGCCGCCCGCCTTGCGGGTTCTTCTGACTCTTCTTGACGTGTTTCCAGACTCGACCGACGCCCTCGACCAGCACTTTGTTCTGCTCACGGTCGATCTTAAGGACTTTGCCCTTAACGTCCTTATCCGCGCCGGAAACGACCACGACCGTATCATTGACTCGCAACAACATCAAACCACCTGTTATCCAATACTTTCCGATGATCCCGCCGAATCAAACTACTTCATTCGCCAAACTGACGATCTTCATGAAGCTGCGATCGCGCAGCTCACGAGCGACGGCACCGAAGATCCGAGTACCACGTGGTCCCTTGTCTTTGTCAATCAAAACGACCGCGTTGCTGTCGAATCGAACATAACTGCCGTCGGGCCGACGTGTCGAATGCTTGACCCGAACGACAACAGCCCGAACGACCGCCTTTTTCTTTACGTCACTACCCGGAATGACACTTTTCACACTGCAGACGATGACGTCGCCAAGACCCGCGGTCCGCCGACGACTGCCGCCGAGCACCTTGATGCACATCACCTCGCGGGCGCCGGTGTTGTCCGCAACGTCAAGTCTGGTTTCTTGTTGGATCATGATCGATCGTTATCGCGACTATGCTTTGTTCTGTTAATTTACTTGCCGCAGCGTGCATCGAGTGCTTCGTCCTGCGGTCGCCGATTGCAGCAGCCGACCGCTTAACCGGCTTCGCCATCGGTCGCTAGCGTCGGGGTTTCACCCTTGCGGACCGCCCGCAACGTCGCGAGGTCGACTTCGGTGCTCTTGGAAACCACTTTGACCAAACGCCAACGCTTCAAACGGCTGAGCGGTTCGGATTCGATGATCTCGACGCGGTCACCGACCGACGATTCATTGTTCTCATCATGTGCGTAGCAAACGGTTTTGCTGCGAACATATTTCTTGTACGTCGGGTGCTTCGTCAGCCTCGCCAGCTCGACCCGGCGGGTTTTGCTCATCTTGTCGCTGGTGACGATTCCCTGCACGATGCGTTTGGGCATTTTGATCGACTCGGACGTGGGCGGCCTTTCGGCCGGTTCAACTTGAAAACTAAATATACGAAACCGTTTCGCCAAGGCGGGCGATTTCGCCTAAACGGCGGATCGGCTGGCGGTCCGTCGTTCGGTCTGGATGGTCATGATCCGCGCGATCAATCTCCGGCTCTTGCGGATTTCGCTGGGAACGTCGAGCCGCTCCGCCTCGGCTTGAAAACGGAGCCGAAACAGCTTCTCGGCCGCCTCTTTCGAAGTCAGCTCGAGCTGCTCGTCGCTCATTTCGCGTAATTCTGACGCTTTTGTCATCTTTAAACTGCGTGTCTGAATGTCAAACGGTACGGCGGCTGATGAACCTGACCTTGACCGGCATCTTCTGAGCCAATCGAGCGAAGCAGACCTTCGCCTGCTGCTCGGTTACGCCACCCAATTCGTAAAGTACGGTCCCCGGCTTCACCACCGCGGCCCAAAAATCTGGTTCACCCTTGCCTTTACCCATTCGAGTTTCCAGCGGGGTGCTGGTCACCGACTTATCGGGGAAGATCCGGATGTACAACTTGCCTTCACCACGCACGTACTGCTGTCCCGCAATACGTCCGGCCTCGATCGTCGTGGCCTTAACCCAACCGGCTTCAAGAGCCTGCAGGCCAAAGTCACCGAACACGACCGTGTTGCCACGAGTCGCATTACCTTTTATGCGCCCTCTTTGGCTTTTTCGATGCTTGACCCGTTTGGGCATCAACGCCATCGTTGTCGTCTCCGTAAGTACCTTGGTTGACCCACACTTGAATCCCGATGTGCCCCTGCGGCGTCATCGCCTCTGTGAATCCGTAATCGATCTTTGCCTGCAACGTGCTCAGCGGAACCGAGCCCATGCTGGCCTTTTCACGCCGAGCCATCTCGGCGCCACCGAGTCGACCGGCCATTTGAATCTTGATGCCCTTCGCCCCCGCGTCCATCGTCTGTTCGAGCGAACGCTTCAGGGTTCGTCGGAAACTCGATCGCTTGGCTAACTGCTGTGCGATATCCTCAGACACCAACTGTGCTTGCAATTCCGGACGCTCTACCTGGTCGACCTTCAAATTAACCCGGCGGCCGATCAGGTTCTGTAGTTCGTTCTGCAGGACCTCTACCTCGGTCCCTTTCTTGCCGATAATCAACCCGGGACGAGCTACATAGAGCATCACCCGGACTTCGTCGCGTGTCCGTTCGATCTCGATCCGATCGATGCCGGCACTTTTGTATTGCGGCCGCTTCGGATGTTTTGTAATGAAGTTGCGAATCATCCGGTCTTCGTGAAGAAGCCCGGCGAACTCTTTCTTGGACGCGTACCAACGGCTACCCCAACCGCGAGTAACTCCGGTTCGGAAAGCGATCGGGTTTACTTTTTGTCCCATGTTTCAGTTCGTCTTAATCTTAGTTTTCCGAAGGGCCGCGGCGAGCGAGCCCGGGGATTTCTTCTGACGTCTACAAATTCTCGAGCGGTGTCAAACCGACCGAGATATGACTGGTCCGCTTCTTGATCATGAAGGCCATTCCACGGGCCCGCGGACGAACACGCTTGAACATCGGCCCAGGACCCACCTGGACGTCCGTCACCACCAAGTCTTCGATCTTATAGCTCCGGCCACCGTTTTGCTCCGGGTCCTGAGCGTTGCCGACGGCGCTTTGCAACACCTTTTCGAGCATCCGAGCGCCACGCTGCGGTTGGTACTTGAGGATGTCAAGTGCCTCGTCGGCGTACTTCCCACGAACTAAGTCCGCAACAAGCCGCACCTTTCGGGCGCTGATTCGGGCTCCGCGGTGAATCGCTTTCATTGTCATGACGAATACGTCTCTCTTAAATAAATCAGCTAGCCGATAACCGATATCGGCGACTATCGTTTGCCGCCCTTACCGCCATGACCCTTGAACGTTCGTGTCGGGGCGAACTCGCCCAACTTGTGTCCGACCATGTCTTCGGTCACCAGTACCTTCACGTGTTTCCTGCCGTCATGAACCATGAAGGTGACGTTGATGAATTCCGGCACGATCGTACAACGTCGGGCCCACGTCTTAATCGGTTCGGCGCGACCGCCCTCACTCTGTTTTTGAACTTTGAAAAACAGCTTCGGGTCGACGTAAGGACCTTTTTTACTACTACGACTCATGGCAATTCAGCTTAAAAAACTCATTGTACGATTACCGCGGACCCGACGACCGAGCGTTACCGAATCACTTGTGCAACTTCAATTGACCATAACGACGGCTCTTGCGCCGCCTCACGATCGCGCTGTTGCTCGGCTTACGTCGCTGACGCGTCGCTCCGCCCTTGGCGCTCTTGCCCTGGGGACTGACCGGATGGCGTCCGCCCTTGGTCCGCCCCTCACCACCGCCGTGTGGGTGGTCGATCGGGTTCATCGACGTGCCGCGGACATGCGGACGCCGACCCATCCAACGATTGCGTCCGGCCTTACCGATGACGACTTTCATGTGATCGACGTTGCCGACCCGTCCGACAGTTGCCCGGCAATTCGCGGGAACCCGGCGGACTTCGCCGCTAGGTAATTCCAATTGTGCCCAACCGGCGTCACGGGCCTTCAACTTAGCCGAGGTACCTGCGCTCCGGCACATCGTCGCACCGGAACCGGGACGCAACTCGATGCAGCAGACCACGGTGTCGAGTGGGATATTCTTCAGCGGCAGGCAGTTACCGACACTCGGCGCCGCCTCGGGACCGTTCTCTACCGTATCGCCCGCCGAGACGCCATAGGCGGCGATCACGTAAGAACGTTCGCCGTCGGCATACTTCAGCAGCGCGATGTTGGCCGACCGGATCGGATCATATTGGACGCTATCGACCTTTGCCGGCACACCGTCTTTGCCGCGACGAAAATCGATCACGCGGTACATTTGCTTGTGGCCGCCGCCGCGGTGACGAGCGGTAATCTTACCCTGGTTATTGCGTCCGCCCGTTTTCTTTTGTCGCTTCAACAGCCCGCGTTCAGGCTTATAGCCCGGGGTCAGCTCGGCAAAATCGCTAACCGACGCGTTACGCCGCCCGGCGCTGGTCGGCTTGTAGATTCGAATGCCCATGCCAATTCACTTTCACCAAGAAACTTCAAACCACGGCTCGGAAAGGACCGAAGCCGAACTCAAATCAATACCCCAACCCGGCGAATCGCCGGGAGACGCCCGCTAAAAGAACTCGATCTTGTCGTCGCCTCGGAGATGAACGATCGCCTTCTTCCAGTCGCTGGTCTTGCCGAGGCGAAACCGATAGCGACGGGACTTTCCCTTGCGGTTCTGCGTACAAACCTTCTCGACCCGCACGTTGAACAGCGACTCGACCGCTTCGCGAACGTCCTGCTTCGTAGCTTCTCGATGGATCTCAAACGCGTACTGGGCGTTCCGCGTAGCCCGGTGAACACCTTTTTCGGTTACCAGCGGTCGCAGCAGCACCTGATGCGGCGGCATCGGCGCGATTTCGATAACTTGGATTTCTTCAGCCACTGGGCTCACCTTACTGTTGCGTTAAACCTACGAACGAAATCAGACCGCCGCCGACTCGGCGGGCGAAGCGAACGAGCCGTCTTTGATGCGGTCCAACGCAGCCTTCGTAACCAACATCCGCCGTGGTTTCAAAACCGCCAAGGCGTTCAGATCGCGTACCGGCGAGAGCGAAACCCCCGAGATATTCCGCGAACTCAGATAGGCGATTCGATCCGGAGCATCGAGCACGATCAACGTCGAAACGCCATCGAGTCCGAGTGACTTCAACGCCGCGGCGACTACTTTCGTCTTCGCCGACTCGAGTGCCAATGAATCGAGTACAACGACCTCTCCATCGGCCAGCTTCGAAGCGATCGCCATCCGGGTGGCGAGTTTGACCGCCTTTTTCGGCAGTCGGTAGCTGTAGTCGCGAGGCTTAATCGTCCGTGCCACGCCACCGCCCCGACGAACGTTCGTCCGCTTACTACCGGCCCGGGCGTTTCCGGTCCCTTTTTGGCGATAGAGCTTTTTGGTGCTGCCGCTCACTTGACCGCGGGTCTTTGCACAGTGCGAACCTTGACGAAGATTGGCCTGATACATGACGACCGCGTCGTGCAGCAACTGCTTATTGATATGTGGTGCCACCTGCGTCGGGTCGATTTCGTACGAGCCGACCTCGGTGCCAGCGATATCGTAAACGGGTAGAGTTGCCATGATTGATTTTGCCGTAGTCACTTTTGCAAGTTAGCGGAGCATGTTCGTTTCGCGGACCGAAACATAGCCGCCATTGGGTCCGGGGATCGCTCCACGGACGAGCAGCAGATTGTTTTCGGCGTCGACGCGAACCACTTCCAGGTTTCGCACCGTCGTACGGGCGTTGCCGTACTGGCCGGCCATTTTCATGCCCTTGATCACGCGGCTCGGATCGGCACTGCAGCCGGTACCGCCGGTTTGACGGTGGACCTTTTTCACACCGTGGGTCGCCCGTTGCCCAGCGAAGTTGTGCCGCTTCATGACACCCGAAAAGCCACGGCCCTTGGAGGTCGCGGTGACGTCAACTCGCTGGACATCGGCGAACACGTCGACTTTGACCTCTTCGCCGACCGTGGCGGGAGTCGCACCGCGAAACTCTCGCACGAACCGTTTCGGTTCGCAATCGGCTTTGGCGAGCAGTTCGACACCGGCAGCCTGACGGGCCTTCGAACGCTTACTGTCGATCTTCGCGACCTGGCCTCGCTCGCTACGAGCGGCCAACCGGCGCGGCTTGTCTAAGAAACCAAGCTGAACTGCTTCGTAGCCGTCTCGGGCGAGATCCCGCACCTGCAAGACGCTGCACGGACCGGCTTCGATCACGGTCACGGGGACCGCGGTACCGTCTTCGCGATAAACTTGTGTCATTCCGACCTTACGGCCGAGTATTCCGCGGGACATCGTCAGACGCCTCGTGTTGCGAAGGTTAAGCAGTTGTCAGTCTTGGGCTTGCCTGTTCGATCGCTCCGAAACGTCGCTGTGGGCAACGCGAAGCGATATCGAAACGACGTCCGTTCGATAGAAAACCGTTCTTTCTGAATCTAAAAACCGGAGCGGGCCAAGTGGCCTGCACTGAGCCGAACGCCACACGCGGGCGAACGGCGGAAACTCTCAATAACTAGCGAGCCGAAGCCTTGATCTTGATGTCGACCCCGGCCGGCAAACTCAGCTTGTTGAGCGCCTCGATCGTCTTTGCCGTCGCCTGCACGATATCGATCAGCCGCTTGTGGGTGCGGATCTCGAATTGCTGCCGAGCCTTCTTGTCGATGAACGGTCCCGACAAGACCGTGTACCGTTCGATTCGAGTCGGCAAGGGGATCGGCCCATGCACTTCGCTGTGAGTGGCTTTGACCGTATTGACGATCTCGGCGGCGCTCTGGTCGAGCACCGAGTGATCGTACGCTTCCATACGGATGCGAATAACTTCGTTGGTTCCGGTCGTCACGAGACACCCATGCGGTCAACTGGTAAGACAATCTCCTCGTTTGGAGGAAGCGAGAAGTTATCTTCGCCGCTGCTGTCGGTCAACGGCTAACGATCGGATTTTTGGAAAAATTGGTCGTTTGGCTCGAATGTTCGGGGCTTGGCGGGAAGATCCGGGTGCGGCAGAGGGGGGGGCCTGGTATATTGATATAGAAACTGATCAGTCACGCTCGACAGGAGAGGGGCCATTTTGCAAGTTGCCAAAGTTGGTGCGCCGGATATCGGCGGTAGTCGCGGGGCGACCGTGACGGTTGCTCGCGGTCTTGAACCACATCGCGTCGAGTGCGAGCGTGATTCGAATCGGCGGTGGTTCGTTTGGCTGCTGGGGACCGCGCTGGTGGTCGGCAGCGGTTGTTTTTTCTTGATTCAGGCGATCGGGTTTCAGCGGGGCACGTCGAGGAGCGGGGCTGGCGGCACGCAGGCCGTGATCCCTCCCCAGTACGATGCCGACCGAGCCTTTGCGTACCTGGTCGCGATTTGCGATCTCGGGCCGCGGCCCAGCGGCAGCGAGGCAATGACCGCACAGCAAGAACTGCTGACCGACTTTTTCACGCAGCGTGGCGGTGATGTCTCGATGCAGTGGTTTCCGGTGCGGCATCCCGAGACGGGAGACGCTGTGAAGTGCGGAAACTTGATCGCGAGCTGGCATCCGCGGCGGCCGAAGCGGTTTCTGCTCTGCGCCCACTACGACACACGTCCGTTTCCCGACCGCGATCCGGTGAACCCGAAGGGCCGCTTCGTGGGGGCCAACGACGGCGGCAGTGGGGTGGCGGCGCTGATGGAGTTGTCGAATCACATCGACGAGTTGCCCGCAGACGTCGGGATCGACATCGTGCTGTTCGACGGCGAGGAATTGGTCTTTCGCGAAGGGCGTGACGACTATTTCCTCGGCTCGACCCACTTCGCCGAGCAGTATGTCGCTAACCCTCCGCGGGTGGGTTACCAAGCCGGTGTCCTGTTGGACATGGTCGGTGACAAGGAGCTAGCGATTTATTACGAACGGAACAGTTGGCGGTACGCCCGCGAGGTCACCAGAGAGATTTTTGCAACCGCGAAGTCGCTCGGTGTCGACGCGTTCATCCCACGTGTCCGGCACGAAGTCCGTGACGATCACCTGCCGCTGAACCTGATCGCCCGGATCCCGACTGTCGACCTGATCGACTTCGATTACCCGCGGCCGGGAATCGGGGCTCCGCGATATTGGCACACGATGCAGGACGTACCGGAGAATTGCAGCGGGGAATCGTTGGTCACGGTCGTGTACGTGGTGCACCAATGGTTGCTGCGACAATAGGTGATCAGATGACGGCCGATGCCGGAGCCCACGTCGCACCCGAGCGGATCGGGCATTACCGGGTCATCGACACGATCGGCCGTGGCGGGATGGGATATGTCTATCGCGCCGAGGATATGCGTCTGAAACGCCAGGTCGCGCTGAAGGTGATGAACCACCGTTATTCGGCGGCACCGAACAGTCGCCAGCGATTCTTGGAGGAAGCCAGGGCGATGGCGGCGATCGTGCATGACAATGTCGTGACGATCTACGAAGTCGGTGAAAAGTCGGGCATTCTGTTCATGGCGATGGAATTGCTGCACGGTTCGACGTTGGAGCCGTTGATCCGCGGGGCGGCTCGTCCCGGATGGGAGCGAGTGCTCGAGATCGGTTCACAGTTGTTTGCCGGACTCGAGGCGGCCCACCAGCGCGGGATCGTTCACCGTGACGTGAAACCCGGCAATGTTTGGGTTGAGCAACCATCGGGGAGAGTCAAGGTATTGGACTTCGGGCTGGCGTTGGCGGCTAGTCCGGTCGACGCGATGAGTGACCATGGCACGGTGATCGGCACGCCCGGTTATTTGTCGCCCGAGCAGGGGCGTTGCGAGTCGCTGGATGATCGCAGCGATCTGTTCAGCGCCGGGGTGGTGTTGTACGAACTGGTCTGCGGCCGATCGCCGTTTCCGGCCGCATCGCTTCCCGAGCAGTTGGTTCGGATTCTCAGTACGCCGCCCGACCCGATCGATCCGCAATGCCCTGCCCCGCTGGCGGAATTGATCCTGCGGCTGTTGGCCAAGGAGCCGCGAGACCGCTTCGTCTCGGCGGCGGCTTGCCGACAGGCGTTCGTCGATTCAGAAAGGCGAATTCGTCAAGACGTCGATGAGGCGATGCGGATTGTCACCAAGCCGACGCCGCCCGCCAAGCCGCTTCCCAAACCGGTGGCGAAGGTCGCTGTGGCCCGGCCAGGTGTCCAAACGCCTCGCCAGCAGCCTGCGCCGTCTCAGCCCCCCGTCGGTAAAGCGGTCGCCGAGCCGGTTCGGCGATCTGGGCCGGAACGCCGCCCGGGTGCCGCCGGTGCTTGGGTTCGAGACAAGCGGGTCTGGTTGCCGCTGTCTTCGTTCGCGTTGCTCGTCGTTGCCGGGCTGATTTGGAGCGGTAATTCGTCCGAATCGCGACCGAAAGTGGCCGGGCCGGCTAGGGAGCAATCGGTATCCCCGACGCCGCTGCGGAGTGGCGACGAGGATCGCGATCAAGCCACCACGGCTGGAAACACCGGCCCACTCGATTCGCTCCGATTTGCCGGTATCGACCATGTTCCGGCGGTTTTGGAAGCCGGATTTCACGCAAATTGTCGTATTCAGCTGGCCAATCATGCAGAAGTGAGCGAAAATGATCCACGTAGGGCCTTTCAGGGAACCAAGACAGTTGCCCAAATCGCCATTTTTGTAGTTCCTGGTGATGGGGTGAACGATTCTCAGCGGATCGTTCCGGCATTCCCGAAAAAGCTTTCCACGTCGGTTTTGCCGGAACCCGGCGGTACAAGGGAGGTCCTGATCGACTTCGCGACGACGGAAATTCCGCCTGGCAAGCATGAATTGGTATTCGAGTTGCAGTCACCCAAAGGGGTGGCGATCGACCGGATCACGGCCGCATTGCAGATCGCGGAAGACGAAGGGGCGGCGTCAGGACGCTCTGGCGAGGTCGAGGACGCGACGCCTGACCAGTGACTCATTTGGGCCGACCGATTTCCGATGACTTCTGATCCGCCGCTATCACCCAACGGCAGAGACCGCGCGGGCATCAATCTGTTCGGCAAGGACGTTGGCACACCGATGGCCAGTACGGCGGCGCTGGAGTCGTATCCTTCGTGGACCCGTTCGCGAAGTGCCGCAGCATTGGTGCTCCGCTATCTCGATCCGATGCGGGGCCAATTGATCGAGTGGCTTGGCGATGAAAAGCTTGCCAACGACAGTTTGACGCTGTTGATCGGTCATCTCGTGACCGAGGGCTTCGGTACTTCTTGTCGTGGGTTAGCACGCGATTTTCTCATTCGCGGCCTCCGCTCGGCGGCCAAAGCCAAAATCGGCCTGCTGCCGGAATCGGTACGTCCGGAGATCGACTTTTCGGGTTGGTTGCCAGATACGCCAAGCTGGCTGACCCGTTGGCGAGGTGAAATCCTTAATCGCGCTTGGCGAGATCTCGAACGGCAGCAGCACCGGGTCCCGACTCGACCGCTGTTCACGCTGTTGCGGCAGGCGATTGAAAATCCCGGCGAGACGCCCGAAATGTTGGCGATTCGGATCAATACCGAGGGCGAGTCTCAGCAGGTGCGAGTCACCCCGGAAACGATTCGGGAGTGGTTGATCCCGGCCCACCGCCGCTTCGCGGAGCTTATCTGGCACGAAGTCGCTGAGACTCTCGAGCGGAACGACCCGCAAAGTGTCAACGAGGAATTACGAACGCTGGGGCTACGGCAGACGGTTATCAAGCTGAAAACGGCGAGTTAATCGATCGCATCCTTCGGTCGCTCGGCGGCGGATTGGCCATCGTGCGACAGGTCGCTGCCGCCCTGAAGAAACAGAGGGTGCTGCGAATCGGTCGTCGGTCGGTCGATCGTCCATTGACGAAGCAAGGCCCCGGCTACGGCGATACCGGACAGAAATGCCCCTTCGATCCGGGGGCCGCCGCACCAATCGCCACAAGCCCCGAGACCATTGGCAGCGTCCCAGAGGCAATCTTCGGGAAGTGGGTTGTCGGGGATCGCGTACCGCCAACGATGAGCGATCGCCGTTTCAATCCGCGTCGCCGCCGGAACTCCGGTCTGCTCTCGCCAGGCGGCGACCAAGCGGTCGCACACCGAGGCCGCTTCGGCCTCAAGATGTTCCGCCGACCAGGCCGCTGAGGCGTGTAGGACCCAGGTCTCGCCATCTCCCGAGCGGCCCGGTTTGGAATTGTTGCGACAGATCCAGGACAAGGGGCTGTCATCGACGAACGCGCCGTCAAAGTCGATACCGCTGGCGCCGGCGAGTTGCAGCATCACGGCCCAACAGGGATTCATCTTGACGGCCGAGATTCGCTCGGCCAAGTGAGAATGGTCGTGAAGCAAGACGGCAGTTTGAGCTGGCGGGCAATTGATGATCACTCGATCGAACCGCCCCAACGAACCGCCGGTATCGTCCGACAATTCCCAACGATCCTGACGCCGCCGCAGCGCCTGGACGTGTGTGCTGAGCCGACAATCGAGGTCCTCGGCAAGATGCTTGGCGACCGCATTCATCCCCGGGCAGCCAACATACCTGGCCGTATCTGACTTTTCGGCGATCGGTTTGGCGTTGCGCAGCTGTACGACTCGACCGCTCCACGAATCGACCAGACCGGAATCGACCCACGAGCGGACATAGCGAGCGAAGCGACAATCGCGGGCGGTGAAATACTGCGCACCGTGATCGAATCTCAATCCCGTCTTCGTCCTGCGGGTCGACATCCGACCTCCGACGCCGCGTGATTTATCGAACAGCCTGACATCGAGTCCGTGGTCGGCCAGCGTCCGCGCGGCGACCAGACCTGCCAACCCGGCGCCGACGATCGCCACCGAGGGCGGACGTGCGGCGATCGGTCGGGTGACGACCGAGCGATACTTTGCCAGGTCGATTCTGCGCATGTGAGATTCTATCGGGCGGGGGCGGACCGTACCCAAGACCGACCGTTCGGGTTCGAACCGGCGGTCGAATTGGCCAAAACACCAGAGCAGCCCGCCGTAGCTGCTCGGATCGCGACCGTCGAGAGCGTAGCGATGATTCAGGTCGATCGCCAAATGCAGCGCTTGAGCCGGTGACGTAGCCCAGCCGATCAATGCCTTGCCCCAGGTCATCCTGACGTTGTTGTGCAATTCGCCGTGTCGCAACAGGCTTTGCTGACAGAGATCCCACAGTGGCTGGCCGGTCACGCCACGCGATAAAGTCTCCCAAGGAAAAATCGATTCACGACGGTCGGAGGCGTGAGCGGCCAAGGTTTGTCGCGCCCAATCCGGGATCGCGTCGAGCGAATCGATCTGTTCGCCGACGTGGTGACAAAAGTGGAAAGCGAGTTCACGCCAGATCAAAAGCTCGTCGAGGAATTTTTCCGCCCCTGCTCCGGCAGCTTCGCGAGCGATTCGAAACGGGCTGACCATTCCGAAATGGAGATAACCGCTCATCCGGCTGACCCCGCCGTGATCGGCGGCATCATTACGACATCGCGAGTACTTTTTTAATCGCTCGTCTCGGAACGCAGTCCACCGCGCATAGCCGCTGCGAGATCCACCCGGTGTATCGGAGACCGCGGCGATCGAATGATCGATCTGGCAGCTGCCGATCAGTGCAGCGAGGTCGGCATCTTGCAGATCGAGCGGTTCGAACGGCAGGCTACCGCAAAACGGTTGACAGTCGACCGGCTGGACCGGGTACGGGCGATTCAGTCGTGCGGAGTAGAGATCGGCCGTAGCCTTGCGGTACTCGAAGGCCCGCGTATAGGCGCGATCGATCAGCGGCAGTGGAACGACGCAGGAGGAATCGACACAGAGGATCGGTGCGGTACACATCGTCGCCAACCGGCCGAGCCAACCGACGATTGGTCCGACCGGCATCTCATCGCTGACCAACACCGCGGCTCGGCGGGCCAGGTCTCTCAGGTGTGCCCCGCGATGGCCCTCGCGCTGGAGGTGAAACCGATAAGCAACGCCGAGGTCGTTCAATTCCCGTTGAACATCGCGGGCTCCCTGCAGAATAAACGCGTGATGGCGATCGGAGGCGTAGGGATACTGCTCGCATAAAGCGTGATAGACCAACAGCGGCAGCCCGAGATCATTGGCGAAACGGATCGCCACGTCGAGTGACGGGTTCTCATGTCCGCGGACGGCGTGATGCATCCAGTAGAGAACAAAATCGCCCGTGAACCGGTCGGCGGGTTCCGGCTTCGTCGTTCCCCGCGGCGGTTTCACCGCGCCGGTTGATGCGGCAGTCGGTGAAGGCAGAGGACCGCGATACCAGCGGACGCGTTCGGCCAGATGAGGGGGCAATGACGCGATTTCCAAGACGATTGCCTCCGGTGACTGGTAGCGGTTGAGGTAGGAACGACGGGCGGCGAACTGAAAGCATCATAGGACAGCGGCCAGCCGGTCGCTTTCAAGCCTCGGTCCTGTTCAGGCGTCGACCGGTTGCGGGCTGACAACCGCCGGCTGGACCGGCTTGGTGGCGTCCATCCCGAGCATCATCAGCGAGGCGACAAAAAAGGCTGAGCCACAGACGATGAACACCAAGTCTTGACCACGTCCGCTCGCCTCGCCCCACTTCATCAGGTAGGGGACCAACATGGCGCTGAACGCGGCACCAAAATTTCCCCACATGTTGGCCCAACCAAAAACGGCCGCGGTGTTACGACCGCCGACGTCTTGCATGAAGGCCCAAGTTGAGGGATTGGCGATATCGGTCATCAACGAGACGACGGCACAGCAGGTGACGATCAGCCAGACCGACTCGAGTGTCAGACAGGTCATGTAGGCGAAACCGGCGATCGCCAAGGCAATCGACGGGACCAACACCCGGCCCCAGCGGAGACCGATCGCCGACACGGCGCGATCGCCGAGCACGCCGCCGAGCAGCTGTCCCGGCATTCCCGATGCCAGGACCAGAGTCACCATCGTCGCGCCGGTGACCGCGGCGACGCCTTGTGAGTCCGCCAGGTAGCTCGGCAGCCAGGTGATCAGGAAGGCCCAGCCGATGTTGATCGAGAACTGCGACAGCGAATTGAGCCACAGCGACCGATTGAGTGCGCAGGCGAGAAGCATGCCGAAGAATTCGCCTGCTGTCGGCCGCACCGTATCGGGCTGTGGACCGATCGATTGCAGCTCGCCGTCGTTGACAGCGGGATGCGAATCGGGGCGGTCGCGAACGATCCAGGCGTACAATCCGGCGACCACCAGGCCGGCGATGAAGTAGCCGATCAACACGCTCCGCCAATCTCCCAACGCCACGATCAAAAGCGCGGTCAGATAGGGGGCGAGGGTGCCACCGAGCCGTCCACCGAGACTGATCCAGCCGCTGGCCAGTCCCCGGCGATGGAGCGGGAACCACTGCCGCACCACGCCACTGGAGGTCGGGTAGGCACCGGCTTGGGCGACGCCGCAGGCCAAGCGGGCCAACAGCAATGCCGAGACGGTCGAGGCCCAACCGGTGATCCCCGTCATCAGCGACCAGAGCACGATGTAGCTGGTCAGCATCCGTCGGGCACCGAACCGGTCGCTGGCCCAACCGGCGGGGACCTGGAATAGCGCGTAGGTGAAGAAAAAAGCGCCAAGGACCTCACCGATCCGTTCCTTCGACACGTCGAAGTCGGCCCGAAAGGAGTCGTCCTTGACGATCTCGCCGAGACACACCCGGTCGAGATAGAGCATGAATGCCATCGCGACGCTGACGCCGATCACGCGATAGCGCACCGTAGTGGGCGGTTCGGCGGACGATCGCGACGGTGGGTCCCGCATCGGCGAGACGCTCATATCGTGATCCGCCGCGCCCGGGCCACGACCGGCCAGGTTTCACAGGCGACGCGATCACGGACACAAACGACCTCGCTCTGCAACGCTACCGTCGGGCAGATGTGCCGCGGGATCCCGTAAATGACGGTACCGACCGGATAATCACCAGCCCGATCGGTCTTCAGCACCAAGTGTTCTTCGTTCTGCAATACCGGTTCGGCGTCTTCGAGCGTGAACCAGCGGACGCGCGGCTGCGGCATCTCCGCCGCGACCGCCTTGTGCCCGAGGTCGAGGCAGAGTCGATCGTGGGTCGGGCGACTGATCACGCGGGCCAGCAGCACGGCGGCGTTGAGAAAATCGTGGTCGGGTGAAACGGTCGGCTGGCCGAAGTCCCACAGGACAGTCGTCCCGGCACCGACTTCGGCTTCGCTCGACGCGGCCCACAGCGGCGACGATGGCGTCCCGCCGGCGATCAGTTTGGGAACGGTCAGGCCGGCTTGCCGCAAACTCGCCATCAATGTCTCGACCCGCTCACGAACCGCTTCGGCGGCGGCCGACATCTGTTCGCGATCGGGATCGTGCAGGTGCCCGTCGTAGGCGTGTAACCCGCCGGCGATCAGGCCGGGAGTCGCGGCGAGTATTTGGTAGAGTTCGATCGCAGCCGGGCCCGGCTCGATACCGGTGCGATCCATGCCGACATTCAGATCGACGAACAGTGTGATCTCGACGCCGGCTGCCAAGGCCTCGGTAGCTAATTCTTTGAGTGTCGCCGGGTTGTCGACCAAAGCCGAAAAACGGGTCTCGGGGAAGGCCTTGATCAGGCGGGCCAAACGCTTTGCCGCCGGGCCGACGCATTGATAGCCGATCATCACGTCGCGGCCGCCGGCGGCCGCCGTCATTTCCGCCTCGGCGATCGTCGACGCTTTGAACTTGTCGATCCCGGCTCGTAGCTTCAGCTCCACGATCTGCGGCAATTTGTGCGTTTTCACATGAGGCCTGAGCCGCGAAACGTCACCTGCCATCGCGATCATTCGCCGCAAGTTCTCTTCGACCCGGTCGGGATAGATCAGCAGTGCCGGTGAGGCGATCTCCTGCACGTTATCGATTTCATACCAAGGTGTCACGGCGATCGTTTCTCCGATTCGATCCAGCGGTTGAAGCCACGAGTAAGGCGGCGTCAGGATACCTGACGACGGACCGCGACGCATTCGACCTCGTAGCGTAACTTGCCGCCGAGGCAGTTGAGAATCGTCGTACGTGCCGGATAGGGTTCGGTAAAGTACTCGCGATACAACCGATTGAAGTCGGCCAGGTCGGCGGGCAAATCGACATAATTGCGGGTCTGGATCACGTCTGACAACTCACACCCAGCCGTCTTCAGGACCGCGGCGAGATTTTCGATCGAACGCCGAAACTCGCCCTCAAAATCGTCCTCCACGATCGCCCCGCTGCGGTCGACCGAGGCTTGACCGGAAACGAACACCATGTCGCCGACAACCACACAAGGGCTGAACGGCAAATGCGACTGCGGCGAATCGGGTTCACGGGGGTATTGAATTTCGGGACCGGACATGGGGGTTCCTTCGAAAGCGGGAGATGGATGGGGAGGTTTATCGTGAAGCCGAGCGACGGCAGCGAGCGGAGCGGCGACATGTTGAAACCAGCCACCGCCCTGAAGTGGAAGTCGAGGCGGACGCCTCATTAGGCGAAGAGTGAGTCGACGACCTTTCCGGAGGTGATCCGGTGCGGCCGGCCTTCGCGATCTTCCAGCATGGTATCGACGGGGATCCCGAGCGCGTCGACGATCGTGGCGCCCATATCCTGGGGGCTGACGGGGTCGGCCGCCGGGTAGGCGGCATGCGGATCACTCGCCCCGTGAACGATCCCGCCGGCGATCCCGCCGCCGGCCATCAGTCCGCTGTAGCAGAACGGCCAGTGCTCACGACCGGCGTTGGCGGCAGTGATCTGAGGCCGCCGCCCGAACTCGCCGACCCAGACGACGAGCGTCTCTTCCAGCATTCCGCGTTGCTGGAGGTCCTCAAGCAGCATCGACAACGCCTGATCGGATGGCGGGATCAGGTCGTCTTTCAGACGGTTGAAATTATTACCGTGGGTATCCCAAAAGTTTCGACCGTCGTTGTGCCAATTGATCGTCACCATCGGGACGCCATGTTCGACCAAGCGTCGGGCCAGCAGCACGCATTGGCCGTGGATGTTACGGCCGTAAGCGTCCCGGACATGATCGGGCTCCGCGGCCAGGTCGAAGGCTTGCCGGACACCGGCCGACGAGAGTAAATCGAAGGCTCGCGACTGATGTTCTTGCAACGCCATTTTCGCAGCCCCCATTTCGAGAGCCCGGCCGGCTTGGTCGAACGACCGCAACAGACGGTATCGGTCCTGCAACCGCTCGAGTGTCATGTCGGCCGGCAATGACAATCCGCTGGGGCGCCAATCGGGCGAATTGGGATCTCCGGTCAACAGCAGGCCGTCGTGGCTGGGACCGAGCCATCCGCCGTGCTGCCCCGGCGCTTCACCACCCGGGGCTGCCGGGTGATACGCCTTCCAAGGCATCGTCACCGACGACGGCAAGCCGGTTTCGCAGGGACGCAAGCGGGAAACCAAGGCGCCGAAGTGGGGAGAATCTTGGTCGCTCGGCGGCGTCGCGTCACTCTTGATCACCGGCGCCAACTGTCCCGTGACCGTGGCATGGCCGCTCGACAGGTGAGCGGGGTCGTCATGGGTCAGGGAACGGATCAACGCGATCTTGTCGGTATGTTCGGCCAGTCGCGTGAAGTGCTCACAGATCTGCATCCCGGGCACTTTGGTCGCGATCGGTCGGAACGGGCCACGGACCTCGTCGGGCGCCTCGGGTTTGAGGTCAAACGTGTCGAGTTGACTCGGGCCGCCCCACATGAACAGAAAGATACAAGCTTTAGCCGGCTTTCTCCGCGGTTGTCCGGCGCCGGCCCCCGGGGGCGGCGCGGCCGCGAGCAGTTTCCACCAATCGGCGACACTCAAGCCTAAAGCGCCGAGCATCCCGGCTTGCATCAAATCGCGTCGCTGCCAACGCCGAGTCCGGCGGAAATCTTCGCAGCCGCCGACGTCGTGGCGACGTCGGGTCGATCGGTATCGGGACATGTTCGTCGGCGGGGTTGGTAGGCAGGTGGGTGAACGGGATGACGATCACCGCAAGACAGATTGCAAAAATTGTCGCGTTTTGCTGGCATTGGTGGTCGTCGTCGCCAGATCGCCCGGGGCGAGCGTTTCGACGATCAACGGCCCCGAACGGAAACCGCCCTCGGCCAGTCGTTTGAACAATTCGGGAAAATCGACCTGCCCCTCGCCAGGGTTCAACGCCACATCTTGAGGCGGCCGAAAATCCTTCACGCACATTCCGGTCACTAACCCAGCGACTTCGGCGACATCGTCCAACGGGTTGAGCCCACCCTCGGAGTAGTAAAAGATGTTGCCCGGGTCGTACCAGATACGAAACGCGGGATGGTTGACCCGTTCGACAATCTTGCGGCATTGGGGGCCGGTCGCGTTGAGCCCGCCGTGTGGCTTGAGCACCAGCGAGACCTGCTTTTCGGCCGCTTGGTCGCAAACCTGTTCGATGACACGGAAGTAGTCGTCGAACAGATCTTCGTTAGCGGTCCCGCCGAGTAGGATCGTGGCGCAGCCCGATCGGGCACAGTTTTCGATCAGCCGCTCAATCGCCTCGACGCCAGCGGCGAATGACCGGTTGACCGGAGGACCGCCGTAATAGGTCGCTGCGATCGCTAGACCGCCCTGAGAGGCGATTGACCGAATCTCATCGACCTGGCTGTCGTTGGCATCGGCTAATGTGACATTTCCGGTTGGCAATCGCGCCGCCATCAGGCCGATCGCGGAATAGCCGGCGGAGGCGATCGCGGCGACGGTATCGGCATAGCTGAACTCGGCGAATGGCCGCGTGAAACAGCCGAGTTGCCAGCCCGCTTGGTCGGTCGGTTCGGCCGCACGCAGCCAAGCCGACCCCGTCGCAGCCGTAGCGGAACCGGCGATCCCGAGGGCGGCGGAACGGATCAAGAAATCTCGGCGGCCGCACGACGATTCGCGAAGGTCAACAGGCGGGACGGGCAGCGACATCGGAACTGACTCCGGTGGGAAGGGCAGACGGCGGGGTGGGAATTGAGCGGGCGGGCGACGAACGGGGCGGCAGCCTCTCGAAACGGTACCGAATCCAGAAAATTATAACACCCCGAACGTCTCGAAGGCCTGGGTCGCCGACATTCCCGCCACGATCGCGTCACGGACTCGATTTTCGGCGCCGACCTTCTCCATCGCTGCGGCCAACACCGAAGCCTCGACCCGCCGCGGAATGACGACGATCCCGTCTTCGTCGGCTGCGATCAGATCGCCCGGCTCGATGCGGACCGAATCCCATTCCACCGGTACGTCGTAATCGATTACCCGCTGGCGATTGCGGCTGTCATACGGATTGCATCCCCGAGCATAGACGGGAAATCCGAGTTCTCGAATTCGCGCCAAGTCACGGATGGCTCCGTCGACGATCACCCCCACACAGCCGACATTGGTCGCCGCGGCGGTCAACAATTCGCCCCAAATTCCCGAGCGGAACGAACCGCCGGCGGCGCAGACGATCACTTCATCCGGCCGGCAAGAATCGATCGCCGCGAGTTCCAACTGATAGGGCTGGGGATCTTGGTGAGCCATATCGGCCCACAACGTCGTCTTGGCACGGCCGAGCAACAGCGGTGAAACCGAGGTCAGCGGTTTGATTGGCAATCGCGGCGATTGGCAGCTAAGTCCGTGAGCGTCGAGGGCATCACAGAGCAAGGGGACCGTCAGGCAAAGTCTTAACTCGGCGAGCGAATGGCCCCCGTCAGTACGATCCGATTCCGCGGTCGGGCGAGGATCGGGCGACTGATCCAGGGTGGTGGGACGATCCTCGGACATCAAGGCGGCTCCGATCGGCAGGCGGGTGGAAGGCGGCGGGACGGGTTATGATCGACCATATTAGAATCGATCGACCGACGTCGCGTCACCAGCAACCGCAGCCGATACCCGCCCCCACGCATTGACTCACTCACTGCCTCATTCCCCACCGAAAGGTCCTGTCCGATGTCCCGTTTAACGCTAAGCCTGATCATTTTGTGTTTCCTTGCGCTAACGTCGATCGCGCCGAGCGGAAGTGCCGCCGACCCACCATCCGGCTCTGCCGACGACGTTCGAGTGATGAGTTTCAACGTCCGCTACGGCACGGCTCGAGACGGCGACAACCACTGGGACCGTCGGAAGGAATTTCTCGTCCAGACGATCGAGGCATTCGCGCCCGACCTGCTCGGTACTCAGGAAACGCTCGGGTTTCAACGAGACTTCATCGCCGCAGCGTTGGCCGGCTATGACCACCACGGTGTCGGCCGCACCGACGGCAAGGAAGACGGCGAGATGATGGCCTTGTTCTATCGGCGTGACCGTTTCGAAAAGCTCGACGCGGGACATTTTTGGCTCAGCGAGACACCGATGGTCGTCGGCAGTCAGAGTTGGGACAGTTCGCTACCACGGATGGTCAGCTGGGTAAAACTGCGAGATCGGCGACTGCCCGATTCCCGCCCGATCCTGTTCCTCAACACCCACTTTGACCACCGGGGCGAGACGGCTCGGCTGGAATCGTCGCGTCTGATTCGGCGTCAGATCAGTGAACTCGGTGCCGATTGCGACGTCGTCTTGACCGGCGACTTCAACGCCGATCAGGCGAGCCCGCCCTACCAAGCGTTGTTCGCTCGAGAGGGTGATCAGGCGTCACCGATCGTCGACACGTTTCGGAATGCGAACCCCGAACCGACCGCCGCTGAAGGGACGTTTTCGGGATTCCGAGCCGATGCGACCGGAGGCGCTCGGATCGACTGGATCGGCGTCTCTCCGAGCTGGACGATTGTCGACGCCGCCATCGACCGCACGGCCGTCGACGGCCGGACTCCTTCGGATCATTTCCCCGTTACCGCCATCCTCCGCCGCTGATCCGGCGTACCCCGTGGAATGAACCCGCGCTGACCGGTGCATTGACCGGCCGCGGAAACTCGAACGTTGCGATTTTTTTGGTTTCGCTTCAAGTCGGTTGGTAGCCGGGGCCGATGGAGACGATATCGGAAGATGAGTAAGTTTCTTCCGCTCATTGGTAAAATTGCTTCAGGGACGGAGCTGACCCGGCCGGGTCGGCTTTGCGAATGGTGACCTACCTTCGCTCGGTTGACTCGGGTACCTCCGTGCTGCGAGTGATTACCTTGCGTCCCACCACCTTTGCCGTCGTCATCATCATCACGGCCGGTTGTCTGGCCGCCCTGCCTTTTCGCCGTGAAGGCGAGCAGCGGCTCGATCGGCCCACATCACAATCGCAGGGTGGTGGGGAGAACGATTCGATTACGGCATCGTCGTCGGCTTGGCCGCAATATCCTGGCTTCGACCCGAGTTTGGCGTGGCAACCGGTTCCGATGACGCTGCCCGAACGCCCACTCGCCGCACAGCCACCGATGCCCGACTCGTACTACGACCTAGCTTTTGAGCTGGAACGTCCCGAACCGGTCCGCGAACGATTCGGGGCGGTCGCCGAGACTACGGCCGCTCGGTCCCGAGCAGCCGAACGGGAGGTGAATGAAGAAGCGTTGGATGACCGTGTGGCGGCCGACCGTGTGGCGACCGACCGTGGGGCGGATGAGCAAGCTGCCGTTCACGAAGAATCAGCCGAAAAACGGTTCGCCGACCGCTTCACCCGCGAACCGGTGCGAGCGATCCGACCGGCATCGCAACGGTCAGCTGAGGCAGAATCGGAAGCGTCTGATTCGCCCGGGAAATCGGCGACCGCGGCGAGCCGCGATCAGGACTTTCACGCTTGGGCAACCCGGCGTCCGAACGAGACGCAGTCGCCACCGACCGCGGACGATCTGATCACCGACCGTTTCGAGTTCACGCCCATCGAACCGGTCGCCTCGCGGCGACGTTGGCCGACCGATCCGCCGGTGGCGGCGCTACGGTCCGCGATCCGAAACGCATCGACCGGGCCGACGCAGCAGGACGCGGGCCAGACGACGCACGACCGTCCCCGCTACTTCATCCGCGAGCCGGATTGAGCGAGCCGGCGCCGTGGTCACTTGACCGACAACATTCGCTCCAAGGCGACCAGGCTCCAGCGTGAAACCTCAGGATCGACACCGATGACGTTCACCGGATGACCGTCGCAGAGATTTTCGAGGCTCCAGCAGAGGTGTTGGAGGTCGATCCGGTACATCGTCGCGCACATGCAGACGACCGGGCTGAGGAAATGGATTTCTTGTTCGGGATGATCGGCCTTGAGTCGATTCACGAGGTGCAATTCGGTACCGATCGCCCATTTAGTGCCCGGCGGGCTATCGCGAACCGTCTGGATGATCTTTCCCGTACTGCCGGAGACGTCGGCGAGATCGTTAACTTCCCGCGGACATTCGGGATGGACCAAGATCTTAATCCCGGGGTGCTGTTCACGAAATTGAGCGACATGTTCCGGGCGGAACATTTGGTGGACGCTGCAATGACCTTTCCAGAGGATCACCTGAGCGTTCTCGACCGCCGTTTCGGAATTCCCGCCGAGTTCCAGGCTGTAGGGGTCCCAGACCGGCATCTGATCGATGCCGATCCCCATCGCCAACGCCGTATTTCGGCCGAGGTGCTGATCGGGAAAGAACAACACGCGATCGCCGCGTTCGAAGGCCCAGCGAAGCACCGCCGCGGCGTTGCTGCTGGTGCAGACGATCCCGCCGTGGCGTCCGCAGAAGGCCTTTAAGCTGGCAGCGCTGTTGATGTAGGTGACGGGGATCACTCGCTCGGTATCGATCACCTCCGACATGTCAGCCCAGGCCGCTTCGACCTGACTGATCGCCGCCATGTCGGCCATCGAGCAACCGGCGGCCAAGTCGGGCAGGACCACGGTGACCTTCTGGCCGCCGCGCTGCTCGAGTTTTTCGGGCCGATTCGCCAAAATATCGGCGGTCTCGGCCATGAAGTGAACACCGCAGAAAACGATCGATTCGCAATCGGAGTTATCAGCCGCCAACTGGCTGAGTTGGTAGCTATCGCCGCGGAGGTCGGCGTGAGCGATCACTTCATCCTGTTGATAGTGATGGCCGAGGATCATCAGACGTTTACCGAGCCGCTTTCGGACGGCTTCGATCCGGTCCTTGAGGTCTTGGACCGGGATCGTCTTGTAAGGGGCCAGCGGATATTCTCCCGCGGCGTTAGCGACTGCGTTCATCAAGGATCGCTGAGTGGCGGTGGTTGGAGAGGCGGCGAGTTCGGCGTTCAGCCGCAACGGCGATCGGCGACCCTGCCGATACGTCTGAGCTTATCGAACAGAGCCAAGGATTGCGACCGCTACGCCGCAGGGGCTGTTCGGGCAGAGACGGAAAAATTTTCCGACTCAGGTTTCCGCGGCTAACCGTGTCAGCGATTCGATCGACACCACCGGCCAAGCGGCATCCGTAAAATGGCGGCATTCCGCGTCGGAGCGGACAAATACGACGACATCATCGGGATCGCAGCGACGTAAATCGAGCGTCCCGGCGATCCGCCACTCGTTCTCTTGAGTCCAGTCATACGTTTGGCCTTTGGCTTGAACCCGCCAGAGTTGGTCGACAGCGACGTCGGGCATCGATTCCGCATCGACATAGATCACGGGCATCGCCCCGGCGCGCTGGGCAGCGGCGGAGCGGATGGCGATCCCGTACGGTTCGCCGTCCCAACGTCCCAAATGAGGCCGGAAGACTCGCGTTCGGGTCGCCTCGAGGACCGCTTTGGCGGAAAAACAGATCACCGGACGGTCTGACCGGACCGTCTGTCGCGTGCCGACGATCTGCCGCTGCCGCACGATCCGGCTCAAGGTCGCCAACGGCGTCAGGTCGGTCGGAGCGGGCCGGGACAGCAACAACCAATCGCGAAACTGAGCCTCGGACTGGCCTGGCCAGGGACCTGAGCGGGCGCGTGTGCAGTGTACCAGCCATTCTTCGGGGCACTCGATCAACCGGCGGGCGACCTTCGCCACCGCCACACCGCCATCATGCCGGTCGGTGCGGTCGTCCGCGGATTCGGGATACTCTGCGGCCTCGTCTTCCCAGTGGCAGCAGTACCCGACCGCGCCGGCGGCGATCAATTCCACAAGTACTCGGACTTCAGCGGCCGCCGCCGACTGGCCCCAGGGCTCCACCGGTACCCGCACACGGACCGTTGGTGACGGATCGTCGGCCAGCCGTTGCCGGGCCAACCGATGGATCGTGCCATTCCTCCGCACCGTCGCGACATCGATCCGGTCGGCGAGCAGGAAGGCGATCGAATCGCGGTCAAAGTCCGGGGCGAGCGACCTGAGCGGATAGGCATCGGCGAAATCGTCGGCATCGCCACCGCGCTGAGCGTTATCGCCGTCGAGTCGCAGACGGACCGGCTCCACGCCGAGCAGTCGGCAAGAACGTTTGACCCAGGGAGCGGCCGCAGTGCCGGCGACGACCAACGGGAGAGCGGATGTGGTTCGGATCGCCTGTTCGTTCCAGTGATGGAGCGTGGCCAGGGCGACCCGATCCGCCAGCGGGTTACGCGACAATCGGCTCGAAACGATCGCATACCAAGGTCGGCGATCGGATAATAATTCGGCGGGCAACGGCAACCGCGAGTTTACCGCAAACCGTCTCGGCAACGGCGGATCACCCGGATTACCGGGTGTTGCGGCAGCGGATTGGTCGCCCATCGCCTCGGCAGATCGTCAACGGCCCGACTGTCCTTCGACCTGATTCCGATAGATTTCAGGAAGCAACGTCGTCTTGGCGCGGCTTGACGAACTGATCACTTCCGGCGGATTGAAATCGCCCGGTCGGCGATCGCTCCCCAACGGAACGGTGACCGCATCGCTGATTCCCTTGAGGTATTCCATCAATTTCCAAGCGGGGATCGGCGTGATCCCCAATTCGGTCGCTTGAGCCTTGAAGCGGCCGATTTCATTGATCGCCCTGATGCGGGTTTCGTCGTCGATGACACCGAACGCGCTTTCGGAAACGGGTTGTTCTCCGACGACCAGGAACCGAATGCTCGAATCGAGCGTCCCTTCGAGTTCGCCGGTCGGCGAGAGCATCGCGGCGACTTCGGCACCGGCGAGTTCGATCATCGACTTCAGATGACGGATATCACTGCGGCCGTCACCGGTGAGGTCGATATCACCGGCCAGGGCGATTTTGACTTTACGGCCCGGCGCCCAGAACGGCGAGTAGAGTTTGTCGCCTTCGACCAGCGGATTTCGGTAGGAGGGGTTGCCGAGCACTCGGGCTTGGGCGGAGTGTTCGCCGAGGATTTTGGTGACCTGAATCTCGGCCTTCAAATCGGCCTCTTCGACGTTCAGTTCATCGACATCGACGACTCCGAACTGGACACCGACTCGCAACGAGTCGGCGCTGCCGAGGTTGAGGTGGACCAATCGTCCGGGCGGCACGACGTAGGTGATCTCACCTTGGACGTTTTCGAAGCGGTCACTCCGCAGTCGATTGAGTTCTTGCCGCTGTTTGGTGACCGTGGTCTCGAGTTTGGCGATATTCGAGGTCAGCTGTTCCTCTTTTTGGCTGGTGGCGGTGCGGAACGAGCGGAAATCGCGATCGAGCTTCGTGACCGTATCCTGCATCTTGGCACCCTCGAGTTTCATCTTCTCGCGGTCCTCGTTGAACAGTTCGGTCTCCGACTCGAGCTTGGTCAAAGCCTGGTCGCGGCTCTGATTGGCCTGGGCCTCTGCCTTGCGGGCGTTGTCGACGTCGCTAGCCGCCTGAACACGGATCGAAGTCGCCTCTTCGCGGGCCTGGCTGTACTGCTCATTCCGCGACCGGATGGCGTTGACCAGGTATTCCGGAAGTGCCGGATAATTCCGATTTTGCGAATCGACATCGGGACCGAAATAGGCCATGTCCTCAAGGAATTGCCGCTCGATTTGCTCCATTTCCGGATCACCACTGGCACTGTTGCGGAGCCTGTCGAACTCGGCCTCGCTGACCGACCCGACGCCCATCATCGCCTTCATCAAGGTGATCCTTTCACTACTCGATCGGACCTCGTTCTGACTGTTCGCCAACTGTTCACGAGCCCGAGCGGATTCGATCGAGCTGGTGCTGCCCCAGCGGTAGAGGAAAAAGTTCAGGGCGAGCGAGAGCACCAAAACAATCAATGAGGTGATCAAGCTGCCTCGAATTACCGAGTCGTCACGAGCGGCCATGGAAAATCTGCCCTGGGAGACAATGAATGAAGAGCGTCGGCGAGGGGATTCGAACGACGCGACCTCGTCGTTCACCACGCTACTTTATTTACCGAGTCGCTCTAGTCTACCTTCTGAAACTCAAGATGAGACCCTTTGATTACTGCGATTTGGCCAAGTTGGTTCACTTCGCTGGCGTTTGAGCCGGCATCTTGCCTACGACTCGACCTCTCCTACCCGCCGACGGATCGTCATTCCGGCTGAATCGACCGTGGCTCGCTGTCGCGATTGATGCCCCATTCGGGCGGGATCGATCGGATGTGCAAGTCTTGCTGAGGAAAGGCGATTTCGATCCCGGCCTGCTTGAATCGCTCGTCGATAGCGGTGTTGATTTCGTGCATCGTCCGAATTCGGTGTTCGAGCGAGTCGAGGAAACAGTAGGCGATCAGGTTGAGCGTCGAATCACCGAACCCCTCGAAGGCGATAATCGGCTTGGGGTCGATCAAGATGTTGTCATGCTGGTTGCAAACTTCCTCCAGCAATCTGCAGGCGGCTCGCGTGTCGGTCCCGTAGGCGACGCCGATCCGCAATTCGAGACGGTTGACGCTGTCGCTGAGGGTCCAGTTGATGATCCGTTCGGTGATCAAGTTCTTGTTGGGGATGATCAGTTCTTGGCGGTGCCAGTTGCGGACGACGGTCGCGCGGATACGAATCCGAGAGACCGTACCGGTGGTATCGCCGATCGTCACGACATCACCGACACGGATCGGCTGCTCGAACAGCAAGATGATGCCACTGACGAAATTGGCGAAGATTTCTTGCAGTCCGAAGCCGAGGCCGACACCGAGAGCCGCGACGAGCCATTGGATCCCTTCCCACCGCAAGCCGAGTGTGTTGGACGTGAGCAGGATGCCGACGATCGCGATCCCGTAACTGGCCAGCGACGTGATCGCGTAGCGAGCCGGCTTGTCGAGCGGCAACCGCTCCAACAGCACGCTTTCAATCAGTCCCGGCAAATTACGAGCGGCTACCCAGGTCAGTACCACGATCGGCAGAGCGGTCACCAGGTGGGCCAAGGTGATGGGAACGATCGACCCATCGAGCGCCGTCGAATCCCACAGTGGGACCCGATCGAGGATCCGGACCGCAGGCAATACCGGTGCCCACAGCCAAGCGGCTCCGACCAGTACGACGATCCACAGCGAAACGTTGAGCAGACGCATCGCCTGCGCGTCGATCTCGGTTAATTCTCGCTTGGCGGCGATCGACACCGGTCCGTCCTCGGTCGGTCCGGATCGCCGGCGGGCGCAGCGGGCGAGCACCCAACGCGTCATCAGGCCGCTGAAAACCAGCAGGGCGATGGCGAACCAGAGCGACCAGTAGAGCCGTTCGGCAAGCAGAGTGGCGGCGTAGGTGTATCCGGCCAACGAGAGGCCAGCGAGGATCAACGGGATCAGTGTGAACGCGTGCCATAACGGCTGTAACTTCGCCAGCCAGCCATCGGGGTTATCCCGTAAATACGTCACCATGACCCCCGATTGAGGGTGGAACGCGCGCCAAGAAACCAACGCCAAGATCAGCATCACCAAAGCGAAGCTGAGTCGACCGAGTGTGTCTTCCCCCTGAGCCAGTACCGGGTTGGAAGCCAGCCGGGAAAACAGCACCGCGGGAATCCCCGCCAGGCTCAGCCGATGGACCGCCAAGCCAGCCGGGCGAGTCTGTTGGGGCTCGTAACCGAAATGCGTCTCGAACAACCCGTTACTGCGTAGCAGTTGGCGGAGCCAGCGCAGCGGCAGCAACGCCACGGCGACCACAACCAACGATTCACCGAGTGCTAGGGAAAACCCCGCGGCCTCACCTCCCCCGGTCAAGATCAGCCCCAATACGGCGAACGAAACGACCGGCGGGAACGATAACAGGAGCGTGATCACCAACGCCGACACGCTCAGCAGAACCGGGTGTTCATTCGGCAAGACTGCGGCCCGATTGAGTCGCTGCAAATGACGCCGCAACCGGCGTCCCAGGACCCAGGGCAGGATCGCGGCCAAACCCCAAACCGCGACCAGATCGATGCGGCGTGGCAACGTCGAGACGATCGTCGAGATGGCCGTCGTCAGATTTTCCGGCTCCAGCATTCGCCGCAGGGTCAACCGCGCCGCGGGTAACCGTGACAGCCGGATCGTCGTCGCGCCACGGATCCAAATGACGTTTTCTTCGATCAACGATCGCAATTCTTCCGTACGCCGCCGCTTCAGTTCGAACAGTCCTTTGACCTCGATCAGATCGTTGATGTGTTCGTCGATATCCGCCATCAATTGACGCAATAGCAATTGTTCCCGGAGCTCGATTCCGTTGCGGGATTCCGGCTCGCCTCTCGCTGAGCCGTTGCCGGCTCTCGATTGACGCAGCGAAGGCGGCTTACGGAACGAGTCGTCGCCGAAGTAGCGGAGGTCGTCCCAGGCCAATTCGGTCTCTGATTGCAGTTGCCGGGCCCGCTCGAGCGCATCATCGACTTCTCGGATTTCGCTCCGAAGCGAGGCCGGCGAGGGGAGCCGAGAACGGATTCGCAACAACTTCAGACCCAGCCCTGAACGGAGTCCTTCGGACGATTCCAGATCGCGTTCGATCTCCGCGGCGACCTCCTTGAAGGTCGAGTCGAGGGCATCGAAGCGGGTCCGAATGCGACTCATCGTTCGTTGCAACGCCGCATTGTCGCTGGTCAATTCGATCCATTTCGGTCCCAAGGACAACAGTCGTGATTCCTCGACCGGATCGCTTTGGCCCTCCGAAGTTTCGTCGATCAGTCGCCGAAACTCGCCCAGTTCCGTCTCGATCCTGTACTGTTTCTGTTGGCCGAGCAGTTCATCCCAAAGCTTCAATGTTTCACCGGCGCGGCGTGTTCGTGCGGCGGCGAGTTCGAGTTGCAGCGGTAGCAATTCGGCTTCGGCCTCGAGCCGGGCTTGCTCGGCGAGCAGCGTTGCCAGACGTTGCCTGGCCAGGGCAATGGTGATCAAACGCTCGGTCTCGCGGGCGGCCCGCAGTGTCCCAGCAGGGTCGTTTTCCTGATCGCCGACCGTACTGGCGATCGCCTCATCGGCCGCGGTCCGGGCGTCGGCGATCAGGCTGGCCAATCCGGTGACGCGGCCGGCACGCTCGCGCTGAGTCAACTCGAGCTGCTGTTGCTCCTCGCGAGCGGCGTTGAGCTGCGCCGCCGCTTCGGTCCGCCGTTGGCGGATCACGTCGAGCGACAACGGCGATCTCTCATCGGTCGCTTCGGGCGGCAGCCGCGGGGCAGGCGGCGGGTCCGCGAGCGTATTGCGGGCCTTCTTCAGACGCTCGGGGGCGGTCTCGACCGCCCGACGGCTGGTTGCTGCGGCCTGTTCGAGTTCCGCCAATGTGCGGAGTTGATCGATGGAGGAGCGGAGCGATGCGATCAACCTGGCCTTGAACGCTTCCTCGAGTGTCTCATCGGCGGTTACGGAATCGAGTTGTGTCTGCAGCGACGCGATTTCCGGCAGCGCCGGCGACACCTTGACTTCTCCGGCTTCCGCATCCGCATCCGCCTCGGTATCTGTCGGCGGATCGGCGACGCCATTCGCATCCGCGTCGGCGTTCAAGTCGTCTGCTGGATCGCTCGGTTCGTCGGCGACCGGGCTGGATGGAGGTGACTGTGCCACCGCAACGAAGGCGGACGGCGGCAATACGAATGCGGCGAACAGCAGTACGGTCAACAGGATCGGGCTGCGGCAGTCGCGGCCGATTGAAAGCGGTCCTAACACGGGAACCTGCGGCGGGGAGTGGGGATGGGCGACTCGGCCGTCGCCGACCGTCACGACAACCGTAGGTCACGTCTGGCTGGCGGGCCAGTTCCCACAGCTTGATCGCCTGACCAAAAACCGGCTCACTTGGTAGACTGTCGTCGCGGAGGCGTCGACGGGCCGGATCGAATTCCCCCCAAAGCTGCCACCCGCAGCTCAGCGTCGTCGTTCGACGGCGCCGCACACGCCAACAAGCCGGCGACCGTTTGAACGATTCGAGACCCCGTATGTCAATCGCACCCGTTCCTCCGGGCTCTCCTTGGAACGTCCCCAATCTGCTGACCACGGCTCGACTGGCGTTGGCCATCGCGGTCTTGGTTTTGATCCACTTCCAGTCTTTTTTTGCGGCCGTGGTGACCTTCGTGATCGCCGCCAGCACCGACTGGATGGACGGCTATTGGGCCCGAAAATATGGCCAAGTCACGAAATTGGGCCGTATTTTTGACCCGTTTGTCGACAAAATCATCATTTGCGGAACGTTCATCGCTCTGGTCGCGATCCCCGATTCCGGGATCGCCGCCTGGATGGCGGTTGTTGTCGTCGCCCGTGAGCTGTTGGTGACCAGTCTGCGAGGCATCATCGAGGGGGCAGGAGGTGATTTTTCGGCGACGTCGTTGGGCAAGTGGAAGATGGTTTTGCAGTGTGTCGCGATCGTCGCCGCGTTGCTTCACCTATTGTCCGAGGCCCCACCCGAGTGGCTGACCTGGACGCGAGTGGCAGCGATTTGGTTGGCGGTCGGACTGACCGTCTACTCCGGATTTGACTACGTGCTCGCGGCGGCCAGGGTGCTCCGTGGCGATGAAAGGGCGACGTGATGGCGTCGCTAGCACTTTGGGCCTTCAATTTTTTTGCCGCTGCCGCAGGTATCGCCAGCCTGATCGGTTGGGTGCTGCTGGGACGTCGCAGCCTACGGTTGGCCCGGCCACTGCTGGCGGCCGAGGCGCGGCGGGTCCCGTTCTGGTCGCTGGCCGAGTTCTTTCTCGGCTTCGGTCTCTGGCTGGTCTGCTCGACCGCCGCGGTCGTCACCGTCCGAAAATATTGGGGCTCGGGTGAAGGTGACGACTGGTTGCAACTCGATGCGACCGGTTTCGTCGCTTTGGCCATCGCCGGTGGTGTCGCCAACCTGCTGGTGCTGGCGTGTCTGATGGTCCAGATGGGGCTGACCTCCTCGGCAACGCTGCGGCGGTACGGTTTTTGGCCACGACGATCCGACCTTTTGCTCAGCGGCGTCGTCGCCTTCCTGGTCATCCCTCCGGTGTTACTGGTCGCGGACCTCCTCGGACGGGTCGTCGAGTATGAACATGAAGTGTTGGATGCGATCCAGCGAGAGCCGACATTCATGGTCTTTTTCAGCATGGCGGTCGGGACGATCGTGATCGCCCCGTTGCTCGAAGAGTTTCTCTTTCGGGCGTTGCTGCAGGGCGGTGCCCAGCGGGCCGCCCGGGCAGCGGTGGTCAACGATCGAGGGCAGGAGACGAATGACCGGCAAGAATCGGCCAAAGTGTCCGACCTGCCGACGGAGTCCGAGGCGTCCGAGATCGGCGATACGCTGCCGATTCCGGCGACGGAAGTGGCGGGTTGGCCGTGGTGGCCGATCCTGCTCAGCAGCGGACTGTTCGCGGTGATGCACATCGGCCAAGGTGCCGCGCCGATCCCGCTGTTCTTGTTTTCGGTCGCGATGGGTTACGTCTACCGACAGACCGGCCGGCTGTGGCCCTGCATCCTCGTCCATGCCCTGCTCAATGCATTTTCGATGGTCGGTTTCGGGCTGCAAATGCTCACCGGCGACTGAGGTTCAATCCTCCTGGCGACCGGAGAGGTGTCCGCTGCGGTTGATCGCGAAGTAAAGTCGCAACATCATCAATACACTGACCACGGCTCCTGCGACCCCGAGGAGACTGATCTCGTGAAGACCAAAATAGGTCGGGACGACAAACAGCAGTGGCGGGACTTTCATCGACAGTAACAAGGATGAGCCGAGAAACAGGGCGCTGGCGATCAGCCCGAGGACCAGCCGATTGACGGTCGCGCCGAGTCGATGGTGCTCCATGTGGACGCTCAATTGACCCCGTCGTGCCTGATCGAGCAGTCCCAACAGCTGATCGGGGACGACCTCCATAAAGTACTCGGCTTCGAGCAACACGCGTCGCGCCTGGCGGACCCGGCGTCGCGGACTGAAGCGATTGAAGGAGGCCCGGCGGACAAAGTTGGCCATGATTTCCAAGGCGTCAAAATCGGCGCTGAGAGTCGACAAAGTGCCTTCGAGCGAGACGAGCATTTTCATCAACAGCGCCGATTGGGGCGGCAATTTGATCCCGTGACGATGGAGCACATCGCCCAAATCGTTGAGCGCCCCGGTGAGGTCAAAGTTCCCCAGATCTTGGTGCCCGTAGAGCGTGATGAAGTCCGAAACGTCGGTCGACAACGCCGACTCGTCGAGGATCGCCGGAGCGTTGCCAGCACGCCGGATCAGTTGCGTTAAGCGGCCGCTATCGCCGCTGGAGATCGCCATCAACATCTCCTCGATCTGCTCGCGGAGTCGGGTGTCGATCCGACCGACCATGCCGAAATCGAGGATCCCGATGCCGCCCTCGGCCAATACCACAAGGTTGCCCGGATGAGGGTCAGCGTGAAAGAAACCGTGGTGAAATAGCATCCGCATGTAGACGGTCGTGATCAGCCTCGCCGCGTCGCGACGCTGGTCGGAATCGAGTTCCTTTCGGGCGGCCCGTGACAGATCCTGACCGAGCAGTCGGGTCATCACCAGCACCCGGCGGGTACAGAGCGATTCGATCGGCCGCGGGATCTCGATCCCCTCGACGTCGCTCAACAGCCCCGCGAAGACGAGCAGGTTTTGGCGTTCGCGGCCGAAGTCGAGTTCGCGCCGAATCATCGGCGCCATCTGTTGGATCAACTTTTGGGGTGAGAACGCGGCTAGCCCCTCGACCTTTTCGGCCAACTCCGCGACCCCTTCGAGGACATCGAGGTCACACAAGATCGTCTCTTCGATCGCGGGACGCTGCACCTTGACCACCACGTCGGTTCCGTCGGCGAGCCGTGCCCGATGGACCTGGCCGATCGAAGCCGTCGCCAACGGTGTGTCGTCGAAATCGATGATGTCGGTGTCGAGCCGGAAGCCGAGTTCGTCGCGGAGCGTCTGGCGAATCGTCGCGGAGTCGACCGCCGGGACGTTGCTGTGAAGATTCTTTAGCTCGTTGGCGATCGTCGTGCCGACCAAGTCGGGCCGGGCGGCGAGAATCTGTCCCAACTTGATGAAAGTGGGGCCCAACTCGGTCAACGCCATCCGCAACCGGACCTCACGCGAGTGCGACGCCAGCGGTAAACCGTCGGAATCTTTCAGCCAATCCCGGAACGGCAGGTGGGGGAACTGACTGAGCCAATCGGCTAAACCATGCCGTCTGAGCACGGTCAGAATTTCCCGCCAGCGGCGGAGGTTGCGGTACAGTTGAGGGATCGCCGTAATTTTCATCCCTCAATCGTAGCTTGGAAAGGCAGTTGATGAATCTCGCTGCCGCATTTCTGCGTTTCCGATGGCAACCCGTCGGCCATCGGTTTCGACTAAAATCGGTCAGCGAAGCACGGTCCCTGTGATCACGTTTCCGCCGGACCTGTTCCGCTTGACCCGCGGCAACGCGATGCAAACCTTGTCCTCAAAGTCAGCGACCAACCCGGCTGATGACGAACTCCCGCGTGATCCAACACCACGGTGTTCGGTCCGATTCCGCACTCATCCGATCGTCAAATCCCATGCCGTTCCTCTGTCATCCTCGTCGGGCCGCAGTCGCAGTCCTGACGACGCTCACCACCTTCGTCACGCTTGCCCTGCCGGTGGTGGGATTCACGGGAGTCACGGTGGCCCTGGGAGGGGCGGCGGCGTGGGGAAAAGAGCCGGATCAAGAGCTACGCTTGGTCTCCTTTCGCTCGGAAGCGGGAACCGAAGTCGAGGTTGCCGGGAAGTTGCTGGTCACGGCCCAAGATGGTGGCCGGCTGTTGCTGAACGACGAGGGGCACTTATTTTTGATTCAACCGGATCAATTGATTGACGATCAGCCGCTGGAGGGCTCCTTTCGTCCCGTCGGAGTCGCCGAGATGGAGCGGCGTTTGGCGGCCGAGTTACCGCCCGACTTCAACTTTCGGCGGACTTCGAATTATTTGATTGCCCACAACTGTGACGAGTTCTATGCCCGCTGGGTCGGCGGACTCTTCGAATCACTTCATCGCGGGATGCATGTTTTCTTTTCCAACCAGCGGTGGAAACTCGACAAACCCGAGTTTCCCCTGGTCGCCTTGGTCTTCGCCGACCGGGCCAGTTTCGACGCTTACGCGACCAAGGAACTCGGAGAAGCCGCCAAGAATGTGATCGGTTACTACCACCTGGAAACCAACCGGATGGTGACGTTCAAGGTCCCCGATCCGGAGCGTAACGTGTCGACGATCATCCATGAAGCCACCCACCAACTCGCGTACAACACGGGTATCCAAACCCGGTTTGCCGATAACCCGATGTGGATCAGCGAAGGCTTGGCGTTGTTTTTTGAAGCGCCGAACTTCAACAGTCTGAACGGATGGAAAGGCGTCGGACGGGTCAATTACTTCAATCTCGAACTGTTCCGCAAACTGGCGCCCAACCGTCCGCCGAACGCCTTGGAAACATTGTTGATCGATGACACCAAGTTCCGGCAACCGGCGACCCAACCCGAGGCCTATGCCGAATCATGGGCGTTCACCTACTTCCTGATGAAAAAGCGGGGCCGTGATCTGATCCGATACCTGCAAGCACTCGGCGACGGCACCCCGATGGTTCCGGTCGCCCCCCGAGAACGGCTGGCGCTTTTTCAAAAAATCTTTGGTGCCGAATTGGCAGATCTCGATCGTGAGTTCATCGCCTTCATGGCGCGTGTCCGCTGACCGCTTCGTGACGACCCGCCAGCGTAGCGAGTGAGTAGTGTGAGCTGACAAAATCGGTCTAGACAGCCGCCCGGGCTGCATGCGACACCTCCCAGTTGTCCTCGATCCTCGAGTCATGGGTGTCCGTCATGAAAAACTCAACCATCGTTTCCGCAACTGTTCTGCTGGTCATTGTTTCGACCAATTTCGTGGCGGCGGGTCCGCCGCAGACGTCGCCTGACACGACTTGGTACAATCCAGCTACCTGGTCGTTGCCGGCCCCGCCGTGGTCATCCGAGCCGTCGCGGCTTCGTAAGAAATCGCCCGGATTGCTGACGGAAATGAATCAGTCGGCGCGGCGCGGATGGGCGCAAACCAAGTCGGTTCTTGACCCGTCGAAAATGTTCATCGCAGCGCCCAAGCCGAGCCCGCCCAAGCCGACGACAAAATCCTCGGGCTCCGGCGGTTTCTGGGGGCGTTTGTTCGGTACCGCGCCGGCGGCCAACGAGATTCGGACGACGGACGATTTTTTGCGACAACCGCGTCCGTGATCGGTCGCGATGCGGCCTCGCCGGATGCTCGTTTTCGCTTAGAATGAATCTCAGGTCTCGATCCGCTGTTCGGGATCGCCCCCATCCTCGCGAGCCGGAGCACCCCGTTTACCATGGCCATCCCCTCCTGGGCTGTCGAGACACTGATTCGTGGGGTCGGCAATATGGTCGATCGCGTCCCCCCAGATCGGATCGACCAGATCAAGCAACGCGCCTCCAGCTTGCTCGACGAATTACCGCGAACCGCTGCCCGCGGTGTCGACAACCTGTTTCGTGGTGCCCGGGCCGGTCGGGAGATGATGGACCGTTGGACGCGTCGACACACCGCGTTGGTGACGCCGGTGATCAATGCGTCGGGATGCCTAGGCGATTCCCGTGTCTCGGGTGTCCCCTTGGGCGATCATGCGATCGAACTGGCGGTCGAGTCTTTTTCGGGCGCCGCGTTATCGACCCCGACGGCTCGTCAGCGGCTCGATCGACGTCTTAATCGCTGCGCCGGTGATGACCGGTTGTCGGTACTGGTCGCCGGCAACGTCGACGCGGCCTGTCTGGCGATCGGATTATGCCATCCCGGTCGACCGATTTTTGTACACCGTAGTGAGGCGATTAGGCTCAGCGGTGGAACTCCGATTCCCGACGCGTTTTTGCCCGTCGAAGCGGGACGAGACGGCTTGGGACACGTCCATGAAGTCGGCTCGGTCGATGGCGTGTCTGCCGCAGACACCATCGGCCTGCCGGAAAATGCGATCCTATTGGCCGTCGACAACGGTGCGGACCGACCGCCTTGGTTCGTGGAGGTCGAAGCGGCTGAGGGGCACGATCAGAGGTTGCGGGTGGTGATAATGACTGGTTCCTCGGGGCTGAAGCCGCCTCAGGGTGAACATCTCCAATCGCTCACGGCGCTCTCTCCACAGCCCCGGTCGGCACATGATCACCTCGCTTCGGGAGCCGCGAATATCGTGGTCGTTCCCGGCGACGGATTGATCGGCGGTCCTCCGTGTGGATTGTTGGTCGGTCGCCGCTCGGCGGTTGAGGTGATCGCTGCCAATCGGGTTTGGCGGGCTTTGGAAGGCGGGATCGCGACGCGTGCGATGATCACCGAGGCGCTCGAAGGATGCTCGGCTCCGACGGCCAGTCGACATCCTATCGGTGAACTGCTGGCTACCAGCGAGGAGAACCTGAAGAGCCGCAGCGAGCGTCTGGCGATTCGAATCTCGGCCGAGGAAACGATTCGGTCATGTCAGGTTGGCGACGCGCCGGCGACGCTCACCCCCCACGGCCCTTGGAAGATCGGGTCGCGACAATTGCAATTGCGGCACCGGGATCTGCCGGCTGCGCGTTGGGCCGAGTCGCTGGCAGAGTCGGTACCCGCGATCCTGGCCGGCGTGATCGACGACACGGTGGTGCTCGATTTGCGTTGGGTCCAGCCGAGCGATGATGCGGCGTTGGCCGCTGCCTTGGTGGGTGGCGCGACGACCGAGACCGCCGCCGCCCCGGGTGTCGAATAGCCCCGGG